>NZ_PPPT01000172.1 GCF_006483445.1 Bradyrhizobium guangdongense | reverse complement strand
TTCTTGGCGCTGCGGGAAAGGTCGTGGATGGGCGGGACAAGCCCGGCCATGACGGTGTGGAAACGTCTACGCGTGCGTGCTCTCCGGGAGTGCAGTTGCTCCGCCCGCAAGCGGGAGAGGGAGCGCACCGCTTCGCGGTTCGCACCGAAACCTAATCTCTTCAAACCCTAAATCGCCGGCAACCCAAATTTCCGCCGCGCCATCGCGCACTCCGCGTCGCCCGGCATGCAGGTGCGGCACACCTCCGGCCGCACCGTATAGATCCCGCACGACGTCTGTTCCCCGATCTTGCCTCGCAGCGCCGAGCAGCGGTCGCCGTCGCAGCGCATGCCGGACTGCCGGTCGTTGACGAAGGCTGCCGGAATCTTGTCGAGCTCCTCGTCGCTTTCGATCGAGAAGCGCGGCCAGTTCGCGGAATAGCCGCAGCAGGCGCCGCAGCTTTGGCAGAGGTTTGACAGATCGATCGCGGCCGTTTCGTCCATGAAGCTCAATTGTCCTTGGGTGGACCCCAGACCAGGCTCTGCCGCCACTTTGCGCGCAGCACGTCGCGCCGCTCTGGATATCTCTCTTCGAGGTAGGTGGCGTCGATGACGCGGTCGGTGCGAAAGCTGCGAAAATCGCTGCGCAGCTCGCACCAGGCAGCCAGCAGGCGCACGGCTTCGAGATAGCCGACTGCAATTGGCCAGATCGTGCGCTGGCTGTCGCGGCCCTGCTCGTCGCGATAGCGCAGCGTGATCTTCTTGCCCTCGTGGATCTGCGTGCGCGTGCGCACCATGTCCATGCGATCCGGTTCGCGATTCCAGCTCGGCCGCGCGCGGCTCGCCGGCTCCAGCACGAAGGGACGCAGGCGCTCAGGGACAGTGTCGGCGATCTTGGCCATCAGATCTTCGGCGGCGCGGGCCAGCGCGGTGTCGGCATGGCCCGCGACCCATTGTGCGCCCAGCACCGCCGCCTCGATCTCGTCGGGCGTCAGCATCAAGGGCGGCAGGTCAAATCCCTTTTCCAGGATGTAGCCCATGCCGGCTTCGCCGCGGATCGGCACGCGCTGGCCGATCAGCGTTGCGATATCGCGGTACACGGTGCGCTTCGATGTTTCGAGCTCGGCCGCGATCGCATCCGCGGTCAATGGTTTGCGGCTGCGACGCAGCACCTGGATGATTTGAAACAGCCGGTCGGCGCGTCTCATGACTTTTCTCTTTTTTGCGAGCCGCTCAAAAACCGTCGCGCTGCTGCTGACAGGATGTTGGCAGCAGGGGGGTTCTATACCGGGACAACGCTTCGACTGAAGAGGAATTGTCCATGTTCACTCCGATCCATCTCGGCATCGCCGGCCCATTGGGGCGGGCGCATCTGTGGGCGCTGGGGCGCCTTGTCTCGTTCGATCTCACGGTCCCTGACCTCCGGGTCGCACTGATTGCGCTGGTGACGCGCGCCTTGACCCAGGCGTCGAACGCGCTGGTCCGGCACGTCATGGGGCGCGCCTGGAAGGGCGCCCGCTCCGCAAACGATATCACGGCTGCTGCCACCATGGTGGCAG
>NZ_PPPT01000171.1 GCF_006483445.1 Bradyrhizobium guangdongense | reverse complement strand
GCTCCATCCGGGCTACGATCAGAGTTGCAGTGATCTGCAATCTCGAATGCGTCAATCCTCGGGAGATTCAGGGACGCGCGGAATGCCGAGCGCATCGCTGACGTGATCGTCGATCCATCGGTAACTCACGAGGCCCCATTCACCACACGGCTCGACTCGTCCGCGTAGTCGTCGGCCCGTCTCGTCCAGATAGACATAGTCATGCCGTCTGAAGCAATGTTGCGGCAGCAAATCCGTGGGTTTGAGCATTCCGGAACCGATTGTCTCGAAAAGCCCCTTTGTCCAACCGAGACGATTTGTCCAAACAGGCGGAATGAGTAGGTTGTTGGGACGCAAGCAGGCCTCGTCCGGCGCCTTTGCCTTCGACTGATATGCATAGATATAGAGCAAGTTTGCGCCTGGCATCGGGCCCTGCTGGGATTCAACCAAGATCACCCTTCCAAATAGGTACGTCGCCGTCGGCAGAAGCATTGCAAACGTATCGCCGCGAACCGGCGCCCGACGGGAGGACTTGATCCGCTGCAAATTCGTCAACGGTGTCATCTTTAGCGTCCGTTCGCTCGTGGCCAGAACTCACGCCACTTCAAAGCGCGTAGCAACCATTTAGTGGAGCCAGTATTTTCGAGCCATGGGGTTCCTCTGGCAACGACGGTGTCGGAGGTGGGGTGACTCTATGCGCTTCGCCACGCTTGCCCATCTCGATCCCCTTCCTTGCAAACTACCATTCATTGAACTATAGTTCAAATTGTGGGGGGCTTCTTGAAGATATACAAGCTCAAGAGGGTTGCTCAGTTCACGAAGCGCGAGCGGATCGCCGACAGGAGCCTGAGCGAGGCCGTTGTGCGCGCCGCCCGCGGCCTCGTTGATGCGGATCTTGGTTCCGGCCTGATCAAGCAGCGGGTCGCCCGTGAGGGGCAGGGCAAGAGCGGCGGCTACCGCATGCTGATCGCACTCCGCTCGAGCCGGCGGGCAATCTTCTTGTTCGGCTTCGCGAAGAACGAGACCGACAACATCGATGCGACCCAACTGAAGACGCTGCGTGAAGCGGCCAGCTTGTGGCTCAACGCCGATGATCGGTACATCACCCGTGCGGTGGAAGAGGGACTCTTGATCGAGGTGCAACATGGCAAAGAAGACTAGGACGAATGCCCGCCTCACGAAGGAATTGCTGGAAATGGCGAAGGGCATGCACAAGGTCGGCGTCATGGACGACGACGCCTATGACAAGATCACCATGCGCCACCTGGGCAAGGCTGAACTGGCGACGGCAAAGCCGGTGACCCCGAAAGAAATCCGCGCCATGCGCGAGAAGGCAAATCTCAGTCAGGCCGTCTTTGCGCATTATCTCAATCTGACCGTCGGATACGTGTCGCAACTCGAACGCGGCGCCAAACGTCCGAGCGGCCCGGCTCTGGTGCTGCTCGATGTGATCCGAAGGAAGGGGATCGAGGCGATTCTTTAGACGGCACAGCTCGTAGCAACCATTAGAGCGACGTCCGATTGCCCTTGAGCATGACGCCTTGCTTGCGGCCGTCAAGGCGTGGCCTAGCGGCAGCAAGATTGTTGCTAGCGGAGGGGTGGCGCCATACAAGCCTATCCAAGCACCGCCGCCCTCCCAAAGAAGTGCGTCCGAACTTTCTTTCTCTGTCATGCGCAGGCGGTCTCGCTCAGGAATGACGAGTTAAGACGAGTTAAGATGACAAGGATGGGCTTCGCAAGGGCTCTACCCATCCTGCAGGCTCAATCACATCGAACAGACATCAGGTTTAGTGCAGAGCACCGCAACTCGTGGGCATGTGAGCTACTCGTTTCTGGAATTACTGGGAAACTTGAAGTCAGCCGTGCTGAGACTATTGGCGAACGTCTTCCTGGCCCCGACATGGCTGATTGTGTCGCCATCGAGCATCCTGCCGTGGTATTGCTGCAACCACGGAAGCTTCGTCTTGATACCCGTCGTGACAGGCTCGTCGGTGCTCTCGAGGGTGATCTCTCGCCAGACGACGTTCGGGCCCAGCGTCGCCTGCAAATCGTTGGGATCGACCTCGATCACGGTCTTGGGATCATTGACGTCGCCAAACGTGACGAGATTTGGCAGGTAATCGAGAGCAAGCGCGCGAGGACCGCGTAAACGCGCAACTTGCTGCACGTCATCCAGGAGTTTCCCCGACTGGGATATCCCATAGAGCTTGAACAGGAGAGCCATTCCTGGCCCAGCGTCCAACGTCCAACCGATATCGCTGATATGCGCAGGCCGGTGAAACTTCCGCGTTAGCAAAGCGACCAACGGCCGTGCGCCCGGTTGAAGATCCAGGTAAACGGCTTCTCCGTGCAGGCGATACATGACGCCTCGATCGGGAACGCTCACTGCAAAGTAGGTGACTTCGACGACACTCGACGCACGCTTCACGCCTGCGGGCGTATCCACGGCGAGCGACAGCTTGTAACGGTAGCTTTCCGCCTTGCTATCGCAATTCGCCACCAGGAGAGCGAGCAGTCCCATCATCGCATGCCTTGCGAAGCTTGACGCCGTCATCAAGCTCACAGGACGCCTCCGGACTTGTCGACGAGCAGCACTTGTAGTGTATCGACCTTGGCTCCCCAGTCGGTGTCACGCACGATCATTCTCAGCTCTCTGCTTGCGTCCTTGTTCAGCCGCACTCATACGCCTGACGGATAGCCGCCCGCCAAGAGTACGCGTTGCCCGTGAGGCGGGCGACGGATCGTGCGATGATGCCAACTTACCCCCGATTTGCCAGACGTGTCAAGCTTAATTTCTGATAAAACGTAATTCGTCGTACCGGTACCCCGGCTACTGTGCATGGGGTTGTTTTCGACGCTTTTCCGGCAGGCCCTCTCGGGCGCCAATCGCGCCCGCCTCAGCCCTTCGGCCCGCGCAGTTGCGCCGTCAGCTTCTCCATCGCCTCCGCGACCTCGCGCCAATTGCCGAGCCAGCTTCGCGGAAAGCGGAAGGTGAGGTCGGCGCCGCCGATGCGGCGCTCGGTGAGGCACATGCCGGGCGTGGCCGCATCGGGCGCCGGGTGGCAAGTCTGCCGCTGCTTCGCTCAAGTCGATCACCGCGCTTGTCTGTCGATCCAAGACTATCAAGCGGTCTTCGTTACGCAAGAGTCGCCAGTTGCGTCGAGATCGGCAACGATCTGTGAATGGCCGGAAGATCGCGGGAATCCAGATCGACGCCACCGTCCGTTCCCCAAAGGGTGTCGCCGCGCGATGGATGCTGCGCCTGCGCGAGTGCGTCCATCATACGGCTCCAGAGCGCCAGCCCGCCGCCAGCGAACGAAGCAACCAGCCGACCCCCGCCGAACATGCCCTCCAACGGACAGGAGCGCCGTTCCGGCCGCCCAGCCCCTTCGGTCATGGTAGGACAATGGTAACCGCTACTGGCTGAGGATGGCGCTGATCGCGCCATGGCGGGTTTGTGCAGTGACAGTGAATAGATCGCCTCAGCTTGCCGGCCGGGACGGGTGGCTCGATCTCTTGCGGGCGCTAGCGATAAGCCTCGTTCTCGTCTCCCATGGAAGCTGGTTCTTTGAAGGACCGGAGGGGAACGTGTTTGCCAACGTCACGGCGGTTCTCGGGGTGGAGATATTCTTCGTCCTCTCCGGATTTCTGGTCGGCGGCATGCTGTTCGAGCAATTCAAGTCCGAGACACCATGGCAGACCTTGCTTCCGAGCTTCTGGTCGCGTCGCTGGATACGGACGTTGCCGAACTACTACCTGTTCCTCGGACTCAACATCTTCATCTTCCGGCATTCGGGGCTTCCGCCGTTGGCGCCGTATTTCGCCTTCCTTCAGAATTTCGCCAGTCCTGTTCCTGCATTCTTTTCTGAATCCTGGAGCCTCGCCATAGAGGAGCTTTTCTATTTTTTCTTCCCGCTCGTCGTGATGGCATTCGGCAGGGCGCGCGGCCGCTCCACACGGGCCTTCCTCGCCGCGGGCGCTTTCGTCTTCCTGCTCTCTCTCGCCACGAGGATCGGCGCCGTAATCCTGTTTGAACCGCCTATGGAGGCGGGCATCAGGAAGGTCGCGATATTCAGGTTTGATGCGATCATGGCGGGGGTGTTCGCCTATGTCGCCCTCAAGTGGATCAGACCGGGACACAGGCCCGCGCTTCTCATTGCGGGCTTGGCGATCCTTGCGTTCTCGGTCGCAATTCTGACGCGCCCCCAGGCGGAGCTGGACCACAGCTTCTTCGCTCGAACATTGCTGTTCAACGTCGTGCACCTATCGATTGCCATGCTCGTGGTCTGGGGTTTTGGCCGGGTCGATCTCCCAGCCATGGCGGGGGGCGGCGTGACAGCCTTGTCCAAATGGTCCTATTCGCTGTACCTGGTCAATTGGCCCGTCATCATCGTGATTCATTCCTGCTGGCGATTGGAGCCGGGCATCGGCTTGGCCACGGCGGTCTCCGCCGCGCTTTACGGCGGCATTTGCCTGGTTCTTGCCGCGGGACTCTACCGTTATTTCGAGCGGCCAATTCTGGGTTGGCGGGATCGAAGGATTTTGGCGACCGCCTAACGGTGCTCCTCGCCTCGCGGCCGTGCGCCTATCGCAACTCTACGAACGCTTGCCAAACATCTGCGCCGTCAGCTTCTCCATCGCGTCCGCCACCTCGCGCCAATTGCCGAGCCAGCTTCGCGGAAAGCGGAAGGTGAGGTCGGCGCCGCCGATGCGGCGCTCAGTGAGGCACATGCCGGGCGTGGCCGCATCGCGCGTGCAGCGCGCACTCAGCGGCGGGCTCGTGGCGGAGAACAGATCCTCGCTGCCGTAGGGCGTTTCGGCGCGGAATTTGCGCATCGCCAGCCCGTCATCGACTGTACCAGGCGCGGGATCGAGATAGCGCGGATAGATAGTGGCGACGCGCGTCTCCGGCGCCAGCGCATCGTGATGCGCCGCGATCGACAGGAAGATGCGGTCGATCGGCTGCATCGTCGCATCAACGTTCTCGGCGGTGACATGCTTCAGCGCGCCCGGCGTTTCGAGCGAGGGATAGAGGAAGTCGAGGTCGATGCGCTCCTGCGGCCCGGAGTGGCGCTGGATCTTCATCCGGATCGCCGCGGTCGGCACGTTGAACAGCGTGTTGCCGATGCTGACCGGCAGTTTTTCCGGCGCGCTGGCCCCGACCACCGTGCCCCAGGTCGGCCACAGCAAATAGGCGACGAGTGCGAGCGCTGCGATCGCAAAGGCGCTGCCGATTGCGATCGGCAGCAGATGCGACCGTGCACGGCCGTTGCGGGGGGAGGTTGCCGAAAACATCGTCATCGCTGAGCTTTGGCTGCGCCTTGCCGGAAAAGTCGGCCGCTGGCCGACGAATCAGAGGCGAATATGCCATGCGGCGGCCAATTCGCGGAGCATTCCGGGCATGCGGGGCAAGGGGCCGTCGGGCCGCCCCGTGTTAACCTTCCCTTAAGTATAATCTGGCGCCGAGCCGTACTTTTTGTCACAGCTGGGCCGTCGCGTTGCGTATTGGCGGAACCTTTCCGATGTCAGTTGAGGCGTTGAATTCCCTGTTCTCGGTCCTGATCGGGTTCGCGCTTGCCGGCGCGCTGGTCAGCGGGTTCCAGGTCTTTGCGGCGCGGCCCGCCGGCTTCGGGCTGTTGCAGCAGGGGGTGGCGCCGAAGACCTTCGCCGCCGTGCCATTCCTGGTGTTCGCGGCGCCCTTCATCATCATGCGCAACACGCTGCGTGGGGCGCGGCTGGAAAACCGCCGCTTCGAATTCGTGATGATGGCCACCATCATCGCGGGCTTCTGGAGCATGATGAGCGGCACCTTCTTCCTGATGACGCTGCGCGCGACGGGCGTGCTGGGGTAGATTCTCGTCTTGACGCGTTTTCTTCGCGCGAGCCGGTGCCCACTTCGCTCGAAAACGCTCTGCAAGGCGCTTTGCCCTTTGCTATAGGTCTTCGCCAGAGGAGACCTTCATGGCGATCTACGAGCTCGACGGGCAGGCGCCCGAACTTCCCTCAGACGGAAATTACTTCATCGCGGAGACCGCAACCGTGATCGGCCGCGTGCGGCTGAAGCCCGGCGCCAGCGTCTGGTTCGGCGCGGTCTTGCGCGGCGACAATGAGTGGATCGAGGTCGGCGAGGGGTCCAACGTCCAGGACGGCTCGACCTGCCACACCGATCCGGGCTTCCCGCTCGTGATCGGCAAGAACTGCACCGTCGGCCATAACGTGATCCTGCACGGCTGCACGCTGGAGGACGGCGCGCTGGTCGGCATGGGCTCGATCGTCATGAACGGCGCGAAGATCGGTCGCGACGCCGTGGTCGGTGCGGGCTCCGTCATCACCGAGGGCAAGGAGTTCGGCGAACGCGCGCTGATCATCGGCTCGCCGGCGCGTGTCATCCGCACGCTCGAGCCGGCACAGATCGAGAAGATGGGACTTGCCGCAAAATCCTACCAGGCGAAGTCGCCGCTCTATCGGCGCGGCTTGAAGCGGATCGGCTGATCGCCGGCGCGATCAGATATCCTCGGCCTCGCGCGCCTCGGCTGCGCCGGCCACGCGCTCGTGACCTGCGGCCCACAGCGCATGTTCGTCGCTGCCGTCCTGATAGGGATTGGCTTCCGCCGGAATGTGTTCGCGCGCGGCGCGTTCGCCTTCCGCGAAGGGATCTCGATCCGTCGTCATGACTTTGCCTTTCCGGTTTTCTGGCGCGCAGTCGTTTTGGATGGTGCGCGGTCGAGCTTGACGCTCTTGCGCAGGGCGTCGCGCAAATCGGTCGGAATGTCGTGCTTCTTCAGGAGATCGGCGAAGGCCTCGTCCGCGAGCTCCTGAAGCGTCGCCGTCCTGTCGCGTCCCAATTGCTTGAGTTTGTCGAGCGTGTCGTCGTCGAAGGCGATCAGTTTGCGCATCGCGTTGCGCCTCCTTTTCTCAAATCATGAGCGGCCAAATTTGTTCCGGAACGGGCACGCCGCTCTACCGTTGGTCTCCGAACGGAGACTTTCCAATGGCCAGATTGTACGCAACGGTTTCGGTCGTCGCCTGTGTTCTGGCGGCGATGCCGCTGTCGTCCTTTGCGCAGAGTGGGACAGGCGGGGCGGCGGGCTCGACGACGTCGGGAGTTGGCGACGCGACAGGCGCGACACGACAGTCACCGTCGCCGCCGCCCGGGACCAACAGCCTCGGCACGGCGCAATCCTCAGGTGCGACCACCGGCACGGGACGCGGTGCGGCAGGCGGCGGCAAGTCGACCGACGCGGTCGTCCAGGAAGAGAACAAGGTCATCGATCAGCGCCTGAAGGGCATCTGTCGCGGCTGCTGACGGCGCAGCCTTGCGTCAATCCAGCCCTATCGGGACGGCCTGCGCTGCATTAGCCTTCGTCCGCCTTTCACGCGGAATCCAGAAGGAGGGGGCGATGTGGCGAAAAGCGATCATGGCTGCGCTTGCTGTCGCAGCATTCGGGCTTTCCAGTCCTGACACGGCATTGGCGCGCGGCGGTTTTGGCGGGCATGGCGGCGGCTTTCATGGCGGCGGTGGCTTCCACGGCGGTGGTGGCTTCCGCGGTGGTGGCTTCGCAGGCGCCGGCTTTCGCGCAGCCGCGATCGGCGGCGGCATGCGGGCAATCGGACCTGTGGGCGTCGGTCCCCGAATGGTCGGCGTCGGTCCGCGGATGGGGCCCGCTTTCGCGGGCCATCCCGGCTGGCGCCATGGCGGGCCTTGGCATGGACGGCGCGGCTTCTGGCCCGGCGTTGCCGTCGGTGCAGCCCTCGGGGCTGGCGCCTGGCCTTATTACGCCGGCGGCTACGACCCCTATTACGACTACGGTTACGGCTATTCCGACGTCGACTATGGCGGCTGCTACCTCGTACGGCAGCGCGTCATGACGCCGTGGGGCTGGCGTATCCGCAACGTCGAGGTCTGCGAGTGAGGGGGACGGCGTAAGCCCTCTAAAAGAACAAGG
>NZ_PPPT01000170.1 GCF_006483445.1 Bradyrhizobium guangdongense | reverse complement strand
AAAGACGAAGGCCAACAGGATCATGGTGCGGTCGAGCGGAATATGCGGCTTGACGGCGGTAGCAGCGGATTCCTTCGCGCCCTTGATCTTCGGCAGCATGATGAGGTTGAGCGGCAGGCCGATGAGGATATGAGCGGCGGCCCAGGCAAAGCAGGTGTCGCGCCAGCCGATATGCGCAAGGCCCCAGGCCGTCAGCGGCCAGCCGACGGTCG
The DNA here is from genome assembly GCF_006483445.1 of Bradyrhizobium guangdongense. Lineage (GTDB taxonomy): Bacteria > Pseudomonadota > Alphaproteobacteria > Rhizobiales > Xanthobacteraceae > Bradyrhizobium > Bradyrhizobium guangdongense_A. The sequence continues at coordinate 16,249 of NZ_PPPT01000170.1, read as the reverse complement.
AGGCAAATCCCGCCATCAGCGTGATGCCGGTGATCGGGCCGCGTGCATTGACACCGTAGATGCGGCCGAGCGCGGCAAAGGCGGCATCGTAGAGACCGAGCGCCATGCCGACGCCGAGGATGAGCCAGGCGATCGACATCACGACGAGATTTTGCGAGAGGCCGAGCAGCACGAGGCCCGCTGATATCGTCAGGTTCGAGCCTGACAGCACCTGGCGGCCACCGACGAGATCGATTTGCCGCCCGATGCGCGGCCCGAGCATCGCCGAGATCACCAGCGAGGCCGAGAACGCGCCGAAAATCCAGTTCGAGGAGATGCCGAGATCGCGCCCGATCGGATCGGCGAGAATCGCCGGCAGATAGTAGCTGGAGGCCCAGGCGAGCGTCTGCGTGGTGCCGAGCGCCAGAATGATCGGAAGCTGTCGCTGGCTCATTGCGGCGCGTTTCCGAGTCTGGCAGGCGGCGAAATCATCGCTCGCATTTGCATCCTGCATGGCGGGCGCGTCAACACCATGGCTCGGCATATTCGACCTGCGCAAGGCGGGATGCTGAGCGTAGCGCCGGTCCTGAGCGCGTCACACCGACGTCTGCCTTTCGCCGGTCACGAAGACACGGCATAATGGCGTATGCAAATAACCTCCCGCCTCGACCTGATGAACTGGCTGACCGGCCAGGGCCTCACCGGCTTGCCTGAAGCCGAGCTGCTGCGCGGCTTCTGCGAGCGCTGTCGCGCAGAGGGGCTGGAGCTGTCGCGCGGGCTCGTCATCATCGACACCTTGCATCCGATCTATGAAGGGCGCGCCTTCCGCTGGAGCGATGTGCCGAGCAACGAAAGCGATGTCATCGAATACGGCTCGACGGCCGAGGGCGACGCGGCCAAGAACTGGCGCCGTTCCACCTTCTTCCACATGCTCGAGCATGGCCATGACGAGATGGTGCTCGATCTCGCCGACGCCCCGTCGCTCGACTTTTCGCAGCTCGACGAACTCGCCGAGAAGGGCCACCGGCACTATCTCGCCTTCGTGCATCGCTTCGGCGAGAACGGTGCGCTTGGGCAGATGGACTGCCTCTATTCCAATTGGTCGACGCGGCGGGAGGCGGGATTCAGCGAGCTTGAGCTCGCCGCGTTGCGCGACCTCGTGCCGGTGTTGGGGCTCGCCGTGAAATCCGCGCAGCAGGTCGACATCGCGCGCACGCTCGGCCGCGTCTATCTCGGGCGCGATGCGTCCCAGCAGGTGCTGAGCGGGCGCATCTCGCGCGGCGTCACCGAGCGCATCAAGGCCGTGCTCTGGTATTCGGATTTGCGCGGCTCGACGGGGATCAGCGAGAGCATCGGTCCCGACGAGATCATCCCGTTCCTCAACGACTATGCGCAGGCCGTGATCGATGCGATCCATGACGCCGGCGGCGACGTGCTGAAGCTGATCGGCGACGGCGTGCTGGCGATGTTCGCCGGCGACGACATGGCGGTCTCGCGTCGCGCGGCGCTGCGCGCCGAGCATCTGTTCCGCAAGAATGTGACCGCGCTGAACGCCCGCCGGGCCACCGCCGGACAGCCCGTCACGTCGGCCTATATCGGCCTGCATGTCGGCGAGGTCTTCTACGGCAATATCGGCAGCGAGGACCGGCTGGATTTCACGGTGGTCGGCCCGACCGTCAACGAGGTCAGCCGCATCGCCTCGATGAGCCGCTCGGTCGATCGCGAGCTGCTGGCGTCGGCGGAATTCTACAAGGGCCTCGACGCCACCGGCCGCCGCTACCTCGTCTCCACCGGCCGCTACGCGCTGCGCGGCATCGGCCGCGCGCAGGATCTCTATACGCTCGACCCGGATATCGCGACCAACGAGCCGGTGACGGGGAGTTACGAGCGGTACCTGGCGGGATAGCTGCGCTGCTCCCCCGGTGTCGTCCTGGCGAAAGCCAGGACGACACCGAGGATTGAGCTAACACCGCGCGACCGCACCATCGCCGACCATCTCCGGCTGACGATCGAGCGCCACCGCCGGCGACAGCCAGATCACCAGCGCCTGCACGCCAAAAATCACTGCGGCAAGACAGAGCGATGCTTCCGCGCTCCAGAGGCCGCCGACGATCGCCCCCAGCGCCGAGCCCAAGGGGCGCGCGCCATAGCTCATGATGTTGATGGCCGAGACGCGGCCGAGCAGGCGGGGCGGCGTCACCGATTGCCGCAAGGTCGTGGTCGAGATCACCCAGAGGATCGGGCCGACGCCGAGCAGGAAGAAGCTCAACGCCGCGAGCCACGGCGTCGGGATCAGAACCGTCAGCGCCATCACCAGTGCTGCGACGAAACCGGTCACGGGTCCAAGCCCGACGACGATGCCGAAGGCGAGGCGGCGCATCACGCGGGTCGCGAGCAGGGCGCCGATCACCATGCCGACGCCGTACATCGTCAGCACGATGCCGATTCCGGTCGCCGACAGCCCGAGATGGCGCACCGCATAGGGCACGAACACGGCGAGCTGGAGGAACCAGGCGGTGTTGAAGATGAACTGGGTGATGAACACCGGCCGCAGCAGCGCGTGGTGGAAGACGAAGGTGGCACCCTCGCGGATCTCCTGCAGCGGATGCCGGCGTGGGGTCTCAGCGCGTGCGGGTTCGTAGATGCCGCGCAGCAGCACGACTGCGACGGCGGAGAGCACGGCGGCAAAGCCGAAGGCGGGACTGGCGCCGAACCAGCCGACCAGCGCACCGCCGAGTGCGGGACCACTTGCAAAAGCGATGGTGCGCGCGAGCTCGATCCGTGCGTTGGCGGCCGGGAGCAGCTCCGGTCCGACCAAAGCGGGCACCAGCGCCGGCGCTGCGACGCTGTAGACCACGGTGCCGCAGACCGCGGCAAAGCCGAGCAGGGCGAGCAGGGGCAGGTTGAGCGCGTTCGTCGCGACCAAGAGCACAATGGACGCCAGCGCCAGCGCCCGCAACGCCTCGGCCCCCGCCATCAGCGAGCGGCGCGACATGCGGTCGGCGAGCAGGCCCGCGGGGATCGCGAACAGCACGAAGGGCAGGGTGAGGGCGGTCTGCAGCAGGCCGCTCGCGCCCTCGGCGACTCCGAGCGTCAGCACGGCGGCGATGGGGGCGGCGGCAAGCGCGATCTGCTCGGCGGACTGGGCCGCGAGATTGGACCAGGCGAGGCGGTTGAAAGTTGCCGGAAGCGTGGAGCTGGTTGACATGGCTCATTCCCTGGAAGTGCGATTTGCCCGCACTATTCGCCCCGGTGGCGGTCAAACCCACCCGCTTCCCGACAAGGCAGGGCATGACGGCTCCCCCCGACGGAAACCGATCCGGCTAGATGCAGTTGCAAATGAGTTGCAATAAGGACCAAGTTGGGTATTCTCCTCCCATGGATGCTCGATCACCCGATTTGACCGCCGATACTGGCTGGCGCGCCGATGCGCCTGTGACCAAGAGCCTGGCCGAGGTGAACGGCACCGTCGCCTTGCCCGCCTCGGGCATCTGGTGGCGGCGGCTGCTGGCCTTTGTCGGCCCGGGCTATCTCGTCTCCGTCGGCTACATGGATCCCGGCAATTGGGCGACTGATCTCGCGGGTGGGTCGAAGTTCGGCTACACGCTGCTCTCGGTCATCCTGCTTTCGAATTTGATGGCGATCCTGCTGCAGTCGCTGGCTGCACGGCTCGGCATCGTCACCGATCGCGACTTGGCGCAGGCCTGCCGCGGGACCTATTCGCCGCCGGTCAATTTCCTGCTTTGGCTCGCCTGCGAGGCGGCGATCATCGCTTGCGACCTCGCCGAGGTGATCGGCACCGCGATCGCGCTCAAACTCCTGTTCGGCATCCCCCTGATCGGCGGCGCCCTGATCGCAGCACTCGACGCCTTCCTGCTGCTGATCCTGATGAATCGCGGCTTCCGCTTCCTGGAAGCCTTCGTCATCTCACTGCTGGTCGTGATCGCGGTGTGCTTCACGATCCAGATCGCCGCTGCAGCGCCGCCGATTGCCGCTGTCATGAGGGGATTTGTGCCGTCGACCGAGATATTCATCAACCCCGACATGCTCTACATCGCGATCGGCATCATCGGCGCGACGGTCATGCCGCATAATCTCTATCTGCATTCCTCGATCGTGCAGACGCGCGCCTATGCGCGGACCGACGAGGGCCGGCGCGAGGCGATCAAATGGGCGACGACCGATTCAACCATCGCCCTGATGCTGGCGCTGTTCATCAATGCCGCGATTTTGGTGGTGGCGGCCGCGACCTTCCACAAGAGCGGCCATGCCGACGTCGCCGAGATCGGTCAGGCTTTTGAGCTGCTGTCGCCGCTGCTCGGTCTCGGCATCGCCTCGACGCTGTTCGCTGTTGCGCTGCTCGCCTCCGGCCTCAACTCGACGGTGACGGCGACGCTGGCCGGCCAGATCGTGATGGAGGGTTTTCTCGACCTGCGCCTGCCGAGCTGGGCGCGTCGTCTCCTGACCCGCGGCATCGCCATCGTCCCCGTCATCATCGTCACGGCTGTTTATGGCGAGCGCGGTACCGCCGATCTCCTGGTGTTCAGCCAGGTCATCCTCTCGATGCAGTTGCCCTTTGCGGTCATCCCGCTGGTGCGGTTCGTGTCGGACCGGCGCAAGATGGGCCAGTTCGTCATCCCGGCCTCGGTCGCCGCGGTCGCCTGGATCGTTGCCGCAGTGATCGTGGTTCTGAACCTGAAGCTGCTGTACGATACGCTGACCGGCTGAGTGTCGGCCGGTTGCGGTTGCCGCCTTGGTCAGGGGCAACCGGGTTCGGGCATCCCCTCTCAGCTTTCATAGGGCTCGCCGGACTGTCTTGGATCGGCACGGGCCGATTTCGCTTTTCAATTTCTACGAGGTGCGTATACTCATTTCAATTTTTGATAGGGCAGGGACATATTGTGACATCGTTTGTTTCGAGAAGGATTTCTTTCCCCGCAGGATGATCGGCGGTCCGGCGTCGCACTAGGTGCGCCGACGGCATTTATTTCGGACTTGCTTATCGGTGGCGCGTGACCTCGGTCGGCGCGCGAGACCTTTGGACAGGTCCGCTGTCTTTGACGACGACTTTTCTGTTCTGCTGCGCAGGTTCACGTCTTGGGAGGAGACGATGATCACGCCCGTCAGCGTGCGTTATTTCATTCAAATTCTTGATCGTCGTGTGCTGCCGTGACCAGGTGTCCCGCTTGCTCGGCCCGTGTTGCCCGCGAGCACCGCTACTGCTCGCAATGCGGCGCCAGCCTCAATGTCGAAGCGGACCAGCCGTCCGCGCTCCTGTCATCAGACGCAGGGGATCGCGATGCGCGCATCATCCTGCTGCATGACCGGCCCAGATTGCGGTCGCAGGTGCTGACCGAGAACAAGCAGGTCAGTGTGCTGTTCGTCGACGTCTGCGACTCGACGTCGCTGTTGCAGCATGCGGACCCCGAGGAATCCCGCAACTATCTCGGCAAGGCGCTGGATCATCTCGCCGACGCGGTCGAGACCTATGGCGGCACCGTCAGCCAACTGCTCGGCGATGGCCTCGTCGCTCTGTTCGGCGCGCCGCTGGCACAGGAGGATCACGCGCTCCGCGCGTGTCTCGCCGCGCTCAAGATGCAGCGGGCCAGCATTCCCGGCCACGACAGCGATGGCGTCGCCGCGCCGCGGCTGCGCATCGGCATCAATTCAGGCGAGGTCCTCGTCGGCATCGTCGGACAATATCAGTGGTCGCATTACGGTGCGGACGGCAAGACGATTCACCTCGCGTCGCGGCTCGAAAAGATGGCCGCCCCCGGAGGCATTTTGGTCAGCGCCGCGACCCAGCGCCTGGTCGCCCAGCAGATCGACACGCGGCCGATCGGGGTGCGAACCGTACGCGGGCTGGATGTCCCGATCGAGCTCCATGAAGTCGTGGTCGAGACCGAGAGTTCGGCGGCAGCACCTTTGACGCGGAAGCAGCGCTGGGCGCCGCTGGTCGGACGCGACGACTCGTTTCGGATGCTGGGGACGGACCTGGAAGCCGTTCGCAAGGGCGGCATGCGGACCATCGGGCTGCGCGGCGAGGCCGGGATCGGAAAGTCCCGCCTGATCGCCGACTGGGCGGCCGCTCTCACGAGCGAGGGCGTCGATGTCTGTCTCTCACAAGCGAGAAGCTATGCGAGCACGCGCGCCTACAGCACCGCCGCCGACCTGGTGGCAAGCCTGATGGACCTGCCGCGCTCGGGCGCGGCGGATGCCAGGCAGAGCGCGATGCAGGCGCTGACCGCGGACTGGCCGTCCGATGGCACGGACCATCTTGCGGCGGTGAACGATCTGCTTGGCCTCGCGCCGCCGGACGCGGCGTGGCTGGCGCTGAGCCCGGCACAAAGACGGCGCCGTGTCGGCGAGGCGCTGCTGTGGCTCGTGCACAGGTGCGTCAAGGCAGGTCCGTTCGTGCTGGTGCTGGAAGACGTGTTTCTGGCCGATCGCGAAAGCCGGCGGCTGTTCGAATCCATGCTGCCCCGGCTTCAGGGACTTCCGGTCCTGGTTTGCGTCAGCTACCGCCCGGATTTCGAGCATCAATGGGGCCAGGCTGTCTGGTTCTCGGAGCGGACGATCGCGCCGCTGGGCGATGCCGAAATGCTCGCGCTTGCACGCGCCCTGCTTGGCGATGATCCCTCGGTGCTCGCCGTCACCAGCGAACTGGTCGGTCGCGCCGACGGCAACCCGTTCTTCCTCGAGCAATTGGTCATCACCCTGATCGACGAGGGATCGCTGGAGGGAACGCCGGGCGCGTACCGTTTGCAGAAGCCGCTCGGGGAGCTGCGTGTCCCGGGCTCCATCGCCGCCGTCATCAGCGCGCGGGTGGACAGGCTGCCTGACGCCGCGAAGTCGGCGCTGGAAGCAGCGAGCGTTCTCGGCGATCCCGTCACGCGCGACCTCATCGCCGCCATGCAGGCCGTCGATCTCGTGCGTGCCCAGGAACTGCTCGGCCTCTGCGTCGCATCCGGATTGCTGACGAGCCCTGATCCGGCGCGCGATTCGCTCGAGCCGCACGCCTTCGTCTTCCGCCATGCGCTGGTGCGCGACGTCGTGCTCGGAGCGCTGACGCGTACGCGGCTCAAGGCGCTGCATCGGCAGGCCTTCCTGGCCTTGCACGCGCAGCCGGGCGCGGCCGACGCCGATGCTGCGCCGGCGCTGGCCCATCATGCCTTCAGGGGCGAGGAGTGGGAGCAGGCGGCGAAGTTCGCCGTCAAGTCGATGACGCGCGCGATCTCGCGCTCGGCCAATCAGGAAGCGCTGCAATTGTTCGAGAAGGGCGTTCAGGCGGCGCGCCGTGTCGACGGGGCATCGACGGCGCAAACGCTCGAGCTTGCGCTACGGCTGGAAGCTATCGGGGCCATGATGGCGCTCGGACAGATCGACGAGATCTTTGGCAATATGGAGCGCGCGGAAGCGATCGCCGTGCAACTGAACGATCAGCGTGCGCGTGCGGCGGTTGCGACCGAAACCGCGGTGTTTCTATGGATGCGCGGACGATTCGAGCAAGGTCTGCGGCACGCCACGCAAGGGCTGGACGCGGCCCGCCTTGCGCAGCGGCGCCACATGATGATGGCGGCGCATCAGACCCGTCTCATGCACTTTCATGCCCTTGGCCGATATGCCGAGGCCGCGGTGGAAGGCCGGGTCCTGCTGGCCGATTACGGATCCGAATTGTCGGCGCATTACGTGCAGGCCGGGTGGGCCGCCATTCCCATCATCAATCTGTACGCATTCCACGCCAGCACGCTCTGGCGTCTGGGCGACGTCGAGGCCGGACACGAGATTTGCACACGTGCCTACGACATTCTGTCGAATGTCGACCATCCGTATTCCCGGTTGCTGGTCGACACCGTCCAGGCCCAGATGTGGCTCGAGAATGACGAACTGGAACGGGCCGAAGCCCTGACGCGCAAGGGCGTGCAACAATGCATGACGCATAACGTGCCGACCATGCTCGCCGTCTGCACCGGCGTGCTGGGCAGGGCGCTCGCGCGCAACGGCAAGGCCGCCGAGGCGGCCCGGCTGCTGGAGAAGGGGTTTGCCGACCGCATCCACGACGCGGCCGGTCCCTATGGCCGCACCTTCATGCGCGTCAGCCTCGGCATTGCCTATCGCAATCTCGACCGGCTTGACGAAGCGGTGACGGTCGGACGCAAGGCCGTCGAGCAGGCCGGCGAAGAGTACGGCCACCAGACCGAAGCCCTGTACGAACTCGCTGAAACGCTGCGGCATGCCGGCAACGCGGCGGAGGCCGAAGCCTGCTTCACGCGGACCGCAGAGGCTGCGGATCGCTTGGGCATGCCTTTCTACCAGAAACGGGCCGCCGAAGCCCTCGCAGACCTGCGCAAGGATTGGAACGCAGCATGAAGCTTACACCCGGCACACCTGACGCACTGGCTCCGGGGCTCCGCAGCCTGTCCTACGGCATCTTTTGCTGGGCCAATCGCAATCCGGGCGCTTTGCGCAAGATCGGCTGGGTACTCCGGCGTTGGCCGTTCGTCGGCGGCTGGTTCGGCATGGCGGCCCGCGCCAGCGCCGTCAAAGCCGTGCTGACGCGGCCGAACAGTTTTTCGAACACGGCGCATGCGGGCAACCTTTCGGCCGGCGACTATCTGATCGGAATGGATCCGGGCCCGACCTATGCGGCCGACAAGAGTTTGCTGGATGATCGGCTGGCTGATCTTGACTTGAAATTGCCGGCCGACGCCGACGCAGAGGTTAAGAGGCTCGTCAACGAGCTCGGGGCGCTGGGCAAGAACAAGCCGTTCGATCTGATCGACAAATATCTGATGTGGATCGTATTGCGTGCGATGGACCCACTTTTCGGTGCCGCGACGCCGAGGGTTGCTGCGGGAGTGAATGGCAACATTAACGATCCCGGGCTGCAGAAGCAGTACATGATGGAGATCCGTTATGTCGCCGGGCAACTTTTAGCTGGGAGCACGGCGACACTGCGGGTTCAGCGACGGGCAGAGCTCAATTCGGACGCGCTGAAGGCGCGCATCGCCGCTGTGAGGACGGACATCGAGAATGCGTGGAACGTGCATGGGCGCTCCGCCGATTTCATCGACCGAAACGCAGTTGGACTTGCCTGGATATCGCATCCAGTGACGGTGCAATCAGGAGCTCTCGCAGTGCAAGAGCTTCTCGGGCGCCCCGAGGTTCACAAAGCACTGCGTGAGGAGGCACGGCGGCTCCAGCAAATCGGCCCGGATGAGGTTTGGCAGAACAAGGCTTTCCGCACATCCGTTTACAATCATGTGCTCGAGTTGATGCGCTTCCGGCCGATCTTTCCGCTGCTCGCTCGCGATGTGCCGCGCGACACCGAGTTCGTGACAGGCGCGAGGCACAACGCGACGTGTCCCGCCGGCGGAAAGATGGCGATCTGGTCGATCTCAGCCATGTTCGATCCAGATGTGACGAAGGACATCAAGCCATTCAAGGACATCAGCCAATTTTGCCCAACACGCAACTGGGGCAATCAGGCGGACTTGCGGTGGCTGATGTTCGGCTACGGCACCCGCCAATGTCCCGCCATGAAATACGCGGTCGAAATCCTGACCAGTGCGCTGATCGGCCTGTTGATCCTGCCCGAGCTGAAACTGGCGCGGGGCGAGGGCAAGGCCATCGCCTACGATGGAGCGCTGATGTCGCGTATGCTCGTGAATTTCATTTAGCAGGCGAGAGGGGACGGGCATGCTCGAAATGGTCCGCCAGCAGATGATCTGCATCGTCGTGCCGGGCTGGGAAGGCACGACCGAACTTGCCGAAAACGGCCCGGTCTTCACCGGGCTGGAAGATCTGTTGAGAAAAGTGGATGTGGTGCAGTTCGCCTCCGTCGCGCTGCTGCCGGCGAGGGCAGACGCGGAGGAGGAGACACCATCGCTGATGATGGAGCTGGCCATCGAGGAGGGCATTGATCCCTACGACATGCTTTACCGGCTGATCTGTCATCCAAGCGAGGCCATGTGGGCGCTCTACCGTTCGTACTGGCCCGATGGCGGTCCGCCGCTGCAGAGTGAGCGTAACCGGCAATTGCTCGACAAGCTGATGCCGTGCCTCAGCATCGCTGATGGCGGCTTCATCGGCGCCCGCGATCGAACGGCCCGGCAGATCGAGAAGGAGCAGGCTCTGCTTCAGTGGACGCGTGGTCAGGCGCGGGCCTTGAAAGCAACGGGGCAGTGCGGCGACGATCGCGCGGCGTTCGCGCTCGCGCTCGCCCAACGCGCATTCCAAAATCCGAGCTTCGATTGGGCGCTCGAGCCTGCACCACGATCCTATTGGCGCGGCAAGGGCGCGAGCACGTCCACGAAGATCGGCTTTGTGGTCGGGGCCTTCGTCCTGGGGCTTGTCGCGGTCTGGCTGGTCGGTGCGGTGCCACGCGGCGCAGTCGGCCTCTGGACCTGGCTGTTCGGCGCGCCGCATCCGGACGTGCTGGTGGTCGTGGCCTTCATCAGCAAAGCCAGTCGCTGGGTCCTGGGCGTGAGCCTCCGGACTGCGTTGGTCGTGCTCGTGGTCCTGTATTTCGGATGGCTGTTCCTGGTCGCGCTGCCGGCGTTGTTCAAGTCGTGGCGGCTGTGGCTGGAAAGCCTCTGGCGTGAGCTCGATCGACCGACCGAGACGTGGTCATCATGGTCCACCTACTGGGTCGGCTGGCTCGTCGTCGTGCCGCTCGCTCTTGCCGTTGTCGCCTTTGCGATGGTCTTCATCTTCTGTCCGCGGATCATCCTGGACGCCTATCATGCAGCGACGAAAGAACTTTATGGATGGCAGATCGTCGCCCTGGTCCTCCTCGCGCTCGTTGCGCTGATCGTCTTCGTCAACGTGTTCTCCAAGGTCAATCAGCGGGTTGCGAAGACGGGCAACTGGTTCTTCCATCCCTACGAAGACGATGTGCCGCGAGCCCAGCAAGTCCACGCGTCGATCGACCGGTGCGAGGGCCAATTGGTTGGCGGAACCGCGCACATGATCAGTCTGACCGACCTCCGCAGCCCGAACGGCTGGAGCGCGTGGTGGATACGGACGTCACTGCGCATCGTGACGTTCGCCGGACGCGTGTTCTTCACCGAGGGCCGGCTAGGGACTGCGCCGGGCATCCATTTCGGCCATTGGCACATCATCGAGGGCGGCCGCCGCTACCTGTTCTGCTCGAATTATGACGGCAGCTTTGGCGGCTATCTCGACGATTTCATCAATGGCGCGACGATCGGGACGACGCTGGCCTGGCGCTGGACCACGCTGAAGCCTCGTGGATCGGCGGGAGCCGGTCCGGCCGTGGACAAGCCGCGCAGCTTCCCACCAACTCGCTTTGGCGTTTTTCGGGGTGTGAAGTGCGAGCTGAAGTTCAAATCCTATGCGCGCGACAGCATGCTTCCGCACTTGTACCGCTTCGACAAATGCAAGACGCCGGTCGACCAGATCATCCTTGCCACCGGCCTGCGTGATGCACTGTTCGGCGAGCGCAATGACAGGAACGACGATCTGATCATGAGGGCCATCGAATCATGAAAGCGCAGGAAGCACCGCATCTCAGGGACCAGCTCAAGGACATTCAGGGAATGCTGAGGAGCGGTTATGGCTGGCTGCAGAGCAGCCGCTTCTGGCTGCTTTCGATCAGGGACGGTCATGAGGACGCGGCCCGGGCATGGCTCGCAGCCAAGAGCGGATTGGTGGTCAGTGCCGCGCGCATCGGGAAAGGGAAGCGCGTCGAGAATGCGGTTGCGATCGCGTTCAGCTATGCAGGGCTCACGAAGCTCGGGTGTCGGGAAACCGAGGCACATCCGTTCCCGACGCCGTTCCGCAGCGGCATGGGCAGCAAATTGCGTGAGCAACTGCTGAGAGACACTCCCCGCGACTGGCGCTGGTCCGACGTTGATGGCGCCGACTGCGGTCCCGTGCATGTCCTGATCGCCGAATGGACGCCGAAGGGCGCCGGACCGCTCATTACGGATATCGACGAAAAGGTTTTTTGCGTCATCAAGATCGAGAATGATCCCTGCTCCTTCCATGATATCGGCGGGGAAGAGAAATTGCGCGAGGCGTTCGGATTCCGCGATGGCCTCGCGCAACCCGTGATCCGGGGACTGAAACAGGACGACGATGTCGGGAAGGACAGGGATGAGATCGGTCCCCTCTATGATGATCGCCTCGTCTCGCCTGGCGAATTCATCCTCGGCTATCGCAACGAATATAACGAGCTCACCTATTGTCCCAATGTGGAGGGGTGGACGCAGTCGGGCCACGCCAAGTATCCCGGCGGCCGCTTTGCCCTGAACGGGAGCTATCTGGCGGTGCGCCAGATCAAGCAGAACGTAAAGGCGTTCGATGCCTTTCGTGACGCGTACGGTCAGGAGGTCTGCAACAAGGTGATGGGCCGCCAGGACAACGGCTTGCCGCTGGGTTGGAAATACGACCCGAACAACCCGATCTCGGACTCGCAAGCCGACGCGTTCCGGTTTCGTGTCGAGGATGCCAATGGCTTCGTGTGCCCGAGGGGAGCCCACATCCGCCGCGTGAACCCGAGGGACTCGCTGGGGACTGACGTGGAGTCCAGCATCACGTCGACCAAGCTGCACAGGCTGCTTCGCCGTGGCCGGCCCTATCTCGAAGAGAGCAAGGACGACACGCACAACGGCATCTTCTTCATCGCCTGCAATGCGGATCTCGAGCGGCAGTTCGAGTTCATCCACCAGCGCTGGGTTCGAAACCCGGGTTTTGGGACGCTGCACGCGGACGATCCGATCGCGGGGACGGACGATCCCACGGCTCTCCCGAAGACCTTCTCGATGCCGGGATTGGCGAGCGGTCAGGAGGTCTCTCTGGCTGCGTTCACGAAAACGCTGGGAGGCGGCTATTTCTTCCTGCCGGGAATTGCGGCGCTCAAATTTATCGTCGGGCTGCCGGTTGACGCCAAGGAGACCATCGCCGAACCGGCCAAAGTTGCGGCTGTCTGAAAGCCGTTGACGGAAGCGCTAGTCCTGCGGCTCGGACGCCGCATCGCCTTCGGCGTCGATGCGCAGCCAGCCTGACGGGGCAAGGCGCTGCTGCGGCAGGAAGCGGGCCTTGTAGTCCATCTTGCGCGAGCCATCTATCCAGTAGCCGAGATAGACGTAAGGCAGGCCTTGGCGTCGCGCGCGCGCGATGTGGTCGAGGATCATGAAGGTGCCGAGCGAGCGGGCTTCCTGGCTGGGGTCGAAGAAGGAGTAGACCATCGACAGACCGTCGCTGAGCACGTCGGTGAGCGCGACTGCGAGCAGCTCCTCGCCGCGGCCGGTGATGCCGCTGTCGGGGCCGCGTTTGCGATATTCGATGATGCGGGTCTCGACATGGCTGTCCTCGACCATCATGGCGTAGTCGAGCACGGTCATGTCGGCCATGCCGCCGTGGCGGTGGCGGGCGTCGAGATAGGAGCGGAACACCGAATATTGTTCGGAGGTCGGCACGGCACTGCGCTGGTCGCCGATGACGTCGGCGTTGCGGGCCATGACCTTGCGGAAGTTGCGGGAGGGGCGGAACTCGTTGGCGACCACCCGGACCGAGACACAGGCCCGGCACTGGTCGCAGGCGGGGCGGTAGGCGATCGACTGGCTGCGGCGGAAGCCGCCATGGGTCAGGAGGTCGTTCAAATCGCCCGCGCGGTCGCCCACGAGGTGCGTAAACACCTTGCGCTCATGCCGGCCCGGCAAATACGGGCAGGGCGAGGGCGCCGTGAGGTAAAACTGGGGGGTGTCGCGCGAGTGTTGGGTCAAGGGACGTCGTGGGCCTCCGAAACGGTCATCAGCATCGCGCCACGCAGGCCCTTGGTCAATCGGTTAGCTCACTATGGCCGAGCAGTCTGAGGAATGGGTGAACGGACCGAGGTGTTGATCACGACCGTGCCCAGGATGATGTCGTGCAGCAGGCGCCGGCGGCCGTTGAAGAGGCCGACCAGGACCACGAAGGGCGTCAGGAAAGAGACCGACACGTAGAACAGCACGGCGTGCATGGCCCCGAGCACGAAATACCCGGGCGCGCCGTACCAGGTGCGCAACTCCAGATCCATCACCCGCATGCCCAGCGTCGCCGAATGGGGACCCCCGATGCAGGCGCCGTAATAGACGATGGCCCAGATCACCGAGGCCGGCCAGGCCAACCAGAACAGCATCCAGCCGAGGCTCAGCGTGATGATGCCGAACACGAAAATGAAGATGTAGCCGAGCACGATCGGCACGGTGATCACGAGGCAGTCGATCAGGAAGGCGAACACCCGCCGCGTGGCGACGCCGCGGAACAGTTCCGGCTGCAGATAGGGGTCATAGGCGTGCCGATACATGTCGCCCGAATGGCCCTGATCCGAATAAGACATCGTCCGTCCTCCCGAGAGGGAAACTCCCGTGGCAGGACATGGGAAGAGGCCATCCCCGTGCCAAGGGCGCGGGGATTACCAAGCGGAAATTTTTGGGCGATTCGAGGGCTGGGTGTAGGGAGGCGATTCTGGCGCCACGATCTCGGCGCTGTAGGGTGGGCAAAGGCGCGCAGGCGCCGTGCCCACCATCTCACCCCGACTCGATGCAGCAAAAGTGGTGGGCACGCTTCGCTTTGCCCACCCTACAGCACTTGTGCCTACCCCTGCGCCCTGATCTTCTCGGCCGCCTTCGGCGCGAAATACGTCAGCACGCCGTCGGCGCCGGCGCGCTTGAAGGCGAGCAAGCTCTCCATCATCGCGCGCTCGCCGTCGAGCCAGCCGTTGTTGGCGGCGGCTGCGATCATCGCGTATTCGCCCGACACCTGATAGGCGAAGGTCGGCATCGCAAAGGTGTCCTTTACCCGCCGCACCACGTCGAGATAGGGCATGCCGGGCTTCACCATCACCATGTCGGCGCCTTCGGCAATGTCGAGCTCGACCTCGCGTAGCGCCTCGTCGGAGTTGGCACTGTCCATCTGGTAGGTGCGCTTGTCGCCGGTGAGCGTCTTGGCCGAGCCGATCGCGTCGCGGAACGGGCCGTAGAAGGCGGAGGCGTATTTCGCCGCATAGGCCATGATCTGCACGTCGAGGAGCCCTGCGCGATCCAGCCCCTCGCGGATCGCGCCGACGCGGCCGTCCATCATGTCGGAGGGAGCGATGATGTCGCAGCCGGCTTCGGCCTGCACCAGCGCCTGGCGCACCAGCACCGCGACCGTCTCGTCGTTGAGGATCTTGCCATCAGTGATGAGGCCGTCATGGCCGTGGCTGGTGTAGGGATCGAGCGCGACGTCGCAGAGCGTGCCGATCTCGGGGAATTCCTTCTTAATCGCGCGCACGGCCTTGCAGACGAGGTTGTCCGGATTGGTCGCTTCCGAACCCTCTTCGTCGCGCAGGGACGGATCGGTGTAGGGAAACAGCGCGATGCAGGGGATCGACAGCTTCATGGCGCGCTCGGCCTCGCGCACCGCCTGGTCGACACTGAGCCGGTCGACGCCGGGCATCGAGGCGACAGCCTCGCGCTTGTTGTTGCCGTCGATCAGGAACAGCGGCCAGATCAGGTCGTCGGTCGTCAGTACGTTCTCGCGCACCATGCGGCGCGCCCATTCGGCCTTGCGGTTGCGGCGCGGACGGATTGTCAGATCCAGGGCAGGGGTGGCGACAGCGCCGGGGCGCGCCACCTCGCGCAATTCGATCGGACGTCCGTATTTGATCGCCATTTCCTTGGTCTCCGAAGAATAGAACTATTCTTATAACAGCTCGCATGGTTCCCGTCACCGCGGCTTGACCTGCCGCAATCGGCCGGCAGGCGATTGATTTTGCGGGGCGAAGCGGCCAGAAGGGAACGATGTCCGAGACCACGACCCGCGACGCCCGCGACAATCCCAGGGACAACGCCCGGGACAATGCCATGTCGGTGGCCGCGATCTCTTCCGAGCGCCCCGAATCCGACGAGAACGTCTGGACGCGGCGCCTCGTGCTGTTCCTGCGCGTGATGGCGCTGCTCTCGATCCTCAAGGGCCTCTATCACTGGGCGCAGGTCACCGGCTTCGTCGGCGGCGAGGACGATGCGTTCGAGAACCAGTCGATGGCCTGGCAGGCGGCGACCGTCTACTTCGCGGTGATCGAGCTCGTCGCGGCCGTAGGCCTGTGGCTCGCAACGCCGTGGGGCGCGGTGGTGTGGCTGACCACCGTGGTGTCGATGGCTGTGATCGAGCTGATGTTCCCGGGTATCTACGGCGGCAGCCTCGTCGTCGTGGCGGTCGAAGCCATCATGCTCGGGGCTTATCTCGCGCTCGCCTGGATGGCCGCGCGCGAACGCCCGCC
>NZ_PPPT01000169.1 GCF_006483445.1 Bradyrhizobium guangdongense | reverse complement strand
ACAAGCCCGGCCATGACGCCTCTCTCGGTGTGTCCGTCATCGCTCCAGTCGCGACCGTCAGTCCGGGTTTACCAATGTGAACCACGGGCACATTGCGCGGATCGTGATCCGGCTTCTCGGCGGCAAACGTCTTGCTGCGCGTGACCAGGAAATCGACGATATGGTTGCGCAGCGCGTAATAGAGCGGATGGCGATGCAGGTCGGTACGGCCCCGATCTTTTGGCAGCGGGTTCTCAACGACCTCGGCCAACACCGCGCCGGGGCCGTTGGTCATCAGAAAGATCTTGTCGGCGAGATAAATCGCTTCGTCGACGTCGTGGGTGATCATGAACGCGGTCTGCCCGGTCTCCAGGCAAATGCGCCGCACCTCGTCCTGCAGCGTGCCGCGGGTCAGCGCGTCCAGCGCCGAGAACGGCTCATCCATCAGCATGATCTTTGGCGTGATCGACAGCGCACGCGCGATGCCGACGCGCTGCTTCATGCCGCCTGAGAGTTCCGAGGGACGCTTGTGCTCGGAGCCGGTGAGGCCGACCAGGTCGATGAATTTCTGCGCGTGCGCCTTCACCCTGGCGCGATCCCATTTGCGCCATTTCGAGGTGACGGCATAGGCGACGTTACCAAGCACTGTGCGCCAGGGCAGCAGCGCATGGCTCTGGAAGATCACGGCGCGATCGAGGCTCGTGCCTTCGATCGCCTGACCGTCGACGATGACGGCCCCCTCGCTCGGCGTGTCCAGGCCGGCGAGGATGTTGAGCACCGTGGTCTTGCCGCAACCGGAATGGCCGATGACACAGCCAAACTCGCCGCGCGCCATCGACAGCCAGAGATTCTCGAACACCGTCGTCGTGCTGCCGCCCGCGCCGGGATAACGCTTGGCGATACCTTCGATGGAGATGAATTTGTCGGTCATCGCAGGCGGCTCCGCAAGCGTGCTGCGCCCCCTCGCCCCGCTTGCGGGGAGAGGGTTGGGGTGAGGGGGGCTCTCCACAAGGGCGGTGAGAGTTGGACATGTGGAGACTCCCCTCACCCGAATTTGCGCCTCGCGCAAATTCGACCTCTCCCCGCAAGCGGGGAGAGGTGAAGTTACGCCTTGGCGAGACCCGCCGCCTTCATTGCTTCGCCCATCTGGACGTCGCCCTTGTCCATGAAGGAGGTGAACTCGCCGGCATCGCCCCAGATGGTGCCGAAGCCGCGGTTGCTCATGAACTCCTTGAACTCGGTGGAGTCGTAGACCTTCTTCAGCGCCGCGGTGAGTTTTGTGGCGATCTCCGGCGGCAGGCCCTTCGGCGCGGCGATGCCGCGCCAGGCGCCGGTCGAATAGTTGATCCCCATTGCCTCCTTCAGCGTCGGCACGTCGGGGAAGATCTTGTTGCGGGCTGGCGCCATGATGGCGAGGCTCTTGGCCTTGCCGGCCTCGATGATGGCACGCGCTTCCGGCACCGAGCATGTGGTCAGATCAAGCCCACCCGCGGCGAGATCCTGCATCGCGGGCGCCGCACCGTTCGACGGCACCCAGGCAACTTGATTGGCGGGCAGTCCCATCGCCTGCATCCAGCCGACGAGGGCGAGATGCCAAATGCCGCCCTGGCCGGTGCCCGAGGCCTTGAACTTGCCGGGAGGGGCCGCCTTGATCGCCTCGGCCAACTCCTTGACCGTCTTGTAGGGCGAGGTGGAGGAGACCTGGATGCCCGGCGGATCCTCGTTCATCAGCGCGAGCGGCGTGTAGCTCTTCGGCGTCAGCTCGGTGAGGCCCTGCCAGTGCATCATCGAGATTTCGACGGTGAGCATGCCGATCGTGTAGCCGTCAGCCGCCGCGGTCGCGATCGCGGAGTGGCCGACCACGCCGGAGCCGCCGGTGCGGTTCACGACGTTGAAGGGCTGGCCGAGATCCTTTTCCAGGAGTGCCGCGACGATGCGTGCGGTCGCGTCGGTGCCGCCGCCCGCGCCCCATGGCACGATCACGGTGACGGGGCGCGCCGGATAGGCCTGCGCCAGCGCCGGTGTGAAACCGAAAGCGGCCGAGGCCGCGGCTGCAACGGAAGAAGCCGCAAAGGTGCGGCGCGTGATCCTGGACATGAAATGCCCTCCCAGCGGCGCCCGTGACGCCGGGCGCTCGTTTCAATGCGGCATTTTAGGCAGCTTTGCGCGCTGGCTGCAAGGTAGCGCTACCAATTGGATCGGCCGGCCAGTCGGAAATCGGGTGGGTTTTGTCCCACATGGACGCGATCAATGGGCGCATGATCGAAGCCAGGGACAAAACTCCGATGACCCAAGTCAACTGCCAGGCCTATTACAGTGCCGTGCTGGACCATCCGCTGCACACGGTCTGGTCGCTGATCCGCGACTTCAACAACTACCCCGCCTATATCGACGGGGTGAGTGAAAGCGAGATCGAGGACGACAAGCGCGGCGACGAAGTGGGCGCCGTCAGGCGCTTTTGCTATCTCGGCAACTGGATCCGTCAGCGCCTGGTCGATCATTCGGACCGGCAGCACACGCTGAGCTATGCCGGCCTCGAAGCGCTGCCGTACCCGCAGGATGGCTCCGGCGAGATCCCGTCGCCGACGCGCTATCAGGGCACCATGCATCTGCGCCCCATCGTCGAAGGCGATCGCACCCTCATCGAATGGTCGGTCGCGCTCGATACACACCCGGCGGATGCCGATCGCTGGCAGGCCCTGTTCGGCTCGTGGATTCCCGCCTGGACGGACTCGCTCGCACGGACGCTGGCGCGTTCCGGTTAGCAGCGCCTTACTGCCCGCTGTCGTCGTCACCCTTCGGTCGCGCACCGCCAAAAATGCGCGCGCCTTCCGGCGTGAGGTACGGCTTCAGCGTCTCCCACGGCACGAAGGCGACGTACTGACCTTCGGCATAGGGGCCGACCGCATAGGGCGGATAGTGGAAGGTGAGCCCGGAACTCTTGCCCGCCTCGGTCGAAGGCGCGAGCGTCACCGCGCCGATCTTGAGCAGGCTCGGCTGGACGTCCTTGAACCAGTCATTGGTCGCGGTCTCAC
The DNA here is from genome assembly GCF_006483445.1 of Bradyrhizobium guangdongense. Lineage (GTDB taxonomy): Bacteria > Pseudomonadota > Alphaproteobacteria > Rhizobiales > Xanthobacteraceae > Bradyrhizobium > Bradyrhizobium guangdongense_A. Next base: position 34,402 of record NZ_PPPT01000169.1, on the reverse strand, counting down.
CGGCATCGCGCTTCTTCTTCTCGATCTTCAGCGAGGTGAGGACCGCCTTCTGCATGGCGTTCATGGTCGCGCCATTATCGGCAGTCTCGGTGAAGAACGGGCGGATCGAGATGCGCTTGGCGGCCGTCTTGTCCCACAGGATGGTGTTGACGTCGGAATTGGGATGGGCCGCGTGGGTGTCCATGTAGTCGTCGCGGACAATGCTGACATAGCGGTCAGCGACGACGGAGCGGACCGAGTATTTGCGCTCGAACTCCCAGCCGCCATCCTTGAAGAATTGTGGATCGCTCTTGCGGGAGGCAGCAGCCTCAGCGGCGTTCTTCTCCATCCACTTCTTGCCCTCGGCAAGGCAGTCGGCTGACAGCGCCGGATCGGCCTTGATCTTGTCGTCGAGGAGGACGGTGGCCCTGACCGATTGGGTCTTGATGATGGCGTCGGGCTTTGGCTCGGCGGCGCGCAAGGGTGAGGCGAGGGCGATCATGGCCGAGACAATGGCGACCATGCGCAGGGCCGATCCGGCGTGGCCTGATTTCGATTCAGTGATCATGGACATCACGCTCATTCCGGGAAGTCTGCTGAGGGATAAACGCCACGAGATGAACGGATGCAAAACGGCCAACGGTCCCATTGCCGTTGGTCGCAACATCAGGCCCCCCGGGTTCATGCCGGAGGGCGTACCATTGCTGGATTATTCCGCCGCCTCGCTGTGCCCGAGGCGAATGTTGAGCTTGTGGATCAGCTCTTCGGCGGCCTCGGCGATCACCGTGCCCGGCGGGAAGATTGCTTCCGCCCCGGACTTGTAGAGCGCGTCATAGTCCTGCGGCGGCACCACGCCGCCGACGATGATCATGATGTCGTCGCGGCCCTGCTTCTTCAGCGCGGCCTTCAGCTCCGGCACGGCAGTCAGATGTGCGGCCGCGAGCGAGGAGACGCCGAGAATATGCACGTCGTTCTCGACGGCCTGTCGCGCGGCCTCGTCGGCGGTGGCAAACAGCGGTCCGATGTCGACGTCGAAACCGATATCGGCGAAAGCCGACGCGATCACCTTCTGGCCACGGTCGTGGCCGTCCTGGCCGATTTTTGCGACGAGGATGCGGGGCCGGCGGCCCTCGGCTTCCTCGAACGCGTCGATCAGCGCCTGAATCTTCTCGACCTGGCTGCCCATGCTGGACGCCTCCCGCTTGTAGACGCCGGTGATGGACTTGATCTCGGCGCGGTGGCGGCCAAAGACCTTTTCCATCGCGTCGGAGATTTCGCCGACGGTGGCCTTCGCCCGCGCCGCGTCGATCGCGAGCGCGAGCAGGTTGCCGTTGCCTTCGCCGGCCGAGCGCGTGATTGCGGCGAGTGCTGCATCGACGTCCTTTTGGCTGCGCTCGCTCTTCAGCCGCGTCAGCTTGTCGATCTGCAGCCGCCGTACGTTGGTGTTGTCGACCTTCAAAATGTCGATCGGAGTTTCGTCCGACGGCTTGTATTTGTTGACGCCGATCACCGCCTGCCGGCCGGCATCGATGCGCGCCTGCGTCTTGGCGGAGGCCTCCTCGATGCGCAGTTTTGGCACGCCGGCCTCGATGGCCTTGGCCATGCCGCCGAGCTCCTCGACCTCCTGGATGTGGCCCCAGGCCTTTGCCGCGAGGTCGCGCGTCAGCCGCTCGACATAATAGGAGCCGCCCCAGGGATCGATGATCCGCGTGGTGCCGCTTTCCTGCTGCAGGAAGAGCTGCGTGTTGCGGGCGATGCGGGCGGAGAAGTCGGTCGGCAGCGCCAAGGCTTCGTCGAGTGCGTTGGTGTGCAACGACTGCGTATGGCCCTGCGTGGCCGCCATCGCTTCCACGGTCGTGCGCATCACGTTGTTGAAGACGTCCTGCGCGGTCAGCGACCAGCCGGAGGTTTGGCAATGCGTGCGCAGCGATAGCGAGCGCGGGTCGTTCGGACCGAACGGCTTCAGCAGCTTCGCCCAGAGCAGCCGCGCGGCGCGCATCTTGGCGACTTCCATGAAGAAGTTCATGCCAATCGCCCAGAAGAACGACAGCCGCGGCGCGAAGCGATCGACGTCGAGGCCTGCGGCAAGACCGGCGCGCAGATATTCGACGCCGTCGGCGAGCGTGTAGGCGAGCTCGAGGTCCTGCGTCGCCCCGGCCTCCTGCATGTGGTAGCCGGAGATCGAGATCGAGTTGTATTTCGGCATCTTTTGCGAGGTGAAGGCGAAGATGTCGGAGATGATCCGCATCGAGGGAGCAGGCGGATAGATATAGGTGTTGCGCACCATGAACTCTTTCAGAATGTCGTTCTGAATGGTGCCCGACAGCTTCTCCGGCGGCACGCCTTGTTCGCCGGCGGCTGCGACATAGAGCGCGAGGATCGGCAGCACCGCGCCGTTCATGGTCATGGACACGCTCATCTGGTCGAGCGGAATGCCCGCAAACAGCGTGCGCATGTCGTAGATGGAATCGATGGCCACGCCGGCCATGCCGACGTCGCCGGCAACCCGCGGATGATCGGAATCGTAGCCGCGGTGGGTCGCGAGATCGAACGCGACCGAGAGACCCTTCTGTCCCGCCGCGAGGTTACGGCGATAGAACGCGTTGGAATCCTCCGCCGTGGAGAAGCCGGCATATTGCCGGACCGTCCAGGGCTGGTTGACATACATGGTCGGGTAGGGGCCGCGCAGATAGGGCGCGATACCCGGATACGTCTCGAGGAAATCGAGGCCCGCGAGATCGGCTTCGCCATAGGCTGACTTAACCGGAATGCCTTCAGGCGTCAGCCACGGCTCGGCGCTGCCCCCCGGTGCTGTCGTGGCAACTCTTTCGAAGGCGACATCGGCGAAATTGGGAATGCGGCTCATGGTTCCAACCATATCATAGGTGAGCGCGTCAGGTCTCAGTCATGGTCCGGATGCTGATGGCTGCTGATGGTCGCCATCTTCTCCGGCCCGTAATTCTGCAGCGTGGTCTGGCTCGGCAGATTGGCGATGCCGACCACCCAGCCGAGGCGGGACTCCGTTCCATATTGCCGCGTCGGCACGATCCTGTCGGGGCGGTCGAACGCGCCGGTCAAAATCTCGATGCGGGGGCCGTCGATGCGGCGGAAGGAGAGCGGCGTGCCGCAGTCGGCGCAGAAGTCGCGCATCGCGATCGAGGACGACTGGAACGCGGCCGGCTTGCCCTTGGTCCATTTGAAGTCGCCATGCTCGATATCGGCGTAGGAGGCAAACGGTGCGGCCGTCGCCTTCTGGCACATCCGGCAATGGCAGATGCTGATCTTGGCCGGCGGAGCCGAGAGCGCGAAGCGGATTGCACCGCATTGGCACCCGCCGGTGAGAACGTTCTTTGCTGGTTCGGTCATGCCTGTTCCATCCGTCGATAGGCGTCTTGCAGCGTTGCAAGTGCATCGCCGCCGGCAAAGACGAAGCCGGTGACGCCGGCGGCCCGAAGCGCGGCTTCGGCCTCTGCCGGCCGGCCTGCCAGATAGATATGTCTCGCGCCGGCCGCTTGCAGGGCCTTGGCTGAAGTTTCCGCGTGGTCTGCATAGACCTTGTCGCTGGAACAGAGGCAGGCGAGCTCGGCACCAGACGCCTTGTATGCGGCGGCAAGCTGCGCGGGATCGGCAAATCCGGCGCTGTCGACGGCCTCGATGCCGCCGGCCTCGAAAAAGCTTTTTGCAAACGTCGCGCGCGCCGTGAAATCGGCGGGTGTGCCGAGGTTCGCCAGGAACACCTTTGGCCGTGCGCCGCGGGCTTTCAGTGCCGCGTCCGACTTGTCGCGCAAGGCCTCGAACGGCTCGGCGAGCCGCATCGGCGGCAGCGCATCGAACTTGAACTTTTGCTCGCCGTAAGGAGCAAGCGCGATCGGCGTTGCCTTCAGCACCGATACTTCGCTCTCATGCAGGTTCGGAAACTCGCTCGCGCCGGTCAGCACGTCGCGGCGTTTTGCGATGTTGGCTTCGCGCGCCTTGCGCGTGGCCGCCACCTTGCCCTGGATCAGGCCTTGCTGGAGCGCCGCAAATGCGCCGCCGGCTTTCTCGGTCTCCTGGAACAGCGCCCAGGCCGCGTTGCAGAGTTCCGACGTCAGCGCCTCGATGCCGCCGGCGCCTGCCGCGGGATCGCTGACCTTCGCAAGATTGCTTTCCTCCAGCAGCAGAAGCTGCGTGTTGCGCGCCACGCGCCGTGCAAAGGGATCGGGCAGGCCGAGCGCGAGCGTATGCGGCAGCACGGTGATCGCGTTGGCGCCGGCAAGGCCGGCGGCGAACGTCGCCATGGTCGCACGCAGCATGTTCACATAGGGGTCGCGCTGGGTCAGCATGCGCCAGGCGGTGTCGGCCGCGATGAACAGCGGCTTTGGCGTCAGCCCGCAGGCAGCCTCGATGCGCGACCACAGCAACCGCAATGCGCGAAATTTCGCCATAGTCAAAAACTGGTCGGCATCGGCGGCGAGACGCGCATAGACCATGCCTTGCGCCTGTTCGAGCGGAATGCCGGCCGCTTCGATCGCGCGCAGATAGGCAATGCCGCAGGCGAGCACGAAGGCGAGTTCCTGCACTTCCGATCCACCGGCGTCATGGATCACGCGGCCATCGGCCGAGGCAAAGGGTCCCTTGAAGCCGAGTGCGGCGAGCCCCTTGATGGCACCCGTCACGGCGGGCGCGATCTCGTCCCAGGTGTAGGGGCTATGACCCCACACCGCGCCTGCGGCCAGCGGATCGAGCCCGAAGCGGATGTTGCAGGCCGCTGGATCGAGGCCGCTCGTCTTCACATATTCCGCGACATGGATCGCGGCCATCCGCGACTGCGGGCCGACCTCGAGCTCGATGCCGATGCCGGCGTCGAGATGGATGCCCTGCAACACCTTCGCGACCGCATCCGCGCTCGGTTCCAGGCCGAACCCATGGCTGCCATTGCCGCCGGCAAACACCAGCGAGAGCCCGGTCGCGCCATTCTCCAGATCCGTGAGCGCCTGCGCATTCGCCTGTGCCGCATCGGGATGGTCGATCCGCTGCACGATCTGCCAGGGCGCAGCCGCGGCCCGGCCCGCCACCGGCGCAGCACCCTTGGCGCGCGCATAGAGCGGATCGATCTTGATTCCGTCATAGGTCTTGCCGACGAGCTTTTCGAACGGCGCACCCTTCAGCACGCCATCCACCAGCTTGCGCCAGTCGTCGTAATCGGCCTTTGGAAAGTCGGCGGCCAGCGGCAGATCGTCAGTCACGGCGGTCATTCGGCAGGGGGCTCCCTGAAATCAGCGTCTCGTTGTTGGGCCGTAAAATGCCACGGGCGGCCGCCCCTGCAAACGGTTGTCTTGGATTAACCGGTATCAGGCAGCCGCTCAATTCCTTGCGCTGAGACGCTGGCCAGCGCATCGCGCACCCTGCGACCGCCAATCAGGCGATCGGGGGCGATTTCGGCCAGTGGCACCAGCACGAAGGCGCGCTCGAACAGGCGCGGATGCGGCAGCGTCAGGTCCGGCTTCTGAAGCGAGATGTCGTCATAGGCGATCAGGTCGAGATCGAGCGTGCGCGGCCCCCATTGCCGATCCTTGGTCCTGATACGGCCGAACCTCTGCTCGACCTTCTGCATCACGAACAGCAGCGCATGCGGATCGAGGGCGGTGTCGATCTCGATGCAGGCATTAATGAAGGGGGCTTGGTCCTCGTCGCCCCAGGGCGGCGTCGTGTAGTCGGAGGAGCGCGCGACCAGCGCGGCTTGCGCCATGCCGCAGACATGGGCGATCGCCTTTTGGAAGGTGGCGCGGACATCGCCGACATTGCCGCCGAGCGCGATGAGGGCGCTGGCCATGCGGGCTAGCCGTGGGTCGGATGCCGCGAGCGCGTCACCATGATGCCGACATCGTCGAAGATGGCGGCGATCGGCGCATGCGGCTTGTGCACGGTGACCTTGACGGCGCGGACGCGCGGGAAGTGCGACAGGATGGCGTCGGCGACCGCGCCGGCCGCGCGCTCCAAGAGCTTGTAATTGGTGTTCTTGAACGCCGCCGTCGTGGTTGCGACCACCTCGGAGTAGGAGACGGTATCGGCGAGGCGATCGGTGCGGGAGGATTCCGACAGATCGGTGTAGAGCTCGAGGTCGATCACAAAGCGCTGGCCGACTTCGGTCTCATGGTCCAGCACGCCGTGGCGGGCGTGGATCGACAGTCCCGTGATGAAAATCGTGTCCGTCATCTCTTGCTCTCGATGGCTTGCGTCACGCGCAGCGCCTGCAGTGTCGCGGCGACGTCATGGGTCCGAATGATGCGCGCGCCGCGCTGCGCGGCGATGACATGGGCGGCGATCGAGCCGCCGAGCCGGTCTTGCGGCTCGGAGGGCGACACCGACGCAATGAAGCGCTTGCGCGAGGCACCGACCAGGACCGGCAGGCCGAAAGTGCCGAGCGCGTCGAGCCGCGCCAGCGCGATCATGCTCTGCTCAGGCGTCTTGCCGAAGCCGATGCCGGGGTCGAGCACGATGTCGGCACGGGCAATTCCGGCCTTGGCCGCGATGTCGAGCGTGCGGTGAAAGAATGCGACCATGTCCTTGACGATATCGAGCGCGGGATCGACGCTGTCGCGGTTATGCATGACGACGACCGGCACCTTGCGCCTGGCCACGAGCGCGGCCATGTCCGCATCGCGCTGCAAGCCCCAGACGTCGTTGGCGATCGCAGCCCCCTGGTCGAGCGCCCAGGCCACGACCTCCGATTTCATGCTGTCGATCGAGACGGGTACGCCGAGCGCCACCACGTCAGCCAGCACCGGCTTGAGCCGCGCGAGCTCTTCGTCCGCCGTGACCGGCTGGGCGCCCTTGTAGGGACGGGTGGACTCCGCGCCGATGTCGATGATGTCGGCGCCGTCTGAGACCATCGCCCGCGCCTGGATCAGCGCCTGTTCTGGCGCGATGAACTGTCCGCCATCGGAGAAGGAATCCGGGGTGATGTTGAGCACGCCCATGACAGCCGGAACGGGCCGTTCCAGCAACGCCCGCAGCGTCGCATGTCCGCTCCGAGCGGCCGGCGGGACAGGCAGTGAGGGCAAGGCGATCATGCGGTCGCTTTGCGCGGTCGGGGAGGTGGAGTCAAGACGGGAAGGGGGGCCTGGGTCCGTCATCCTGAGGCGCCGGAGCGTAGCGGAGGCCTCGAAGGATGAACGGCCCCGCTGCTGCATCTTGGCCGTTCATCCTTCGAGGCTACGCCTTGCGATGAAAGCATCGCAAGGCTCGCACCTCAGGATGACGGAACGGGGATCAGTACGTGATCTTCGGCGGCAGCTTTCGCGCCTTTGCGATGAGGTCGCCAACCGCCTTTTCCGACGGCAGCAGTTGCACGAGCTTCTTCTTCTCGTTCACGTCGCGCATGTTCTGGGCGAGGCGGGCGGGATTGCGGTAGGCGAGCTCGCGCACCGTGGTGACGCCGGCGGCGCGCACCAGGCCGATCTTGGCCTTGCCCATGCCGGGAATGCGCATGTAGTCGGACACATTGGCCCATTCCAGGAGCTGCTGCTCGCTGATGCCGGTCTTGGCGGAGAGCGCCTTGCGGCCCTTCACGGTGCTGGCGGCTTCCAGCAGCGCGTCGGTCGTGCGGATGCCGAGCGCCTTCAGCTTGCTCGCAGCGAAGACCGACAGGCCCTCAATGTCTGAGATGGGATATGTCATGATACTCGATGTGATCAGCGCTTCAGGCGAACTGGCTGAGGCCCGGCGTCCCCGCAATGATCTTGCCCATCTGATCCGCTCCGATTTTGTCGCGGCCGAAGCGAAAAAGTTCACGGGCGATCTTCTGAATGTCGGCCATGCCAAGACCAAGACCCATCAGCCGGGTACCGACGGCCATCAGGCCGCCACCCATTAGCCGGGACAGGCCGCCACCGCCTTGCGTTGCCGCAATCGCGGCCTCGGCACCGGGAATGTTGTCGATCAGGGCCTGGACGCTATCGGATGGACCTTCATTGCGAAGGAAACCCAGGATAATGCCGACGGTCTTTTCAGCGACAGCACTATCGATGCCGGCGCTTGACGCCAGCCGCCCGATCAGCTCGTCCATATTGCCTGCCCCCGACCGGTTGGTTACCGGAGTATTGCTTCTGAAAACAATCTTGAGCCTGTGTGATGTGAAATACAAGCGATGAACGCAAGCGAAAGCGCGATTCATCTTCAAACGCGCGAAAAGTGTTGCAGCGATGCAAGAGCGGAGATCGAATCCCGCAAAATTTTGCCGCGGTGCGAACTTCCATTCCGACTTTCGACGAATGCCTTGCACTTGACATCCGACAATGTCGCAGGTGCAACGCCGTCCAGGGCGCGTTGTTCTGTTTCAATCGGCGCGCGACATACGTTAAATTACGGAACTGCGACTCCATCCAGGCGACGAGGCGGACGATCATGGCGACTTCAAACACCAAGCTTGGCGATACCGACGACAAGATCTTCGTCGGCAAGGGAGACGAGCTTGCCTGGCTGACGCTCGCGCTTGCCAACCGCCACGGCCTCGTCACCGGCGCGACCGGAACCGGCAAGACCGTGACATTGCAGGTGCTGGCGGAAGGATTTGCGCGCGCCGGTGTTCCTGTCTTCGCCGCCGACATCAAGGGCGACCTCTCCGGCATTTCACAAGTCGGGGAGGCCAAGGATTTCATCCTCAAGCGCGCTGGCGAAATGGGGCTGACGTTCCAGCCGGATCAGTTTTCGACGGTGTTTTGGGACGTATTTGGCGAGCAGGGGCATCCGGTGCGGGCGACCGTCACCGAGATGGGGCCGCTCCTGCTGGCGCGGATGCTCGACCTGAACGACGTGCAGGAAGGCGTCCTCAACGTGGCCTTCCGCGTCGCCGACGACAACGGCCTGACCCTCATCGATATGAAGGATCTGCGCGCGCTCCTGGATGCGATCGTGCCGGATGGCGCCAAGAAGGCCGCCGATGCCGGGGAAGGTCCGCTCGCCGACATCAAGAAAGAGGCGCAAGGGTTCGGCAACGTCACCAAGGCCACCGTCGGCACGATCCAGCGCCAGCTCCTGGTGCTGGAGAACCAGGGCGCCACAAAGTTCTTCGGCGAGCCGGCGCTGACGCTCAAGGATTTCATGAAGACCGACCGCGACGGCCGCGGCATGGTCAACATCCTCGTGGCCGACAAGCTGCTCCAGAGTCCACGGCTTTACGCGACATTCCTGCTGTGGATGCTGTCAGAGCTGTTCGAGGAGCTGCCCGAGGCCGGCGACCTGCCGAAGCCAAAGCTCGTCTTCTTTTTCGACGAGGCGCATCTGCTGTTCAACGACGCGCCGAAAGCGCTGATGGACAAGATCGAGCAGGTGGTGCGCCTGATCCGCTCCAAGGGCGTCGGTATCTACTTTGTCACCCAGAACCCGATCGACGTGCCGGATCGCGTGCTCGGCCAGTTGGGCAACCGCGTGCAGCACGCGCTGCGCGCCTTCACGCCGCGCGACCAGAAGGCGGTCGCAGCCGCCGCCCAGACCTTCCGGCCCAATCCCAAGCTCGATACCGCCAAGGTGATCATGGAGCTCGGCAAGGGTGAAGCGCTGGTGTCCTTCCTCGAAGGCAACGGCACGCCGTCGATGGTCGAACGTGTAATGATCCGCCCGCCGACCGGGCGCATCGGGGCGATCACGCCGGAGGAGCGCACGGCGATCATGGCTGCGAGCCCCGTGAAGGGCAAATATGACACGGCTGTCGATGCAGAGTCCGCCTATGAGATGATCCAGAAACGGATTGCGGGCACCGCCGCAACGGCGGACGGCGGAGCGGCTGCCGGAGGCGGGGGTGGCGGCATCCTCGGCCAGATCGGCTCGATCGTCGGCACGATCTTCGGCACCAACGTCAAGCGCGGCCGCCTGTCCACCGGCCAGGTCATCGCTCGCGACGTGACGAGATCGGTCACCAACACTGTCATCGGCGGGATGGCGGCCAGCGTCGGCAAGTCGGTCGGCGGCCAGCTCGGCGGCTCGATCGGCCGGACCCTGGTCCGTGGTGCGCTCGGCGGGCTGTTGCGGCGCTAAGGGCATGATCCGGAAAAGTGCGTAGCGGTTTTCCGAAAAGATCATGCGCAAACAGAGAGCTAAAGCGCGATCACGCTTTAGGCGCCGAATAAGGCCGGCGAGCGCTTGTCTGGGCCGGCCATTGATGCGACCTATCGCGCTTTGGTGCTGACTTGAGGGGCGCGTGTCGCAGGCGATTGAATCGAAGGCCGTTACAGAGATCGTGTGGACCTGGTTTCTCCGCCAGGTCACGCGCGTGCGCGAGGCCGAAATTCCCGGCTGGTTCTGGGTCGTCCTGCTCTGGGCCCTGATGGCGTTTCCGGCCGCCTCGCTCCGCGGCACGCATTATGAAGAGGGCACCGTCATCGGCCTTGCCCGCGGCGCGCTCGAGGACGGCCATTGGCGAGCGCCTTATCTCTACGGCCTTCGCTTCGCCGAGCGTCCCGTGCTGCTGTCGTGGATCGCGGCAGCGCTCGGCAGCGTGACGGGCGGCGTCGGCGTCTGGTCGGCGCGGCTGCCGCATCTTCTGTTCCTGCTCGCCGGCGGCCTGATGGTCTACCACCTCGTGCTGCCGCACACCCGCAGGGCGCCCGCCGTATTCGCAGCGCTGTGCTGGTTCGCCTGTCCGATGGTGGCGCAAAAATTCGTCACCGCGGAGCCCGACGTCACGCTGTCGGTGCTGATGTTCGGCGGCTTCTTCCTGTGGTGGCACGGCGTGATCCAGGACCGCGTCTCGCTGCCGCGCTGGATCTGCATCGGCATTCTGCTCGCATTGTCCGGCCTCACCAAGGGACCGCAGCCGCTGGCCTTCTTCGGGCTCGGCGTCGGCGCCTATATCCTGATCAAGCGGCGCTGGAGCGACGTGGCGGGATTTGCGCTCGCCAACATCATCGCGGTGCTGCCATCGGCGGCCTGGTACTGGGCGGTCATGATCCCCGGCGACGTCCAGGGCTGGCTGCATCATTCGCGGCTGGACGAGGGCATGACGGCGCAGCAATGGCTGCGCGACCATCTCGATTTTGCGCTCAGCATGATCATGGAATGGGCGCCAGGTTCGATCCTGCTCATCCCCGCGATCCTTGCGATGCGGCGAGGCGAGTTGCGTGGGGATCGCGATCTCATGCTGGCGGCGATCCTCTACGCCACGCTCGGCGCGCTCGTGCTTCTGGTCTGGCCCGGCGGCGTCGCGACGCGCTATGCAATGCCCGGCAATCTCGGGCTCGCTGTCATCGGCGGCATCCTGTTCGAGCGCTGGTGGTTCAGCCGGCACTGGCTGATCGCGGTCGCCAACACCATCGTGACGGGCTTGTCGACGGCGCTCATCGTGCTTGGCTGGCTCGTCATTCCGGCTTCGCCCGACACGTTCCGACAGACCCGGATTGATGCGCAGACCATCGCCGGCGTCAGGGCGACCATGCCGGGCATCATCTATGCGGCTGAGACGACGGTCAGTGCGAACGTGCTTGCCTATGTGCCGGCGCCGGTGCGCAGGCTGCCTGCATCCGAGCTGGCGAAGCTGAAGGTGCCCGCTTTGGTGATCGTCTCGCCGGCGGAAATGGAAGCACTGGCCAAGGCAAATGCGGGGATGCGGATCATCAGCCACGCAAAGCTCAGCGGCAATCCGGCGCTGGTCGTGGTGGAGATCAGGCCGAATGCCACCGCCCATCACGGAAATGCGACCCTGGCGCGTTTGCAGGCGGACTCGGTTGCTGCTACCGGACGGCCTGCGAAACAAGGCCCCCTTTGATGCAAGACCCCGTGCTGCGATGGCCCTCCCTGCGACGGCCGACGGACCTCCTGTTCTATGCCGTGAGCATCCTGCTCGTGGCCGACGTGCTGATCCCCGAGATCTTTCGCGACGGCAAGAGCAAGGACTATGCGCTCTGGTACTGGGCGGGCCAGCAGGTGCTGCAAGGCCTGCCGCTCTACGAGCGAATGACGGGCGACACCCTCGACTTCATCTATCCGCCCTTTCCGGCGCTGTTGCTCGCGCCTCCCGCCTGGTTCGGCAAGGTCACGCTGTATAGCTGTCTGTCGCTGCTCAACGTCGCGGCATGGTGGATCACCGCGCAGCTCTCCAACGCCATGACGGGGCTCGGGCGTACTCCAAATCCCTGGATCGCGGCGCTGCCGGGGGTCGTCACCATCACCTCGGTGTTCGACATGTTCGACCTCGGGCAGCCGAACCTCGTGCTGCTCGCGATGACGCTGTACGGGTTCTGGGTGCTGCGCGAGCGGCCGTGGACGGCGGGCGCGATGTTTGCGCTGGCGACCGCGATCAAGGCGTTTCCCATTGCCGTATTCCCCTATCTGCTGTGGCGGCGGCAATGGACGGCGTTTGCCAGCATGATGATCTTCCTCGTCGCCTTCCTCTTCGTGCTGCCGGCGCCGATCCGCGGCTTCGAGCGCAACGTCGCGGAGGTCAAGACCTGGTACCAGGGCATGGTCGGATCGACCTCGGAGCAGGGCTTTGGTCAACGCGGCGATCAGAACTGGTCGTGGATCAATCAGTCGATCATCGCGGTGACGCACCGGCTGGTCCGCCCGATCAACTACAATATAGAGGATCCCAACAAGCCGTCGCGCACGATGAACGTCGTCGACGTCGGCTACAAAACCGCGAACTGGATCGTGCTTGCGGTATCGGCGGCGCTCGGCCTGGGATTCCTTGCCGTCATGCCGGGCGAGAAGAAACGCACCCCGCGATCGGATGCCGAGGAACTCGGCATCCTCTTCTGCCTGATGACCGTCGCCACACCGCTGGCGCGGCAATATTACTTCGTGTGGCTGTTCTTTCCGATCACGATCCTGATCCATCGTGCCGTCTATGACGAGCGCCCCGGGGCGCGCATGGGAACCTGGATTGCGCTCGGCATCGCCGCCGTTCTGGGGCTGTTGTCCCTGCAACTGTTTCCGCATGTGTTGCAGGCCTGGGGCAACAACCTCTGGGCCACCGCCGTGCTGGCCGCTGCGCTGGTCTGGCACATCCGCCATCCCCTTGAGGCAGCTGGCCCGGACGCTCCGACGGAGCTAAAACCCGCAACATAAAACCAATCGGGAAGACCACGATGTCCAATGCGCAGCTTCAATCCGTCCTCGACCATATCGACAAGGACTTTGACAACAGCCTGGAGCGCCTGTTCGCGCTGTTGCGGATCAAGTCGATCTCGGCGGATCCGGCCTTCGCCGCGGATTGCAAGGCGGCGGCCGAGCATCTCGCCAGCGACGTCGCCAGTCTCGGCGTAACGACGCAGGTGAGGCCGACCGCGGGTCATCCCGCCGTCGTCGGCAAAACCGGCGCCAAGGGCAACGGCCGGCCGCATGTGCTGTTCTACGGGCATTACGACGTCCAGCCGGTCGACCCGCTCAATCTCTGGCATCGTCCGCCATTCGAGCCCGCGGTCACCGATCATGCCGACGGTCGCAAGATCATCGTCGCGCGCGGCGCCGAGGACGACAAGGGACAGGTCATGACCTTCGTCGAGGCCTGCCGCGCCTGGAAGAAGGTCACGGGCTCGCTGCCGGTCGACGTCACCTTCCTGATCGAAGGCGAGGAGGAGGTCGGCTCGAAGAATTTTGTGCCCTTCATCGAGGCCAACAAGGACGAATTCAAGGCTGACTACGTGCTGGTCTGCGATACCGGCATGTGGGACCGCAACACGCCGGCGATCACGACGTCGCTGCGTGGCCTGCTCTATGAGGAGGTGAAGATCACCGCCGCCAACCGCGACCTGCATTCAGGCGTGTTCGGCGGCGCTGCGATGAACCCGATCCGGCTGCTGACCAAAATTCTCGGCGGGCTGTTTGACGACGACAACCGCATCACCATCCCCGGCTTCTATGACGGCGTGAAGGATCTGCCGCCGGACATCCTGGAGCAATGGAAGAAGCTCAATATGACGCCGGATTTCTTCCTCAAGCCGATCGGGCTGTCGATCCCGGCCGGCGAGAAGGGGCGACTCCTGATCGAGCAGGCCTCCTCACGTCCGACCTGCGACGTCAACGGCATCTGGGGCGGCTATATCGGCGAAGGCTCCAAGACGGTGATCCCGTCACATGCCTCGGCAAAAGTCTCGTTCCGTCTCGTCGAGGGGCAGGATCCGCAGAAGATCCGAAAAGCCTTCCGCGACTATGTGTCGGCGCGCATTCCGGCCGACTGCAAGGTCGAGTTCGGCGACCACTCGGCCGCGCCCGCGGTCGCGCTCGACTGGAACATGAAGCCGCTGGCTGCCGCCAGCAAGGCGCTGACGGAGGAGTGGGGCAAGGAGACCGTGCTGATGGGGTCGGGTGCCTCGATCCCGATCGTCGCCGACTTCAAGCGCACGCTGGGCCTGGACTCGCTGCTGGTCGGCTTCGGTCTCGACGATGACAACATCCACTCGCCGAACGAGAAGTACGACCTGAAGAGCTTTCAGAAGGGCATCCGCTCCTGGGCCCGCATCCTCGCGGCGCTGGCGGAGGTGAAATAAAATCGCCGGCGCGTAGGGTGGGTTAGCCTTGCGGCTGCGCGAAGCGCAGTCGCTGGGCGTAACCCACCACTTCTGTCTCTGCGGAAACAAAAGAGGTGGGTTACGCCCGGTGGTTTGCGCTTCGCGCAATCCGCGCGGCTAACCCACCCTACGAAGCCGCACCAAACAAAAACGCCGCCCGGAATTGGGCGGCGTTTCATTCCAGATAGCGCAGAGGTCGTTCGGCGCAGATACTACACCGAACCCAGGAATTCTCAAGTTCGGTAACCGGGGCTCTCGCGATCGAGCTTGCGCAACAGCGGCGGCCACACGAGGGTCGTCGAACGCAGCTCGGCGCGGTCGCGATTGGCGAGCAGCTCGGTGTTTTTCTCGATCGCGATGTTCTCGACCGGATAGACCGGGGTGCCCAGCGCGCGGGTGCGCACCTGCATCGAGCAGGCGCGTTCCAAATGGTACATGCGCTCGAAGGCGGAGGCGACGGAGCGGCCGACCGTCAACGTGCCGTGGTTGCGCAACAGCATGTGGCAGTGGTCGCCGAGGTCCTTCTGCAGCCGCGGACGCTCGTCGTGATCGAGCGCAATGCCCTCATAATCGTGATAGGCGAGGTCGTGGGTGACGAGCTGCGCCGTCTGGTTCAGCGGCAGCAGGCCTTCGGCGCTGCTGGAGACCGCGGTGCCGTCGAGCGTGTGCAGATGAAGCACGCAGATCGCGTCCTCCCGCACTTCGTGGATCGCCGAGTGGATGGTGAAGCCGGCCGGGTTGATGCTGTACTCGCTCTCGGTGAGCTGGTTGCCGTGCAGGTCGACCTTGACGAGGCTCGACGCCGTGATCTCGTCGAACATCAAGCCGTAGGGATTGATCAGGAAGTGGTGATCGGGCCCGGGCACGCGGGCGGAGATGTGGGTGTCGACCAGATCGTCCCAGCCATAGAGCGCGACGAGGCGGTAGCAGGCGGCGAGGTTGACCCGCTGTTGCCACTCGGCCTCCGTCATGTTGGACGGCACTTCCTTCAGGCGGGCTTCCGCTGGCGACATGGCAAATCTCTCCGAACATCGTTGTTTCGGAAGGAAGCCTAGACTTGCAAACAGTACGCAGCAAGGCGCCCAGAGCGCAGCAGTTCAGCGTAGCCCGCATGCAGCGAAGCGGAATGCGGGGACACTGTCCCGGATTGCGCTGCGCTCCATCCGGGCTACGGGTACGGAACTTACGGCGCGGGGATCGACAGCAGGCTTGAAATGCTGCGGCCGCGGATGTCGTAGACGCGGGCGAACACGACGTCGTCGCGCTTGATCTCGGCCATGACGGGCGCGGTGAGGCCCTTGCAGTAGAACTCGCCGAGCGTCATGGCGAAGTCGGCCGCATTGGAGTCCCAGCCGATGGTGAAGTCGGGGCCAAGCGCGACCTGCGCCGGACGCTGCGGGCCGCACACGGCGACCTTCCATTTGCGGTTCTGCGGCTGCACTTCCTGCCGCTCGACGAGTTGCTCGCGCAGCTCGTCGGAGGCCTGCTTCAGCGCGAGGCCCCAATAGTCCAGCATGAAGCGCTCGTCGGCGCCGCGCACGGTGCCGGCGACGTGATTGAAATGTGTGTACTGGTAGGGATGCAGGCGGATCATCTCGGCGGCCGAGAGCGCAAGCCCGAAGCAGAAGGTCGCGAGCACGACCGGCTGCCAGCTCCGGTGATTGGCGCGCAGCCGCTCCATGAGCCATGCAAAGGCGACGCCGCCGAGCACGGCCATCGGCGGGATGACGAAGATGAAGTGACGGATGCCGTTGTAGAGTGCTGGGCGCTTCACCATCGCGATCACGAGCGGCAGGGTGGCTGCCAGCGTCAGCATCAGCATGATCGTCTTGCGGCGTGCCGGCACGTCCTTGCGCGGCAGCATGACGAAGGTGCCGACGACAGCGCCGGCCATCAGCACCAGCAGCACTTCGGGCAGTTGCAGCGCGAACAGCGTCGGCAGATAGGACCAGGGCATGTCCGGCACCGACACCAGCGCGCCGTCGAACATTTCCTTCCACGGCTTCTCGAAGAAGTGCGAGAAGTAGGTCAGCGCAGAAAACGGATTGCCGGGCTCCATGATCGACCACGGCCAGATCAGGCCCATCACGAGATAGCCGAGCACGAGCCCGGGCAGCAGCACGTAGACGGTATGGGCGAAGCGGCGCGCGGCTTCGCGGGCGCCTTCGACGCGCAGTTCCTCGAGGAACAGCGGGATGAAGCCGATCACGGCATAGACCAGCGCGAGGCCGCCAAGGATGCGCGAGCCGATCGACAGGCCGGCGCCGACGCCGACGATCAGGATCGTGCGCGGCGAGGGGCGCGGATATTCATCGGCGAGCCGCACGAGGCCGAGCATCAGGACGACCATCGCCACGGCAAACGGTGCGTCCTTCGGGTTCATGAACATGTGGCCGTAGAAGGTCGGGCAGAGCGCGAGCAGCAACAGCGTCGCAAGGCCCGCGATCGGCCCGCCGACGCGGCGGCCGACCCGCCACGTCACGGCAAGCCCGATCACGCCGACGATGGCGCCGACCAGGCGTCGCGTCTCGAACAGTTCGAGCGGAATGACCTTGTGCAGCAGCGCCGCGATCATGTCGAAGCCGCCGCCATACATGTAGAGGTTGGCGAAGGACAACGCCGCTGTGTCCTTGAAGCCGGAACCGAACATGCGCAGCAGGAGATCGGCATATTCGGCGTGGGTGTAGTCGTCCCAGCCGAGACCGTAGTCGCGGAACGTCAGGCCGGCGATGACCGCGATCGCCGCCAGCACGAGCATGGCGAGATCGTCGCAAGTCCGTTCGACCGAGCGCCGGAGAGGCGTATCGATCGCCGAAGTCGTGATGGATGTCATCGCTAGTCGCCCGGCGTGCCCTCTTGGCCCTGCTGGTGTGCGCGGGCCTGTCCCCCGGACTTCCTATAGCGCAGTTCCATCCGCAAGTAATTCGGCATAATGGCTAAATTCCTGATGCAACGCAGCAAATACGGTAACCGGGGATGTCGTTGAAGCTAGCGAGACGATGCTGAAGGGAATGTGAATAAGTCCCTGATTTCGCTATTTTAAGGAACGGCTATGGCAAAACGCCGTTGGCGAGTTGCACAATATGACGGTATCGTGGCGTAGGCGCTGTCGCGCGGAGATGCGCGGCCGGGGGTGAGTTCGATGGCACTGGCATTGATGATCGCGGGGATTGTCGCCGTTGTGGCGGGTCTCCTCACGGTCGTTTGGGGCATCTCGCTCAAGGAGTTCAGCCTCGGTAGCACCCTGATAACGAGCGGGACGATCGGCGTCTGCTCCGGAATGTTACTGCTCGGCCTCTACGCTGTCGTGCAGGAGCTGAAGGACATCGCGCGCCGGCTCGCAGGTTCCACCGCGCCCTCGGACGTCCGGGTACGGCCGGTGCTTCCGGCCGGTATCGCGACCGCGAGCGTGCCGATGCCGGATGCGGTTGCTGGCGAGGCGCCCAAGATCGAACCGGCATTGCCGCCATCGACGGGCACGCCGCCGCCCTGGCAGGACGAGGCTGCGGCGCGGACGCGTGCGGAGGCGCCACCGGTGCCCGAGGTGCCGGCGCCACCACCGCCGCCTGAGCCGCCGCGCCGGCGAAACCTGCTGTTCGAGTCGACCTCGCGCAAGGAACGCGAGCGGGCCGAGGCCAAGACCGGGGACGTTCCTGCAGGTATCGAACCGCGGCCAGCGCCGCCGCCGGTCGTGCCGGCAGAACCGCCCCCCGCGAGCTTCGATGATGCCTGGCCGAAGGCGGACCGTGCGCGTCCGCTCGAGGCCTCGGTCACGCGGCGTCCACCGCCGCCACCGCCGCGCGCGCCCACGGAACCGGTCGCAGCGCCGCCCGCGCCGCCTCCGCCGCCTGCACCCGAGCCTGCGCGTCCCGCACCGGCCGAGCAGACCGCCGTGACGGTGCTCAAATCGGGCGTCGTCGACGGCATGGCCTATTCGCTTTATTCGGACGGCTCGATCGAGGCGCAGATGCCGGAGGGCATGATGCGTTTCGCCTCGATCGACGAATTGCGGGCGCATCTCGACCAGCGGGCCTGATTTTGGGTTTTGCGCGGTCGTGAGTAGAGTGGTTTTGTTTTTGTTGCTGGAGCAGTAATAAGCTCTAATTTACTAGTAGTCGTGTCTTAGTCGAATGTATTTGTGACCATAAATTACTTGGGCATCGCCGGGCCATGGCGGGCGAGGCCATTTGAACGAGGTTGACCCCATGTCAGATGCTTCTGGCAAAAATTTCATCGAGCTCACCGCGAATATCGTTTCGGCCTATCTCAGCAACAATCCGACGCCCGCAACCGAGATCCCGAACCTGATCAGCCAGGTGCACGGCGCCTTGACGCGGGTATCGACAGGCCGGACCGAGGCGCCGCTCGAGCCTGCGAAGCCGGCGGTGTCGCTCAAGAAGTCGATGACGCCGGACTATCTGGTGTGTCTCGAGGACGGCAAGCGCTTCAAGTCGCTGAAGCGCCATCTGCGCACCCAGTACAACATGACGCCGGAGCAATATCGCGAGAAGTGGGGCCTGCCGGCGGACTATCCCATGGTCGCGCCGAACTATGCGGTGGCGCGCTCGCAACTGGCGAAGAAGATGGGCCTGGGGCAGCAGCAGCGGAAGCGGAAATAGCGCCCCTCGTCACGACGCTTCGGCAAGTGCCTCGCGCGCATCGGTCTTGATACGCTCGACCATCGAGCGCAGCCCGTTGGAGCGCTGCGGGGTCAGATGATCGCGAAAGCCGAACTCGTCGAACACGGCGATGGCGTCGGTCGAAAGGATTTCCTGCGGCGTGCGGCCGGAATAAAGCGACAGCACGATCGCGACCAGCCCGCGCACGATATGCGCGTCGCTGTCGCCGAGATATCTGAGGATCGGCGCGCCGTTGCCGCGCTCGATGCGCTTGGACAGCCAGACCTGGCTGACGCAGCCTTGCACCTTGTTCTCGGCCGAATGCTCTTCTTCCGGCAACGGTTCCAGCGTGCGGCCGAGCTCGATGACGTACCGGTAGCGGTCGTCCCAGTCGTCCAGAAGCTCGAAATTGTCCCTGATTTCGTCGATCGTCGTCATGTCGGCCCGTGTTCCCTTCGGGCCCTATATAGGCTCACCGGCAGGCGAAATCGATAGCCGAGCCCGCCCCCCGAGCGGCGCTTCCAACGCCCGATACGTTTAGGCCCGGTCGAGCCGGACCCACAAGGAACCGCCGAGATTTTGGCGGTTTCGGTAGACGTCGTACCAGGCCGGCAGACGGGTGGGGATGAAGAGGGCGGCAAGCGCGGCTTCCGCCAGCCGCCGCATCCGGCCACGCGGCAGGCTCCTGACGCGCGCGATGAAGCCGTCAGGGTTGAGCTGGGCGCGCTGGATGTGGCTGTAGGAAATGTCGTGGGCGAGGAATTCCCGCCAGCTCAGCGGCTCGAGCTCGGCCGCGCGGACCACTAGGCCGTTGCGCCGGCACACCGCGTCGAAGGCCTGCGGCGTCCAGCGCCCGATATGATTGGGCGGCTGGTCGGGAACGGAGCGGTTGGCTTCCTGGTACCTGACGCGCGCGGAGTTGGGCACGGCGCAGAATGCGGAGCCGCCGCTCCTGAGCAGCGACGAGATGCGGCCGAACAACGCGTCAAGGCCATCGAGATGCTCGACGACCTGGAACAGGAAGATGAAATCGAAGGCGCCGCTGTCGGGGTCGAGCGCTGTGTCCCTGAGATCGACCGAGAGCGCGCGATATCCCCTGGCCTTCAGGATCGGAATCGATTTGTCGTTGTATTCGAGCACCGTGACATCGTCGGGCCGAACGAGGCTCGGGCAGATCTGGTCGAGGAAGTAGCCATTGCCGGCGCCGACCTCCAGCACCTTCGCGTCGCGCTTGTTCAGCTTGCGAAGCTCGGCAGCCGTGCGCGCAAACTCCCACTTGTCCCTGGGATAGACGCCGTCGGAGCCGGTGTGATTATAGAACTCGGCATTCCCCGCCACGTAGGGCCATGCGAAGCCAAAACCGCAATCCGCGCAGCCCATGATCCGGCAGGTGTCGCCGCCCCACAGCGAAGTGACGCAGGCGAAGATGCGCTTGTGACTTTCGGCATTCGCACGCTCCGGAGCGAAGAATTGCGCTGCCTCGCGCGCGGACACAGTCCGCAGCGTCGACAGCGACCGCGACTTGCACGCCGGGCATTCTGGCTGATCGGAACCGAGCTTCGCGGTTTGGGTGTGCTGACCGGTCAATTGTTCCGGAGGCAAACGATCGATGGTCTCAATCATGTCAGGCTCCGCGCAGGGAATCGGTCTTTTTTAATCGGTCTGCCGGCCAATAAGGTCCGTTTCGATTACCGTCACGCAGCAAGCGGCGAAAGCGCATACTTTTCCCGTAGTTAACATCCGGATTAGATTAACCAACCCCTGCCATATCGTCATCGCTGCTAACGTTTTCCTGCTATTGCGTCCGTTATCATTGAACGCCGCAGCCGCCGCATGTCCTGTTCCGCTGGCTCGCAACCAAGCAATCGACGATGACCGCCGCCGTACGACCCACAGATGTCAAGGCCGTCGCTTCCCGTTGGGTCGTCTCCAGCGTCGCGGTTCAATTCGTCAAATCATTGCTGCTGTTCGGCTCCCAGATCGCGCTTGCGCGCCTCCTGAGCCCCGCGGATTTCGGCGTCGTCGCGATGTGCGCGCCGGTCTTCGGCCTGTTCGCGCTGTCCAACGACCTCGGCCTGTCGCAGGCCGTGATCCAGCGCCCGTCGCTGAGCACCGACGACAGCAACAACGTGTTCTGGATCAATCTGGCGCTCGGCTGCGTCCTGGCGATGACCCTGCTCGCGCTCTCGCCGGCGGTTGCGAGCTTCTACAATGATCACCGGGTCACCGGCGTGCTCGCCGCGCTCTCGGTGCTGATCATCGTCAACAGCCTGTCCTATCAGCAGATCGCGCTGATGCACCGGCGCATGGACCCGGTCCCGATCCTCCTGATCGACATCGCGCCGGTTCTCGCCAACGTCGTGGCGGCCATCACGGCCGCGCGGCTCGGTTTTGGCTACTGGTCGCTGGTAACAGGGCAATTGGTGCATACGTTCACGGCCGGCATTCTGGCCTGGACGCTGTCGCCGTTCCGCCCCGCCCGGCCGCGTGCGCTGACCAAGACGCTGCCGCTGATGAAATTCGGCGCCGACCTCACCGGGCTTTCACTCGCCACCTTCGCAGCCACGAGCCTCAGCCCGCTGGTGGTCGGCCGCCTGTTCGGCGCCTGGGAGGTCGGCCTGTTCGACCGCGGCTTCAAGCTCGTGAGCATGTCGTTCGTCGGGTTCCTGACGCCGCTGTCGCGGATCGCGGAAACCTCGCTGGCAAGGCTCGCCGCCGATGCCGGCGAATATCGCCAGGCGTTCCTGCAGTTCTCGGAAGCGCTCATCCTGTTCCTCACGCCGGGCCTCGTGTGCCTCGTATTCATGTCCGACTATGCGGTCCTGGTGCTGTACGGCCGGGAGTGGACCGCGACGTCGCCGATCGTGAGCTGGTTTGCGGCCGCAAGCCTGCTCGCGCCGGCGGGGGCCGCGGCGACGTGGTTGTTCGTGAGCCAGGGCCGCACCCGGCTGATGCTTCAATGCGGCCTGATCGGGCAGGGCCTGACGGTGCTGGCGCTGGTGCTCGGCCTGCCCTGGGGCGTGGTGGGCGTGGCCGTCTCGGCTGCGATCTTCTCGCTTCCGATCCACGGCGTCACGATCTGGGGCGCCACGCGTGGCGGACCGGTCTCGTTGAGGCACTTCATCAACATGCTGCTGCCGATTGCCGCGTCGATCGTGATCGCCGCGGCCCTCGTCTATGCGGTGTCTTCAGAGCTTCACCGCCTCGCACTTCATCCGGTGCTCGCGCTGACGATCGGATTGCTGACGGCGTATCTCGGGACCGGTCTTGCGCTCTGCGCGTCGCCGCCGGGCCGCAGGATCATCGGGAATGCGTGGCGGGCGGCGCAGTTGATCAAGGACGGCAAGGCCGCGGCGTAACCGTCACGCGGTTGGCGCGGCCGCATTCTAGGCAATTGCGGTGACAATGCGATTGGCTCGCCGAGTGCTTGGTGGCATGTCCGTTGCGCGAAAAATCCGCTCGCGAGATCTTCACCGACACAGCCGCCACCGGAAAGCACGGTGGCATTTCCGAGCATCGTGCCGCCCGGAAGAACGAGACCTCGAGGTGTTTGATCGACACCCGTGTGGTCCATACGCGTCCATCGCGAGAATGGCCAAGAAGAGGTCGTTGGTCATGATGCATCTCCAACAAACATGTACCGGGAAAGCGCCAGATCATTCTTCAAATACATAGGCCCGCGATCCCGGTAATGATCGGACCACGATTGAAACCATGTCAGCTTCCGACTGATATCAATCACAACCGGATCGCTTGTGATTTCGACCGACGCACTCGCGAAGCGGGCCGATGGACCAAGAGCGGTCGGAATATCCTGCACCAACAATTTCCTGGCGGTGGTCGGATCCTGCGGATTCGAAAACCAAAGGAAGCGAGGCAGCTTGTTCAGCGCGAGGTCCCGCTTGCCGCGCAAATTGGGCAGATCCGGTATCTCTTGCACCGTGCTGTGATTTCCGAACGCCTCCGCGGCAACCCACAGCGCGCCAAGCGCACCATCCTTTGCCGGGCCATAATCTTCGCCATTTATTAGAGTAGCGACCACGACGCCGCGATCTCCGAGATCCACCAGCGCGGCTTGCCCCTTAACGGAAGGACCAAAGGGACCGCCATCCCCGATAACCGGTCCACCTCGCCACTTGACCTCAATGACGCTCGATCCTGAGTGAACCTTACCGTCCACTTCGATATTGACAGTCAACCGGTAGCGGTAAGTGTAATCGGGATACTTATACCTATAGCCGACCACCAACGCTCCCACACTCAGCACGAGGACAATAAATGCTGCGAAGAAGCCCCGCTTCATGGGTGAAATCCAACAAGTATTTTGAGGCGGCACGAGTGGTGAGTCAGCGTGATCACTGCCCACTTCACGGGATCGGGCTCCCAGACTTGCATCACGTAAAATCGATCCACAGGCTGTCCTCAAATCCGTTTCAATGGATCGTTCGCGGAAACTCTCGTGCCGACAACAGTGCGGGCACAAGGAAGCTGACGGGCATGAGGCGCACGCTGGCGCGCGGCGCAAATTGTGAGAGAAGGCTGAGCGGCGGCGTAACCGTCACGCCGCTGTCTCAGCCGCGTCTTAGTTCGCGATCTCCGGTCCGCGCCATTGCAGCGCCAGATCGTCCTGGGTCAGGGTATCGCGCGGCGTCTCGACGCCGGCGAGATCGGTCGTCTCGGTCCCGATCGAGCCGGTATGGTCGGGCGCCTTCTTGTCGTTCTTGTCGTGCTTCTCGTTGGTGATCTGCTCTTTCTTGTCGTTGATGATCTGGTAGATCTTGCGCGCGCCGTCCTGTGCCCGCTGACCGATGATGGTTGCGGCCTGGCCGCCGACCTCGCAGGCCGCCGGCTGGCGCTTGCAGAACTGGGTCATGTCGGAGACGGCGGCGGTCGCAGCCTGAACCGCATCGGCCGCGCCGATCTGCGGCAGCTTCTCCGATTCGGGCGTCTTGTCCCGGGGCAGGAGCACCAGCACCAGCCCGAGCCAGAATGTGATGCGGAACAGAAAGCGCATCTTGCGACCTGTAGGTTAGATCCTGCTGCGGTGACCCCGCGGGCATTCGACCTAGCAATCCTCGATAAATCGCAAGTGATTGCTTTGTGCTTAACTCTTGGAAAATTTGTCTGAAATTTTCGCGAATCGCCCCCTCCCGTAAATTTTCGCTTGATGGCGTGCGTGAGGGCGCCATCGTAGGCCCGTCTACCAATTCGAAACCATGAGGTTTGAGGGGTGGAAACCCCGCGTTCACCATCACCGCGAATGAGACGGCCAAATCGCCTCAAAACACCCGCGATCACACGGTGTTTTGCCGCGGCTCCTGCCGCCTTAGCGTTCGTTTAATTCCGCTCTGACACGGTGGCTCAACGACAAGGAGGCGTTCCGGCGCGTCTTTCCGACGAGAGAGCCGAAGCGCGAGACCCGTGACAGTTTTGAGTATCATCCGCGATTGTCTCGATGCGCTATTGCATCCGTCCGCTCGTTACGATGCGCTGACGAAGGCACGCCATCGTGCCTTCATGGCGCCGCGGCTTCTTGGCAGCCTGGCGGCCTTTGCCGCATTCCCGATTTATCTGGCCATGCGCGGCGCGCCGAGCGCGCTCGAAGTGGCAGCTTTTGCCTGGCTGATCGCGCCGATCCTTTTGTCATGGTTCCTGTCGCGCACCGGCCGCTATGAGGGCGCCCATGTGCTGTCCTCGCTGGCGCTCGCCGGCCTGATCATGGCGGTGGCGGTCACGACCGGCGGCATCGAATCCTTTGCCGCGATCTGGCTGGTCGTGGTGCCGCTCGAAGCAGCGCTCTCGGCCTCGCGCCGGGTCGCGGCGTTCGCCTCCGCGCTCGCGCTGTCCTGCGCTGCGGTCCTGATCCTGCTGACCCAGTTCGACCTGCTGCCGCTGGATCAGGCGAGTTCCGCGCAACGTGGCCTGTTCATGGCTTTCGGCATTGCATCCGCGACGCTCTATGCGGCGGGCCTCGCCTTCGGCGCGGAATCGCTGGCGCGCACCAGCGTCGCGCTGTTGTCGCGCGAGGAAGAGCGCTATCGCCTCTTGGCTCGCAACATGAGCGACGTGATCTCGCGGCACCGGCGCAACGGCGCCGTGCAGTTCATCTCGCCTGCGGCCGAGCCCATGCTGGGCGCGCCGGCCGCGCAATTGCTCGGTCACGGCCTGTTCGATCGCGTCCATGTCGCGGATCGTCCCGCCTATCTCACCGCGCTGTCCGATGCCGCACGCGGCCAGGTCCGCAGCGTCGAGTTCCGCCTGCGTCGCGATGGCGGCGAAGGTGGTCGCGTCGATTTCATCTGGGTCGAGCTGCGCTGCCGTCCGCTGGAGCAGGACGCGCGCCAGGACACGTGCCAGGACACGCGCCATGACAAGAGTGATGAGCTCGAGGTCGTCGCCGTCATGCGCGACGTCACCGACCGCAAGATGCAGGAGCAGGCGCTCGACCAGGCGCGCAGCGCCGCGGAAGCGGCCGATGCCGCCAAGACGCGATTCCTCGCCACCATGAGCCACGAGCTGCGCACGCCGCTCAACGCCATCATCGGCTTCTCCGAGATGATCGCGCAGGAGCAGAGCCTGATGCTGGACGCCGCGCGCCGCAAGGAGTATGCGCAGCTCATCAACGATTCCGGCCAGCATCTGCTGTCGGTCGTCAACGGCATCCTCGACATGTCCAAGATGGAAGCAGGCAATTTCGAGATTGCGCCGGAGCCGTTCGCGCCGCGTGCAGGGCTCGTGCATTGCTGCAATCTGCTGGCGCTGAAGGCACGCGAGAACGGCGTCGATCTCGTCACCGACGCGCCGCAGGATTTGCCGGGCATGACCGGCGATCCGCGCGCCTTCAAGCAGATCGTGCTCAACCTCGTCTCCAACGCCATCAAGTTCACCGAGCGCGGCGGCAAGGTCACGGCTGCGGCGTCGGTCGCGGGATCGCAGCTTCTCCTGCGCATCAGCGATACCGGCGTCGGGATTGCGCCTGACGATCTGAAGCGCATCGGCGCGCCGTTCTTCCAGGCCGGCAAGACCTATCAGCGCCGCCACGAAGGCACCGGCCTCGGGCTGTCGATCGTGAAAAGCCTGGTCGGTCTGCATGGCGGCGACGTCACGGTGCAGAGCAAGGTGGGCGAGGGGACGGTGGTCACGGTGCGCCTGCCGCTGCTCTGTGCGCCGCCGATCGCAAAACCTGCCGAGAACAAGATCGCGACGCTGACGCCGGCGCCACGCAATGAAGTTTTGGACCAACCCGCTCTGGTGAAGAAAAGTGCCTAGAAAGTCTGCAAGGGATGAGGACATGCCGCGTCGCCGTGGTGCGAAGGCGGCAGCCGTCGATGTCGAGACCGAGCGCAATCTCGTGATGCGCGTCCTGCTGCACAGCCCCAAGGATACCTTGGCGGGCCTGGTGGCTTGCGCTGCGATCGGCGCCATCGTTGCCAACGCGCTCTTCCTGCAGACCGGCCGTCACCCGGCGCCGATGTTCGGCACCGTGGTGAACCTGCCTGCGCCGCCCTCGATGAATCTGTCGAATCCATTGCCGCGTCCGCGTCCGCTCGCCGCTGACACGCTGCCGCTCGAGCCGAAACCGATGGAGTTTCGCGTTCCCGAGCCGCGGCCCGCCGCGCCGGAAAAGCCTGACGCGACCGCATCGACGTCGCGGTCGGCCGATCCGCTGACCAATCTGGTCAAGGCCACGACGTCGGCGCCGCCATCGTCCTCGGTTGCGGTCGCACGTCCGCCGGCGCCGATCCCGGTCCAGCAGAACGCCGCCGCGCGCCGCGTCGCTGCCGTGCAGCGCGCGCTGTCCGAATATGGCTATGGCCAGTTGAAGGTGACGGGCGCGATCGGCGGCGAGACCCAGGCCGCGATCCAGAAGTTCGAGCGTGAGCGCAGGATGCCCGTCACAGGTCAGGTGTCTGACCGCCTGCTGCGCGAGCTCGCCACTGCGATCGGCCATCCCGTCGAATAACGACGCGTCCCCGTTCTCTTCCGTCATTGATGCCGATCAATCGCGCGGCCCACCCGCGATTTGTCCGGGATCAATGACGCATGGGGCTGTTGCGCAGATGATCCTCTCATCCTCATCAAGGAAGAGAGAGGTCGCCATGTTCAAAGTTTCAGTCCTCGTATGGATCATGCTGGGGACGGTGCTGGCCGGGACCAGCCTGATCGTGGTCCTGATGATTCCAAGCCTCGAGAACCAGGCGCTCAAGGCCATCCCCTACGCGGTGGCCGCAGGTTTTGCGCTTGCCATGCCGCTGTCATATCTCGTCGCGCGTCAGATCGGCGGCGGGCAACGGGGCGCGAGCAAGGCGTGAGGCGCGGAACCTGAGACTGGCGCGACGCTCAGCGCTGGCCTATCGTCCACCCCATGCGATTGAAATCCAGTATCTGGGTGGCGGCCTATCTGCGCCGCTGCCAGACCGAAGGCGTGTTCGGCGCGGTGCGCCGGCGCGGCGCCGAGGAAGCCGGCGCCGTGTTCGTCAAGGTGTCGTTGCTCGACGGCAACGCGATGCTTTACGTGCCGGCGCCGCAGACCGTCTATGAGGATGGCCGGCCCGTCGATCGCTTCTTCGTGCCGGCAGCGCCGCAACCGCAGCCGGAGCCCATGGTGGAAGAGCGCCTCACCAAGGAAATCCGCTTCGATCCCGACGCGTGGATCGTCGAGACCGAGGATCGCGCCGGCCGCCACTTCCTGGAATTGGCCCGGACTTGATTTAGCTCAGCGGTCCGAGCCGCCGGTGCCGGTGCGGATGGCCGGGCTCGCGCCGGGCTGCACCGCCGGCCGCGACGTGCCGGAGGTCGCGCGGGCGCGCTGCCGTTCGCCGTCATAGAGCGAGGACTGGTACTTCGCGCGCGTGACGGCGAGCGTCGAGCCGCGCCAGGCGGCGAGCATCACCAGCGCCGACCGCTCGCTCAGGCGATCGTAGAGCCGCGACAGCCGGTAGACCGTGTTCACGGAGCTGCCGATCTCCGGCTTGAAGAACAGCAAAATGCGCTGGAAGGCGGCACTCGGCATGTCGAGCGCACGGGCGGCGACCGCAAGCGCCTCGCCGCCGGCATCGTCGACGATCTGCGAGGCGACGCGCGCGGGCAGGATCAGGCTTTCATCGAGCTCCAGCGCAAAACTCTCGGCGTCTTGCGCAAAGGCCGCCATCTCCAGGATCTGGATCGCGCGCTTGGCGCGCGCCGTCGGGATGCGCGGCGCGGCCTTCAGCGGCGTCTGCGCAAGATTATGCAGGATCAGCGCGCGCTCGGAGGCGGTGGCGCGGAAGAACATGTCGTGGATTTCGGCGGCGTCCTTCGGCTGCATCGACATGTTCGACGCCATCCGCAGTTCGGCCTCGGTCGGCGAGCGCGCCGGCGCTGCTTCAGGCGCAGGAGCGGGGATCTCGCGGGCCAGCGGAATGCGCCGTCCTTCCTGTGCGGGCAGGAGCCCGAGCTTCTGCATGATCGGCGCGGGAGTTCCGGGATAGACCGCCAGCCGCGCCTTGACCGCGGCGCGGGTGGCGTCGTCGACCTGGTCGATCAGGCGCGAGGCGAGCTCGACGAATTGCCGCTCCTCGTCGCCGCTATGGCTCTTGGCCTGGACGTAGAGGTCCGTCAGCACGCGCAGCAAGGTCGGGCGGATATCGACGCCTTCGCGACGGGAGAGGGTCATCAACCCGTCGAATCCAGGAAACAGCGGCTTGGAGGTCATGAGGCGTACGCAACTCGAGAAGGATCGTCTCCGCCACACTACGCGGGCTGGTTTAAAGGCTCGTTAAGGAAAACGAGACGTGAAGCAAACGGCTCGAATTGCAGTGTTGTCGTGTCGCAACGGCACGCACGGGCCTTAGCGGTATCCTGGCCGTATCCCGGCCCGTGCAGCTACGGCCCGCACCGGGCGTTTACACCCCGTTAACCATGAACTGATCTTAATGAGCCCATGTTGTGAGGGCCGGCACCGGTCGCGCGGCACTGAATAGAGAGCTGACATGGGGACCATCATTGAATTTCCGGCCGGTCGCCGGTCGGGCGCGTCGGGGGATGTCGCTCCTTCAGCGGACATGGGAACAGTGCTGATCCTTCCCGTGATCCGGATCGAGCGCGAATCCGACGAGACCAATGGCGGGCGCGGCCCGGAACAGGGCACAGCGCCAGGACGCCGTCGTCGGCGTCGATAAGCATGATCCGGAAAAGTGCGCAGCGGTTTTCCGATAAGATCATGCTCAAACAAGGAGCTAAAGCGCGATGACGATTCAACCCAAAGCCATCGCGCTTTAGAAACGCGCATTTGAAATGCCGGACACATCCCGCCGGATCCGGTGTTGCTCATCGGCCCTGCTGCTCGCGCTGATCGGCGCGTCACTTAGTGTGGTTCTTGGCGCGTGCAGTGGCGGCGATTTCGGCCGCACCCGCGCCGACATGCGCAGTGACGACATGCACCGCTGGCTCGGCTCCGAGGTGACCGGAAGCGTCGGCGTCAAGGCCTCGCAATTCCAGCTCACCGACGAAGAGCGCCTGCTTCGCGATCTCGCCTATCCCCTGGTCGAGCCGCCGCGGTCGCGGCCGGCCTGGCGAAGCGTGTTCGGCGACTACAAGGCGATGCCGTCGCCATGGCGGCAGAACGTCGTGTTCGACCGCACCACCTATGGCCGCACGCTGATCGACGAGCCGCATCGCTCGTTCTCCTCGCGCTATGCGCAGCTCATCGAGGACGTGCGCAACGACATCACCCGCTTCGAGCCGTTCTTTTCGAGCGCCATCCGCGTCATCGAGCTCGACCGCAAGCGCGAGGCCAGCATGAAGATGGTCTCGGAATTGTCGCCGCGCGAGAAGGCGGACGCGGTCGCGCGTATGCAGGAGAACTCGCTGATCGTGCAGTGGGTGCAGCAATGCCTGGAACGGCGCGTCTCGTCCTACCGCTGGGCGCTCGAGCGCCTGGTGATCCAGGCGCCCGACGGCATGGCCGCCGATGCCGACCGCTTGATCGGCGAGCTCGCCGCCCAGACCGCAAATCCGCCGGTCGCCTCGCCCTACCAGCGGCCCGTGGCCGTGCGCGGCTAGAGCGTTTTCCAGCGAAGTGGACACCGGTTCGCGTCAAGAAAACGCGTCAAAATAAGAATCTAGAGCTTCCGTTCCGATTCCTTCGGAACGGAAAAAGCTCTAGCCGTTACTCCGTTTCAACGTCTTCCAGCTTGACCCCGCGTCCAGCCCGAAGGCTGCTCCGCGCCCGCTCGACGCGCTGCAGGAAACGCGGGTCATGCTCGAGGCGATAATCGAACCAGTCCTCTTCCGATTCGAATCCGATCAGGACGCCGGCCGGTTTGCCGTGGCGCGTGATGACGATCTCATGCGTCTCCGCCTCGCGAAGATAGCGGGACAGATCATCCTTGATTTCGGAGAGAGGCACTTCCTTCACTCCGGATTTCCGAACTGTGCGAGCCATGACTCGGTCTCCGATTTGGTTATGATTGCCAGAATCTCCACGGCCGCGCCGGAAATATCGTAGAATATTCTGATATCGCCGACCCGTAGCCTGTACTGCGGCCGCCGCAGTCCCCGTAATCTCTTGATCCGGCTACGGCTCGTCTTCGCGGGCTCGTGCCTGAGATGCGTTTCGAGCGCATCCCGCACGGCGGTTCGGACATGCGTTTTCAAGCCCTTGAAGTCTTCGACCGCTTCCGGTGCGAGAATAATGTCGAACGCCATTCTGGCCAGATTATAGCCAGATTTATAGATTCGTCAAAGTCGAGCGCTGCTGCTATCCGCTACCCTTATCTCGCCTTCAGGCGCGGCCGGCGTAGGCCGTCAGCTCTTCCGCGCACGTTCTGCGCGCGCGGGCCTGCGGCCCTTCTGCAGCTTGGCGATGAAATCCTTCAGCGCATCCGACGGCGGGCTCGATGTGCGATAGGCGAGCCCGACCTCGCGTTTGACCTTTACCTCGATCTCGCGCACGGCGACATCAGGATTGTTGCGCGCCACGCCTTCCGGAACGATGGCGACCCCGACGCCGGCCGCGACCAGCGCCATGGCCCAGTCCTCGGATTGCGCGATCGCCGCCGGCTGCCGCCGCGGCGCCGAGCGGCCGAAGAACGCGCTCTGCTCACAATGGCAGCGGTCGATCAGCGCGGCCTCGGCAAGATCGGCGGTGCGCAGGCGATGCTTCAGCGTGAGCGGATGCGACGGCGGCAGGGCTGCGACGTAGCGTTCGCTCCAGAGCGGAACGAAGTGCTCGTCGGAGCGCTGCATGGTTTTTGCGATGATCCGTGCGTCGGCGCGCTCGTCGCTGCCGACGAGGCGAAGCGCAATTTGCGGGTTGGCGGTCAGCGGCTTGAGCAGGGCAATGGTGCGCGGCACGTCCAGCGTGCGCATCAACCCCAGCGTCAGCGTCGCCTTCGTGCTCGGCTTCCTGAACAGGCTGCGGGCTGCGTCGGCCTCGTCGATGATGCGGCGGGCAAGCGCATGGAATTGCTCGGCCGAGGCGGTCGGCGCAACGCCCTTCTTGTGGCGGATGAACAGCGTGGTGCCGAGCTCGGCTTCGAGATTGGTGATCGCCGTCGAGATCGACGGCTGTGACACGAAACACTGGCGCGCCGCCGCCGTGAGATTGCGCGCGCGGTAGACGGCGGTGAAGTAACGGAGCTCGCGGATATCCATAGGCTAATCCTAGAGAACGTATCATTATTCCATATTTTACCTATGGATTGGCCGATGGCAAGAAGAGCCAGATCGCAACCGGCAAAGGCGGAGGCTCCATGAAGGTTCATCATCTCAACACTGGCACGATGTGTCCGGTCGGGCGTCGCCTGGTGAACGGGACCGGCAGCCTGTTCCAGCGAGCGCGCATGGTCTGTCATTGCCTGCTGGTCGAAACCAATGACGGTCTTGCGCTGGTCGACACCGGCATCGGGCTCGGCGATATCGCGACACCTGCGCGGCTCGGGCGGCGATGGCTGCGTCAGACGGCGCCGAGGCTCGACCCCGCCGAGACGGCGCTGGAGCAGGTGAAGGCGCTCGGCTATTCGCCCAATGACGTTCGCCACGTCCTCCTGACCCATCTCGACCGCGACCATGCCGGCGGCGTGCCGGATTTCCCGCACGCCAAGGTGCACGTCCATCGCGCTGAATACGACATGGCCGTGCTGGGCAAGCCTGCGGCCCCGGAAGGCCGCTACATCACGCAGCAATGGCAGCACGGACCGAGCTGGCAGTTCTACGGCGAGGGCGGAGAGGACTGGTTCGGCTTTCGGGGCGTGCGCGCATTGGGCGACCGCGAGCCGGACATCCTGATGATCCCGCTCGCCGGCCATACGCCCGGCCATTGCGGCATCGCGGTCCGCTCAGCCGGCACATGGCTGCTGCACGCCGGCGACAGCTATTTCTTCCACGGCCAGTTGGAGGCCAAGGTGCGGATGCCGCTCGTGCTCGGCTACTTCCAGCGCAAGGCGGATATGGATCGCAAGGCGCGCATCGCCAACCAGGAGCGGCTGCGTGCGCTCAAGCTCGGCCATGGCGCGCGTGTGACCATCTTCAACAGCCACGATCCCGTCGATTACGAGAACTGTCGCTGCGGCGCACACTGATCGCGTTACGCACGCTTCGGCGCTTGCCCGCCGCGAGCACGGAAACGCAGCAAAACTGTCGCTCGCGACCATTTAGGCCTCAGTTTGTGCAAGCAGCAGCAGGATTTTGCACAAACATGCGCGACCTCATCCGACACCGGCGTTTGTCATCAAGCTGGAGCGCGATGAGATCAGGATGAGTTGGCGCGGCATCGGCTACCTCACCTCTCCTCCGGGAGAGGTCAACGGAGCTCGCAGGCGATTCAACCAAACGCCATAATGACTTGGAGGGCGTGCAACGCCTGATGCAACGGCTCGTCCCACACCTTGCGATAATAGCAACATACACCTGATTTGCCCGACGGGTCAAGGACAATTTCGTAAAATCCGCATCCGTTCGCCCCTGGCCTCGGCTACTGTGCATGGGGTTGTTTTCAGCCCTTTTTGCCGATGCTGCGCCGGGGCGATTAACCGCAATGACCGGAAGCTGATAGAACCTGTGTTTCGACAGCGGCCGGACCGTCGATTGTGCTTGTCGTCCAAATAGGGCTGTCGCTAGTATCGTGGTGTTTCGCGAAGTTTCATTTTCATATCAAGGTCTTTCGCCATGCGAACAGGCACCGCCGACACATTCGATGGTCGTTGGAATCACCTGCGTCAGCGGGGCGCCCGCAGCCTGATTGTGGTCGGTCTGTTCCTGGGGTCGGCTGCTTCGGCGGCCCCGCTCACCAAGGAAGCGGCGCTCGAGAATTGCCGGATGACGGTCGGCAAACCCATCGTGCAGGCCTGCATGCAAGCGGCTGGTGGTCGCAAGGGCGGTGCCGACATCGAGGCCTGCCGCGCCAAGGCCTCGCCGCAGGTCAAAGCCTGCATGATGGCTGCGCTCAATGCCGCGAACGGAAGGGCCAACGTCGCCGTCGAGCTCCCGAAGGAGGCCGCGCCCAAGCTCGACCCAGGCACGGCGCTGCCAAAGGGCTTTATCGCGCCCCCACGGACCATCGCCGACATCACGGCGATCCTCGACAGCGAGAAGCCCGACGTCAAGCTCATCGCGGAGCTCAAGTCGGATGCTGACTCGACGCCCACGGGAAAGGAATCGCGCGAGGATCTGGCGCAGTTCTATTTCGATCGCGCCAACGCGCGGGCCCAGCTCGGCCGGCTCGCCGAATCCATCGCCGATGCCAACAAGGCCGTCGAAGTCGGTCGTGGTGCCATCAGCGCCAATATGATGGGACGGCTGTTGCAATTGCTGTCCCTGCAATATGCCGCAGCCGGTGACCCCAAGCGGGCGCTGGAGGTCATCCTCAGGCAGTTGCGGGAGACGGCCAACACGCCGGGCGCCAAGGGATTCCAGTTCAGCGCAAACCGTGCGGTAGCCTCCATCCTCATCATGATGGGCGACGTGACGCAGGCCGAAGCCTATTTGCGCAAGACCCAGACTGCGATCCAGGAGGCCCGCACCAGCGGCCACCCGAACTGGCGTGCTTCATACGCCAAGTTAGGACAGAACTGGGAATCGGAGCTCGAAGGCACCCGCGCCATGATCTTCGAGGCGCGCGGTCAGTTCAACGAAGCTGAAGCGGCCTATCGCCTTGCCGAGCAGCGCAAGCGGGCCGGCATGAAGGGTGTTATGGATTCCGAGAATCCTCCAGCCGAAACCGTTCTGCTCACCGCGATCGACGGCACCGTCTTGAGCCAGGCGCGGATGAAGGCGCGGCGCATCCGCTCCGGATCGCGGAAGCCGGTCGATTGCGCCACGAGCTCGATCGCCTCGCTCGAC
>NZ_PPPT01000016.1 GCF_006483445.1 Bradyrhizobium guangdongense | reverse complement strand
TCGCGCCCTTGATGGCGGCGTGCAACTGGTTGATCCCGGCGAACGGCCGCTGCTCGAAAATCCCTTCCGCGATCCAGGGCGAATATTCGACGACATTGGCGAGCGCCGCGACGAAATCGGCTTTGCTGGCTGCGTTGAGATCAGACAGTGATATCTGCGACATCGCGCTAGACCTCGAACGCATCATTGGCGAGATGGTTGAGCTTGTCGTGCCAGTGCTGCGCGATCTCCAGCCGCGTCGGCACCCAGACCCGCTCGTGCTTGCCGACATAGTCGAGGAAGCGAATGAGGCCCGCGGCGCGGCCGGGCCGGCCGGCCAGGCGGCAATGCAGCCCCACCGACATCATCTTCGGCGCGGTCTCGCCCTCGGCATAGAGCACGTCGAAGGCATCCTTGAGGTAGGTGAAGAACTGTTCGCCCTCCGCAAAGCCCTGCGGATTGATGAAACGCATGTCGTTGGCGTCCAGCGTATAGGGGATCATGAGCTGCTTGCCGCGCGGACCCTTCACCCAATAGGGCAGATCGTCGGCATAGGAGTCGCAGAGATAGAGGAAGCCGCCCTCCTCCATCAGCAGCCGGTTGGTGTTGATCGAGGAACGGCCGGTGTACCAGCCGAGCGGCCGCGAACCGGTGGCCTCGGTGTGCACGCGGATCGACTCGGCGATCTCGGCGCGCTCCACCTCCTCGCTCATGTCCTTGTGCTCGATCCATTTCAGGCTGTGGCTGGCGATATCCCAGCCCGCCTCCTTCATGGCCGCGACGATCTCGGGGTTGCGCTTGAGCGCAGTGGCGACACCGAACACGGTGGTCGGCCATTTGCGCATCGAGAACATCCGCCACAGCCGCCAGAAGCCGGCGCGCGAGCCATATTCGAACATCGATTCGATATTGGCGTGGCGCTGGCCGGGCCAGGGCTGCGCGCCCAGCACGTCGGACAGAAACGCCTCGGACGCACGGTCGCCGTGCAGGATGTTGTTCTCGCCGCCCTCCTCGAAATTGACGACGAACTGCACCGCCACGCGCGCGTTACCGGGCCATTGCGGATGCGGCGGGTTGCGGCCGTAGCCGCGGAGATCGCGCGGATAGCGTATGTCCGACAAGTCAGACTTCCTCGAAGCGGATCGGGAGGGCCCCCTTCCACAGCACCGCCTTGCCGAGCGTCGCCAGGTTTTCCAGGCCCGAGGTCACCGTGATGAAATGGTTGCCGGCGAGCTGGCCCATCTTGCTCGCAAAGTGCACGCCGCCATAGGCCATCAAAATCTCGGTCTCGCTGATGCCGCCGGGATAGAGGATGATCTGGCCGGGCGCGGGATAGCTGGTGTGGTTCTCGTAGCCGACGCCGAAATCGAGGTCGCCGAGCGGCATCCACACGCCCTCGCCGCTCCAGCGCACATGGATGATGTGGCTTTCGAACGGCAGCGCTTTCCGGAATGCAGCCACGGTCTTGGGCGCCGACTGCTCCTCGAAGCGGGCATCGAAGGTGAAATCGCCGGCGCGGATAACGAGTTTGCTCATCTCATCTCTCTGGGTCGGAGGGCCAGGGGAAACGCTTGTCCTCCAAGGGGATCGCTTTAGCAAAAGCACTCCGGCGGGCCCCGCGCAAGTGGCTGACCCGGCTCACCTGCGGTCGTAGGACCAGCCAAAAATGCCGCTGCGCCGCACCTCCGGTTCGGGCTCGGCGGCCGGCAGGGCCTCCTTCACCTCGGCCTGCGGTGATGGCGGAGGCGCTAATGGCACCGGAATGGTCTCGCACTTCATGGAGTAGACCAGCTTGCCGTCGGCGGTACGCCCGATCGGCGCGCAGGGATCGGCGCGCGCGGCCGCATTTTTCGGCGCGGGCTGCGCCAAGGCGGGCGCGGCCAGCAACAGCAGGGCTGGTAAGACTTTCCACATCGGCGTCATTCAATCGGATCGACCGGTCGAAGTCTATTCGCGGGCGCGCGCCAAAGTGCTGAAGTTTTAGCCGAAAATTGCCGCCGGAATGGCAGCTCCTTTCGCAAAATGTCGTTCTTGAACGATCCTAACCGTTGCGGCTGGTTTCGGCTTGCACCGCCGATAGCGCGCCGCTATGGAACACGCGCCGCTGGCAACAGCGCCGTAAGCGTCTCACGTGAAGCAACGCATTCAACCGACATGGTCGGGAGCGTTGCTCGTTGTCGAAGTTCACGTGATCGACCTGTTCATCCCCCGAGAAGACTCAATGCCTCTCTTCCGAAAGTTGCCGGCGCGATATGCATCGGTCGTCATGCCCTTGGTGCTGTCCGTGCTGATGACGGCGGTCGTGTCCGTCATCTCGACACTGAAGAGCCTGGGCGCCACGCCGGAATTCCTGTCGACCTGGCCGGTCGCCTGGGGCCTGTCCTGGCTCGTCGCGTTCCCCACCCTGCTGATGGTCCTGCCGCTGGTCCGGCGGATCGTGGCGATGGTGGTCGCGGCGCCGTAACGGCCTCTCGCGCGTGGGTAGCCCGGATGGAGCGCAAGCGAAATCCGGGAATCATACCCCGCGGATCGACCGCCCCGGATTACGCTTTCGCTCCATCCGGGCTACGGCGCACGAGGCGCATTGGCTAGTACGGCTGATAGTAATATCGCGGCCGGCCGTAGTAGGGTCCGCCACCATAATACGGTCCACCGCCATAATAGCCGGGGCCGCCGTAGTAGCCGGGACCGCCACCATAATAATAGCGGTTCTCGTAGTACTCCTGCCGGCGGCTCTCGGCGATCGCGCCGGCGATCAGGCCCATTCCCGCGCCAAAGATCGCAAGGCCGGCCGCGCTCGGGCCGCGTCGGTAGTAGCGACGGCGGGCGGCGCTGAAGTCGGTGGCATCAGAGGAGGCGGTAGCCGCGGAGGTAACCTTCGGCGCCGACGGGCCGGAAGCCGCGATCGACGGCGAGCCGGCGGTGACGAGGACGAGGCCGGCGAACGCGGCCAGGGCGGCAATCCGGCCGGCCGGAAGGGGCAATCTCCTGCGCATCGACATCTGCTGCATCTCCATGGACGTCCGAACCTGATAGCGCATGACACCTGTCTGGTTGATGAACGTCAACCACCTGCGACATTTGCGCAGGGGCGGAACTTTTCGCGATCTGGCGAACGGCGACCGCCGAAACATGGGCTCTAGGACAGCGCACCGAGCACGCCGCGGGTGGCCTTGTCGATCTCCTCGACATAGCGGCGCCGGGCAAAGGATTCGTTGAGGAAGCCGACCACCTTGCGGCTGTCGGCGGACTCGACTACCGCCAGCATTTCCGCCTCCGCCTCGTCGAAAACGGCCATCGCGCTCTTCACGTTCATTTCCGGCAGCAGGACAATGTCGGTGTAGCGCGCGAGCTCGATCACCTGGATGTCGTCGGCGATGGTGTCGAGATCGCTGGAGAACAGATCCGGCAGCATGACGAGGCCGACATATTCGTCCGCATTGTTGACGACGACGATGCCGGGTCGCGAGCCCAGCACGAACTCGCGCCGCGTCGCCGCGATCGTCGTGGTCGACGGCACCTTGCCGACATCGCCACGCATCAACCGCTCCACGGTCAGGTTGCGCAGCCAGCCGACGTCGTTGGCGCTGCGGATGGTCTCGCCGCGCAGATGCAGGCGCCAGGTCGAGAACGAATGGCCGAACATGAAGCGGACGCAGATCGAGGTGACGATGCAGCCCGCCAGCACCACCGCGGTGACGTCGACATTGCGGGTCATCTCCAGCACCAGGAACGACATCGTCAAGGGGCCGCCGACGATGGCAACCCCGAGCGTCGCCATGCCGGTCAGCATCGCGACCAGCGGGTCGATCGCAAAACCCGGAGCCGCCAGCGCCAGCACGGCCGCAAAGAATTTTCCGATCAGGCTGCCGACGAACAGCGAGGCAAAGAAGAGACCGCCGCGGAAGCCGGAGGCCAGCGAGACCAGGCACGCCGTCAGCTTCAAGGCGATGATCATGGCGATCAGTGCGATCGTCATGTTGTGGTGGAGGTCCAGCACCATCGCGCCGTGACCGGCGGCGAGCACCTGCGGCGTCAGGATCGCGAAGCCGCCGACGATCAAGCCGCCGAACACGGGCCTGATCCAGACCGGCAGCCAGGCGAACGCCCGCTCGAACACCGTCGAGGAGCGC
The DNA here is from genome assembly GCF_006483445.1 of Bradyrhizobium guangdongense. Taxonomy (GTDB): domain Bacteria; phylum Pseudomonadota; class Alphaproteobacteria; order Rhizobiales; family Xanthobacteraceae; genus Bradyrhizobium; species Bradyrhizobium guangdongense_A. The sequence goes on along the minus strand of NZ_PPPT01000016.1, from coordinate 40,726 downwards.
ATCACGGCGATGCCGACGGCGCTGGTGATCAGCGCAAGCCCGACCAGCACCAGATACTGCTCGAGCCCGACGGCGTCCACCTTCGGCACTTCCAGCGAATAAGGTGCGCCGCCGAGATATTGCGCGGTCAGCGCGCCGGCGAGCGAGGCGGCCAGGATCGGCGCGGCGCTGCCGACGGAGTAGACGCCGACGATCAGCTCGCAAGCGTAGAACGCGCCGGTGATCGGGGCGCCGAACGCTGCGGCGATGGCCGCCGCGGCGCCGCAGCCGACGATGAGGCGAAGGTCGGTGCGCCGCAGGTTGAGGAACTGGCCGAGCAGCGACGCGATGCCCGAGCCGATCTGGGTGTAGCCGGCCTCGAGGCCCACGGAGGCCCCGCAACCGTTGGAGATCAGCGTCTGGCTCGACACCACGACGCTGTCGCGCATCGACAGGCTGCCGCCGCGCAGCGCATTGGCCTCGATCGGGTCGACGGCGACGGAGATCTTCAGCCGCCGCCGCGACCATTCCATGATGCCGAGCGCCAGCCCGCCCAGCGCGGGTGCGGCGAGCGCCGCCCAGGGGCTGACGACGGCGTTGGCCGATAGCCGGACATCGACCGGAATGCCGAAGATCAGGACGTGGGCGATCTGCGCCATCTCGGCCATCAGCGTCACGACGGCGCCGGCCAGAGTGCCGATCACGAGCGAAAGCGGGATCAGGTAGAATTCGTTGCTGCGCAGGAGCGCGCGAATGCGGACCAGGAGCCGGTTCGAAGCCTTGCCCGATCCCTTGCCCGATCCTTTGCGATCGACGAGCCGTCTGATCCGCGCAAACACCGGGACGCCCGATCAGGCTTCGGCCATGCCGCGGACGGCGATGGGCTGGCGGACAAGCTCGTCTGTTGTCATCGAGACCGACATCCTCGCGATGGGCGCTTTTTGCGCTGTTGTAACCCGGAGTACGCAAAGCCTCCCGACAGTGCAAGCGAAAGCATGCGCGGTTGGGGCACCCAACTCCACCGCACGACGACGCCGACAATTATCCTGCGAAATCAGCTTACTACGGACAAGGCCGTGTCACGACAGGCTGGCCCGCACGGCCGCTATGCCGTTGATCACGAACTGCACCGAATAGGCCGCGAGCAGGATGCCGAGCAGGCGCGAGAGCACGGCATTGCCGGTGCGGCCCAATGTCCGCGCGATCAGGTTCGCGGAGACGAAACAAAGGCCGCAGATCAGGCAGACGAGGAGGATGATCGCGATGATGACGGCGAGCCGGCTGGCATCGGCCGCGTTGCCCGACAACAAGAGCGTGGTCGCGATCGCGCCGGGGCCGGCCATCATGGGAATGGCGAGTGGAAACACGGCGACGTCGGAGGCGTGCTCCGACAGCGCCTTGTCGGCCTCGCGCGCCTCGCGGCGCGGCCGGTCGCCAAAAATCATCTGATAGGACACGCCGAACAGCAACAGTCCGCCGGCGATCTCGAAGGCGGGAATGCCGATGCCGAGCTGACGCAACAGCCAGTTTCCGATCAGCGCAATGACGACCAGGATCGACGAGGCGATCAGCGGCGCGCGGAGTGCAACCGCACGCTTGTCCTTGTCGCCCATGCCGCCGGTCGCGGCCAGGAAGGCCGGCGCGAGGCCGACGGGGTCGACCACGAGCAGCAGGGTGACGAAGGCCGACAGGGCAAAATCGAGCATGCGCGAAGCCGTCCTGGAATGGCACGTCCGCCTTCCTTAGCCGCTCGCCGGGGCGACCGCGAGGAACATTTGCCGCCGCAAAATCTTGATCGCGTGAGGATTGAGGAAGGGGGTGCCTTCCCGCGCACCTCAAGAGGAGGATTCATGGCTAAGCGAGCAAAGAAACGAGCAACCAGGAAGACCGCGGCGCGGCGGCCGCGTCAGGCGCCGAAGATGTTGAAGGACCTGTTCCTGGAAACACTCAAGGACATTTATTTCGCCGAGAACAAGATCATCAAGACGCTGCCCAAGATGGCCAAGGCCGCGCATTCGAAGGAGCTCGCGGCGGCCTTCAACAAGCATCTCCGCGAGACGCAAGGCCAGGTCAAGCGCCTGGACCAGATCTTCGGGATGCTGGACAAGCCGGCCCGCGGCAAGCCCTGCGAGGCCATCAACGGCATTACCGACGAGGGCGCCGAGATCATGAAGGACTTCAAGAACGCCCCTGCCCTCGACGCCGGCCTGCTGGCGGCGGCCCAGGCCGTCGAACACTACGAGATCTCCCGTTACGGCACCTTGCGCACCTGGGCCGAGGAGCTCGGCATGCCCGAGGCGGCACGGCTGCTGCAGGATACGCTCGACGAGGAAGAGGCGACCGACCACACGCTGACCCAGCTTGCGACCTCCGTCATCAATCTGGAGGCGGAAGCGGAATATCGCGAGGCGGCTGAGTAGCTGCTTCCACCCTGACGGGAATGGTTGGCGCCGCGCCTGGCCCGCGCGGCGCCAGATGCCTGTTGCGCCAGTGGCGGCCCCTGCAGGTCAGCTATGCCGGCCGGAACCGTCAATGCTGGATTTTCCGGCAAGGCGTACCATATGCAGGCTTTCCCACCCAGAGCCTGCCCCATGTCGACGAAAAATCCCCTGAACTGGATGCTGTCCGAAGCGCTGGATCAACTCCACCGCGCCGAACGGATGCGCCAGCAGTTTGGCCGCCAGGACACCTGCTGGGAGCCGCCGATCGACGTGCTCGAGACCGAGCGGGAGCTCTTGATCCTCGTCGCCCTACCCGGCGTCGGCCCCGAGAATGTCGAGACGGTGATTCAGGACGGCGTGCTGATTATCAGCGGCCATCGCACCCTGCCGCCGGAGCTGCGCAATGCCCGGATCCACCGACTCGAGCTTCCGCAGGGGCGCTTTGAGCGCCGCATCGCCCTGCCCGTCGGGCGCTACGCCATCAGCCGCTTCGTGATGGACGGTTGCGTCGCGCTGCGCCTCGCCAAATCCGCCTGAGGTCGATCATGGCCAACGAACAGATGAACAATACCCAGACCCCCGAAACCAAGATTCCCGAGGATGCGCTGATCATGGTCGCCGTCCGCGACATGGTGCTGTTTCCCGGCGCAATCGGGCCGATCGCGATCGCGCGGCCGAAGTCGATCGCGGCGGCCCAACAGGCACTGCGCGAGCAGCGGCCGATCGGCATCGTCCTGCAGCGCAACGCCGAGGTCGACGATCCCGGTCCGGACGATCTGTACCGTGTCGCGACCATCGCCAACATCGTGCGCTACATCACCGCGCCCGACGGCACGCATCACATCGTCTGCCAGGGCGTGCAGCGCGCACGCATCCTCGATTTCCTGCCGGGGACGCCGTTCCCTGTCGCGCGGATACAGCAGATCCCGGAACCGACCACGACCTCGCCCGAGATCGAGGCGCGCGTCCTCAATTTGCAGCGCCAGGCGATCGAGGCGATCGAGCTGTTGCCGCAGGCGCCGCCCGAGCTGGTCGCGATGTTCCAGAACACCACCGCGCCCGGCGCGCTGGCCGATCTTGCGACCTCCTACATGGACATCAAGCCGCAAGAGAAGCAGGAGATCCTGGAGACGATCGACCTCGCTCTGCGCGTCGAGAAGGTGTCGAAGCAGCTCGCCGAGCGGCTGGAGGTGCTGCGCATCTCCAACGAGATCGGGCAGAAGACCAAGGCGGCGTTCGACGAGCGCCAGCGCGAGGCGATCCTGCGCGAGCAGATGGCCACCATTCAGCGCCAGCTCGGCGAAGGTGACGGCAAGGCGGCCGAGGTCGCCGAACTGACGGAAGCTATCGTCAAGGCCAAGATGCCGCCCGAGGCGGAAGCCCACGCGCGCAAGGAATTGCGGCGCTATGAGCGCATGCCCGAGGCGGCCGGCGAATCCGGCATGGTCCGCACCTATCTGGACTGGCTGATCGAACTGCCCTGGGCGCTGCCCGAGGAGAAGCCGATCGACATCAAGGAAGCCCGCCGCATTCTCGATGCCGATCACTTTGGCCTGGAGAAGATCAAGACCCGGATCATCGAATATCTGGCGGTGCGCAAGCTCGCACCGCAGGGCAAGGCGCCGATCCTGTGCTTTGTCGGTCCGCCCGGCGTCGGCAAGACCTCGCTCGGACAATCCATCGCACGCGCGATGGATCGCCCCTTCGTGCGCGTCAGCCTGGGCGGCGTGCATGACGAGGCCGAGATCCGCGGTCACCGGCGCACCTATATCGGTTCGCTGCCCGGCAACATCATCCAGGGCATCAAGAAGGCGGGTGCCCGCAACTGCGTGATGATGCTGGACGAGATCGACAAGATGGGCCGTGGCGTGCAGGGCGATCCCTCGGCGGCCATGCTGGAGGTGCTCGACCCCGAGCAGAACGGGACGTTCCGGGACAATTATCTCGGCGTGCCCTTCGACCTCTCGCGCGTGGTGTTCATTGCGACCGCCAACATGCTCGACCAGATCCCCGGCCCGCTCCTGGACCGCATGGAGCTGATCAGCCTCGCAGGTTACACCGAGGAGGAGAAGCTGGAGATCGCCAAGCGCTACCTGGTGCGGCGGCAGCTCGAGGCCAACGGCTTGACCGCCGAGCAGGCCGAGATCGAGCCGGAGGCGCTGCGCCTGGTCGTCAAGGGCTATACGCGGGAAGCCGGCGTCCGCAACCTCGAGCGCGAGATCGGCAAGGTGCTCCGCTACGCCGCGGTGCAGATCGCCGAGGGCACCGCCGCGAAGGTGACGATCGCGCCAAAGGACCTGGCGGCCGTGCTCGGCCAGCCCCGGTTCGAGGGCGAGATTGCGCTGCGCACCAGCGTACCCGGTGTCGCCACCGGACTTGCCTGGACGCCGGTCGGCGGCGACATCCTGTTCATCGAGGCGACGCGCGTGCCCGGCAGGGGCAACATGATCCTGACCGGCCAGCTCGGCGAGGTCATGCGCGAGAGCGTGCAGGCAGCACTGACGCTCGTGAAGAGCAGAGCCACACAGCTCGGCATCGATCCTGCGATGTTCGAGAAGAGCGACATCCACGTCCATGTCCCGGCGGGCGCGACCCCGAAGGACGGACCGAGCGCGGGTGTGGCGATGTTCACGGCGTTGACGTCGCTTTTGACCAACCGCACGGTTCGCAGTGATACCGCCATGACCGGCGAGATCTCGCTGCGCGGCCTCGTGCTGCCGGTGGGCGGCATCAAGGAGAAGGTGGTGGCCGCGGCTGCCGCCGGGCTGACGCGGGTGATGCTGCCGGCGCGCAACAAACGGGACTTCGACGACATCCCGAAGAGCGCGCGGGACAGGCTCGAGTTCATCTGGCTGGAGCGCGTCGACGACGCGGTCGCGGCCGTGCTCGAGCCGGCCAAGCCCGAGGCTCAGATCGAGGCGGCGGAATAGATAATTCCGCCGGCCTTGATCCACAGCAAAGACGTCCGCGCCATCCGGGCGTTTTCTGAATGTAAGGGAACCAGGGGCGCAAGCCGCGGGGGCTTGCGCAAGGTGGCGAGATGACCAGCGAGACGATAAAGGCCCTACTGATGATCGCAATGTTCGGATTGTTCGAGGCAGTGATGAACCTGGAGGCCATTCAGCGGCTGCGCCGCAAGGCCGTCCAGTTCTGGCGTCGGTACGTCGTACCGTCGCATGGGCTGCAGCCCGTGCCGGTCGCGGCGCGGCCTAAGCGCCGCAAGGGCTAGTCCCTCCGCTCGCCCTCGCGGCACCCAAAACAAAAGGCCCCCTTCTTGTCGAAGGGGGCCTTTGCTTTTAGCCCTTAGGCCACGGCGTCCTTGGCGGCCTTGACGGGCCGCGCACGGACGATCTTGCGGGCCGGCTTGGCCTTGAACATCATCTCTTCACCCGTGAACGGGTTGGTGCCCTTGCGCGCCTTGGTCGCGGGCTTCTTGATGACGACGAACTTGGCGAAGCCCGGCACCAGGAACAGGCCGTTCTTCTTCAGTTCCTTGTGGCCGACGTCGGTGAGCGTCTCCATGACGTTCTTGACGTCGCGCTTGGAAAGCTCGGTGGCGGTCGCAATCTTCTCGATGAGTTGCGACTTGGACATTTGGGCTGGCATCGTGTCTCCTCTGATTCGTTGCCGGTTGCATATTAGACCAACCGTTGAAGGCCTAGAGCCTTCTGCACAGTTTTCTCGCGATTTTACGGGCTTTTTTGCCCCTCTGTGACAAAAAACCCTGCTTTTCAGCCACTTTTCCAAGCAGCCGCATCCAAAGCAGCGTTTTTTGCCGCGTTTCGAAGGCCCGCAACACGCTCTTGCTAAAGCTGATTCCATGCTTTCGACAAGCGACGACCGGCCTCTTTGTGGGAGGCCGGTCGTTTTCACACCTTAAAAATAGGGCTCAGACGCGCTCGATGATGATCGCCGGCGCCATGCCGCCGGCGGCGCACATGGTCACGAGACCCCGCTTCAGATCACGCCGTTCGAGCTCGTCCAGCACCGTGCCGATCAGGATCGAGCCGGTGGCGCCGATCGGGTGACCGAGCGCGATCGAGCCGCCATTGACGTTGACCTTGGCGCGGTCGAGCTTGAGATCGCGGATGTATTTTTCCGCGACCACCGCAAAGGCTTCGTTGATCTCGAACAGGTCGATGTCGTCGATGGTGAGCCCGGCCTTCGCCAGCACTTTTCGCGTAGCCGGCACCGGCGCGTTCAACATCAGCGTCGGCGAGTCCCCCATATTGGCCATCGCGACGACGCGTGCGCGCGGCTTCAACCCATGCGCCTTGGCGTAAGCGGGCGAGGCCAGCAGGAGCGCGGCAGCACCATCGACAACACCCGACGAGTTGCCGGCGTGATGCATGAAGTCGATCTTGAGGTCCGGATACTTCTGCAGGATCAGGCCGCGATAGGTTGTGCCCTTGTCGTCGAGCGCATAGTCGGCGATCGCGGGGAATGCGGGCTTGAGCGCCGCGAGCCCCTCCATCGTGGTCTGCGGCCGCGGATATTCTTCATGGTCGAGCGCGAGGCTGCCGTCCTCGCGATGGACCGGCACCAGGCTCTTCTTGAAGTGCCCGTTCGCCATCGCATGCGCCGCACGCTTCTGGCTTTCGAGGCCGAGCGCATCAACGTCCTGTCGCGTGATGCCCTCCATGGTCGCGATCGCGTCCGCACAGACGCCTTGATGCGACTGCGGATGCCTGGCGCGCAGGCGCAGATTGCCGCCATCCATCATCATTGGGCCGCCGCCGCGGCGTCCCTCCATCGACATCATCTCGCAGCCGCCGGCGATGACGAGATCTTCCGCACCCGCCATGATCGAGGCTGCGGCCATGTTGACGCTGGTGATGCCGGAGCCACAGAAGCGATCCAACGTCACGGCGCTGGCGCGCACGTCGTAGCCGGCATCGAGCGCCGACATGCGGCCGAGATCGCCGCTTTGGGTCGCAACCTGCGCGCTGCAGCCCCAGACGATGTCGTCGACCTCGGCGGTGTTAATGCCGGTGCGATCGGCGAGCGCGCGCAGCACGGTCGCGCCGAGCTGCTGCGGATGAATGCCCGACAGCGCACCCTTGCCGGCCTTGCCCACGCCCCGCGGCGTCCTGCATGCGTCGATGATGAGTGCTTCTGCCATGGCTTTTCCTCTTCTTTTGAATGGTTGAAGGGCGTTTTCAATCAGGGGTCGGGCGGAGTCAATCCGCGGCAACGCACTATTTCCGCGAGGCGGACGGCGCGGCTTACATTTTGCCCGCGCGCCGCCTATTCTTCCCACGCCAGGGAGATGCCATTGCCTGGAAGAGCCATCTTTCAAGTCGTGTTCGTACTGATGCTGTGGTGCGTCGCGGGTGCGGTGACGACCGATGCACGAGCAGCAGCTCTGGAGCGCGTCGCGTTTGAAAGTGCCTCGCAACGGCGCATTCCTGGCGGCATACTCAATCCGGGCGACGGCATCTTCATTGGGGCCATCGACGATTGGACGCCGGCGGCAGAGTGCAACAACAAGGTCGCAAGATGGGGGAATGACGGGCCATCGGTCGAGCTCATCGTCTATCCCGGCGCGTATCATGGCTTCTACTATTCGCACCTTCAGCCCGGAGCGAAGCTGTTCGGTCACTGGCTGGAATACAACGGCGCGGCCGTGGAGGATGCCAATCGCCGCCTGCGCCGGTTTCTCGATCAGCATCTGAAGTGAAGACATGGCGGTCGCGGCGACAGGAGGGGGTGCTCCCGAAGACGGAACGAGACGGCCTCGCGGAGGCGGCCCCTTACCCAAAGCCGAGAAATAGGCTTGATCATTCAGGCCCTTTCAGCAAAATCTGCCCAAACCCAGTCGGAGCAACCGATGCAAGACCTCGAACTACCGGAGACGCATTACGCGCTCAGCGGAGAGGTCAATATCGCCTACCAGACGATGGGCGACGGCCCCATCGATCTCGTGTTCGTGCCCGGCTTCATGTCGCATATCGAGTTCATGCACGAATTGCCCGGATACACGTCATTCCTGCGTCGCCTCTCGAAGTTCGTGCGTGTCATCACCTTCGACAAGCGCGGACAGGGGTTGTCGGACCGGGTCTCGGACGCGCCTTCCCTGGAACAACGGATGGATGACGTCCGCGCCGTCATGGATGCGGTCGGCTCGACACGCGCCTCGCTCTTCGGCAACTCCGAAGGCAGTGCCATGAGCGTCTTGTTTGCCGCCACCTATCCGGATCGCGTCTCCAGGCTTCTGCTATTCGGCGGCTATGCCAACCGAAAGGACCTGTCGGCAAATCTGGAGGACAGGCTGCAACAACGTGCGAAACTCTGGGGCACGGGTGCCATGATGCGGATCGTCGCCCCGAGCGCGGCAAAGTCGCCGGATGCAGTTGCGCAATTCGCGAAATTCGAGCGCCTTTCGGCGAGTCCCGGCACGGTCAAATCCTTCATGAGGCTGAATAGCCAGATCGACATCAGGTCCATACTCCCGACCGTCAGAGTGCCGACACTCGTTCTACATCGCACCGGCGACATGCAGGTGCCCATTGCGCTCGGCCGCGAGCTGGCCTCGTTGATGCCGGAAGCGAAGTTCATCGAATATCCCGGCCAGGATCACGCCGTGGCCGCCGGTGACGTCGAGGCCCTGCTCGGCGATATCGAGGAGTTCGTTACCGGTCATCGCACCGTGTCAGCGGATGAGTCCGAGCGCATTCTCGCCACGGTCCTGTTTTCCGACATCGTCGATTCAACGAAAAGCGTCGCCGACAAGGGTGATGCGGCATGGCGGAGAGTGCTCGACAGCCACGATCAGCTCTCGCTCGAGCTCGTCGAGAAGCACCGTGGGAAGTTGATCAAGTCCACGGGCGACGGCTTTCTGGCCATTTTCGATGGACCGGGCCGCGCTGTGCGCTGCGCCCTCGCGATGAGCGCAGCCTCAAACCAACTGGGGCTGCGGGTTCGCGCCGGTCTTCACACCGGGGAAATCGAAATCAGGGGCCGCGATATCGGAGGTATCGCCGTTCATGCGGCCTCGAGAGTCATGGCGCAGTCTCCGCCCGACGAGGTTCTCGTCTCCAGGGTGGTGACCGACCTGACCGCCGGCGCCGGCCTGCATTTTTCAGAGCGCGGATCCCACGAACTCAAGGGCCTGCCGGGTCGATGGGACCTGTTCGCGGCAAGCGCCTAAAATGCCCCACGACTAGTCCGGCATGCCGGCGATTCGAAACGCCTGTGTCAACTTTTCGACGTCTGCCTTGCGAAATGGCCTTGGGCGCCGCTCGATGAGAGAAACGCACAGAGCAGGACTCAATTGCATGAGCGCTGCACAGGCCGCTTGCGCGTCTTCAAGCCGTCCCGACATGGCATGGCTTGCCGTTCGAATGTAGTGCGCCCCCAGGAAACTGGGTTGTAACCGGATAGCGATCGTCGCCGAAGCCAAGGCGTCGTCATGGCGGCCGGCAAAGAAATGGGCAAAGCCCAGTCCGGAATGGGCACTGTATGCGCGAGGATCCAATGGGCTCAACCGAAGCATGTCCTGGAATTGCTGAACCGCAGCATCTCCATCGCCGAGCCAAAGGTGCGCCCAACCGCCCCAAAGACGCGCGTTGGCGTGATTGGGGTCCAACTCGATCGCGCGCAAGATCAGGTCGGTCCCCTCCTCAACCTTACCCAGGACATAGGCAAGCGCGTCTCCAACCATCGCCAGCACCAGCGGATCGTCCCTGTCGAGTTCGATCGCCCGGTTCGCGAGCTGACTGGCTTCGGCACGTTCAAGGGCAGGATCGATACTCCAGCCGCAGGCCTTTCTTTGCGCATGGAGGTTGGCGCCCAGCGCGTATGTGGCGGCGAACTCGGGATCGATGCTGCTGGCAACCTTGATTAACTTGAGCCCCTCGTCGTTGCCCGCGCGGGTGTTTCGATAATTGCAAGACAACGCCCGAAGGTAATAGTCGTAGGCCGTAAGGCTTTCGGTCGGTTTGCGCTTGGCTCGCTCGATCTCGGCGCGCTCGACCCGCGGAGAAATTGCGCCAATAACGCTGCAGGCGACCCGATCCTGGAGATCGAAAACATCCTCGAGTTGGCTGTCGAACCTGTCGGCCCAAAGATGCAAACCAGTTGTCGCATCGATCAACTGCCCGCTGATCCGGACACGATTGCCCTCCTTTCGCACGCTCCCTTCGAGGACATAGCGAACACCAAGCTCTCGACCGACCTTCTGGACGTCGGTGGCCTTGCCCTTGTACGTAAAGGTGGACTGTCTCGCGATGACGAAAAGTGATTTGGATCGAGACAATCCCGTAATGATGTCTTCGACCATGCCATCGGCAAAGTAGTCCTGATCGGGATCGAGGCTTAGATTGGCGAAGGGGAGAACCGCGAGGGATGGCTTATCCGGGAGCGCGAGGCTGGCTTCCGGAGACTCCACACTGCCGTCAGTAACTGCGCCGTATATTGGCTCCGGCACTTCCGACACCGATCCAACGAATCGCAGTCCCTTGCGTGGCAGCGTCTTGATCAGACGTTGTTCGCCGCCGGAGTCGCCGATCGCTGTTCGAGCGGCATTGAGGCGGGTCGTCAGAGCCGCATCAGAGATTGCGCGGCCATTCCAGATCGAAGTGACAAGGTCGTCCTTGCTGACGACTCGATCCCTGTTGCGGATCAAGTATTCGAGCAAATCGAAGACCTGGGGAGTCGTCGGAACAATTTCGGACCGTCGTCGCAATTCGCGCTTTTCGGTATCAAATGAGTAATCCTCGAAGAAATAGCGCAAAGCTCAATCCCCTAAGGTCACCCCTCTCACAATCTCGGGTCACATAATAGATCACCGGTTGGAAAATGTAAGTCGGGGGCCAAGCAGAGCTTCCTCGGCGAACCAGCGTGCGAAAGGCGAAATCAGACTCCCGCCGCGTTCCTCGCGATGACGTTGCGGTAGAAACTCGCGCTGAGTTTCGGCGTGCGCACCTGTGTGTCGAAGTTGACGTGATAGAGGCCGAAGCGCTTGTTGAGCCCGAACACCCACTCGAAGTTGTCCATCAGGCTCCAGAGGAAATAGCCGCGCACCGGCACGCCCTCGGCGGTGGCGCGCTGGAGCTGGGCGAGATAGTTGCGCAAATACATGATGCGGTCGGTGTCGTAGATCTTGCCGTAGGCGGTCACCTCGTCCTCGCCGGAGGTGCCGTTCTCGCTGATATAGATCGGCAAATTCTTCCAGATCCTTGCCGCGAGTTTTGGCACCCAGTAGATCGTCTCGGGGCCGACGCGCAGCCAGTTCGAGTTCATGTGCGGGAAGGATTTTGGGATCGGCAACAGCGAGAAGCCGGGCGCCTTGTCCGATGCGATGATGTAGTGCTGCGGCGCGTAGATGTTGAGGCCGAGGAAATCGACCGGCGAGGAGATGATCTTCAACTCCTCCGGCGTATACTTCGGCACGTTGGCGCCGGCGAACTTGATAAACGCGTCGGTGTATTTGCCTTCCAGGATGACGGTGAGATAGCTGGCGTTCAGCTCGCGCAGCGCGATTTCGGTGGCGCGGACGTTCTCCGGCGTGTCGATCGCGGGAATGCAGGCATCGATATTTTCGGCAGGACCAACCCTGGTGCCCTTGCGGCCGCTGGCGCGCACCGCCTGGACGGCAAGGCCATGCGCGAGCGCGGTGTTGTGCCGGACCTGGTTCACTTCGGCTTGCGACAGCGTCTGGCCGGGCGCGTCGATGCCGCTGCCATAGCCGAAATAGACGAAGCGGCCGCTCTCGTTCAGCGTGAACACGTTTTTCACGCGGTCGGTCAGGTGCCGCGCGACATAGGCCGAATAGTCGCCAAAGGCCTTGCAAGTCTCGGCCGACCGCCAGCCGCCGAAACGGTCCTGCAGGGATTGCGGCAAGTCCCAATGATAGAGTGTCAGCCACGGCTCGATGCCGGCCTTCAGAAGTTCGTCGATCAGGCGGTTGTAGAAGTCGAGCCCTTTCGGGTTCGGCTTGCCGTCGCCGTCGGGGAAAACACGTGGCCAGGCCACGGAGAAGCGATACGCCTTGCAGCCGAGATCGGCGATCAAGCGGATGTCGTCCTTGTAGCGATGATAGTGCTCGTTGGCGCGGTCGCCGGTGCTGCCGTCCTCGATCTTGCCGGGCACGCGCACGAAACTGTCCCAGATCGAGGGCCCTCGCCCATCCTCGTTGACGGCGCCCTCGACCTGATAGGAGGAGGTCGCGGTGCCCCAAAGAAAGTTTTGTGGAAAGCCGCCCGCAGCGCGCGGCGCGGCCGCCGGCTTGGCCTCCGCGGCTTGCGGCGCTGCGAGGGCGGCTGCGGACAATCCCGCGATCTTCGCAAACTCGCGACGCGAGACCTCGTCCGACATGAATGCGCCCCCGACAACCGGCTGTTCCTGTTCCGAAGGGCACAATGACCAGTCCCGGGCGATTTGAGAAGTGCCGTTCGTTCCTACCGAACCTGCGCTCGCAGCGCGGTCCGCAGAGCAAACAGCTCAGCTATCTCGGGCGGGCCACCGCGGAGCGCGCGTCTGCACGAGAACGAGCTTCAAGTCCGGATCGACAAGGATAGATTGTCAGCGAAGGCCTCGCTGAAATAGCCAGGCATTTTCGCTATTGGAGCGAAATCTCGTAGACGCCTCTCCCGTGCGTCGCTGCGCGCAACAGGCGCTGCGTCGGATGAATTTGCAGATCGAAGACCGGTGCATCGGGCAACCCGTTCTCCAGCGGATTCCAATTGATCCCACCGTCGGGCGAATGCCAGACGCCGACATCAGCGCCCACATAGAGGTTGTTGGGCGCTATGCGATCAACGGCCAGGGCGTTGTGCTCGACGTCGAGGAGACTGCTCCCGCCCGTGCCACTGCGAACGTCCCAGCGCGTCCCATCGAAATGCCACACTCGGCGACGGTCTCCCAGTCCCCCAAAAGCGACATAGACCGATGCGCCGCTCGCGTCAGCCCAGTCCACCGCAATATCGGCGATAAGGCCAGACACTCCGAGCGGCGCGGCGGGCGCGTTGTCGAGCCGCGTGATCTGCCATGCGCTGCCGGAACGATCAGCTCGGAAGACCTGGCCTCGCGTCGTCCCGATGAACAGGCGCTTTGCAGAGGCAAATGCGAGCGCGAACGCGTCACCCGTCGAAGGCCCACCAGGTAGAGTGATCGGCGAGAGCCAATTGCTAGCGAAGTTGTTCGATAGATACACAAGCTGACCGGCCCCGACCGCGACCAGATCTGCACTGGACGGATTTGACGGATTGTACGGCACACCGACAATCGGTTGCGTCATCGTTGCCCAACCGAAGTTCCACACCGGAGCCCACCCCGCGTGCGATGTGCCGCCTGACGTGGAGCGATACACGACCCCGTTCATGTACACGAGCACCTGGTCGGGATTATTCCAGTTGATCAGGCAGTAACCACCATCTCCACCGCTGACGTGCGTCCAGATCGGTCCCGACGCCGTCCGCGCCGTGCCATTATCCTGCAAACCGCTGAACAGGATGTTGGGATCCGTTGGATGCTGCGCGATAAAATTGCTGCACAGGCACGCGAGCCCGTTATTTTGACTTACGAACTCGCCGGTGCCCCTGGGGTCACGGTTGAGAAATACCCCACCATCGCATCCGCACCAAAGCTCGTTCGGCTCGCCAGGAGTGTGGCAAATGACGTGAACATCGGCATGGGCGTGGGTGCCTATCGATGCCGAGTTGCTGACCTTGTAAGCCGAACCGCTCGCGCGAATGTTGCAACGCCAGATCGATCCACCCCACGGCGGCGCGTCCATGCGATCGCCTCCGAGATAGATCAGGTTTGCATCAGCAGGATCAACAGCGATCGTCAGGTCGTAGGCCCCCTGACCTCCGGGCAGCACGTCCGGCACAGCGTCAACGCGCTTCCAAGCCCCAGTCACGCTGTCAAGACGATAGACGGCCTTGAGCGATCCGCTCGACGTTGTAACAAACGCATAGACGCGATCTGGCTTATCCGGTTGCACCGCGAGTGCAATGCGCCCGATATCCGTCGTTGGGAAATTGGTGCCGGCGACGGCCCAAGTTGCTCCTCCATCGTCCGAATGCACCACCGTTGATGGCGAAGCACCCTGTCCCCACTCAGCACCAAAGAACCTGGTCGTGCCGCCGCTCGACGCGGCAACCACGCTCGCGTGTACTCCGGGGCGTACCTGCACCCATTGGAATTGACCACCCGTCTGTGGCACGCGGCGATAAAGCCCGACGGTCGTGGCGCCAACAACGTTTTCGCGGTTGACGGGATCGACAGCAAGCGCAAAGAAGGCTTCGCCCGCAAGGTCAGGCGTACTCGGTTCCACGATCCAATTTGCACCTCCATCATCGGTACGGATCACGCCGAGCCCGCGGTAGGCCGGAAGGGCGCTGGTCACGCGCGAACGGAAGAGTTGCAGCGTGTCCCCTTCGCCGGTTCCAACATAGACGCGATTTGAATCTGCCAGGTCGAGCGCGATCGCTCCGCAGACCAGGCTTGCAGTGGCAAAGTTCGTGGGGTCCAGATCGAAACGATCCATCATGGACCGCCACGTTGTACCGCCGTCGGCGGAGCGAAACACGCCACCGTTGGCCGACGCAGCATAAACGACCGCACCGCCCGGCGCGACGGCAAGACGCGAGACACGTCCCGCAACCGGCTGATTGCCGACGGTCTGGCCATCCATTACGACGCTCGGCCCCAGCGGAAGCCAATTGCGCGCACCGGGAATGAATGGGGCCGGCGGAGCGCCCGCCGCCGATGGCGGCGCTGCGACTGCAACGGCCTTGCGTTGCTTGTATTCGAGGAGGACGTCGCGCCAGATTGCGGGTTGGGCCGAAGCAATCGCGGTCATGCCACGCGAATCGAGACCGCTCGCAGTTGTCGTGACGGCTGAGGGAGACGATACGCCCCTTGCCTCCAGCGGAGTGTAGCTCGACTCCAGCATCGGAAGCAGCCATTCAAGCGGGCCACTTCCATCTGTCTTCTTTTTCTTCTTCCTTGCAGCGACCTTTTGCTTGCTGAGCCTGAGCGGCCTGAATGAGGGAGCAGCAGGTTCAGCAGCCCGTCTGGTCTTGCGCGCATACCTCTTGACGGATGTTAGGGAGGAGCTTCGCTTCCGTTTTGTCGACTTGGCCATCTGAACGACCCCGCGCCAACCGGCGACTTTGTCCATTCACGACACGCAGGAGGGAAATGCCACAGCAGAAGCACTGAGCAGCCTGCCCTTGCTCAGTCAAAAGTCAGGATCGTGGACCGGGTGAAGTCTTCGGTCATTTCAAGAATTCGGATCTGCTGCTGCCGAGTCACACCCTTGGGCCGCAATCACGCGCGCTTGCTCAGCCCCAACAGATTTCGGACGTAGTCCCTTGCCCTGGGCACACGAGCAAAAATAGCAACTGCAACGACCACGCAGGCGGCAAAAACAATCATCGCCTCGGCAGTCCCGTCGCCTCCATCGGGGCTAAAGCCCAGCAACTGCTCTATCCAATCCATGGTCCACTCCCTTCGTATTGGCTTGCGCATTCGGCCCGCAGGCTCGTCACCGATAGCGACGATCAAAACCAAGCTGGCAGCAGGCTCTCGCCCGGCATCTCCATTCTCAATTCGCGCCGGACGAGCAACACGTCAGCCATTCTATCTGATTGCAACCTCTAATGCTAGATACTACATTTTGCCACCATGGAGCCTTTGTGCGAGGGCTGGACCATCGCGTCGGAGGTGAATCAGTGCTGATCGGGCGCCCAAGCGACAAGAGCCTGACAATCCTTCCGATGGTCCCACAAAGATATCAGAACGCCCTTCCGCTGCGGGTCGCGTCCATATCCATTCAGTGCTCACCGGAAAGCATCAGCGCTCGCCTAACCCATACGAGAGATGCTAAGATCGTATTCTGCCAAGCAGGGATGCGGTCATCAGCCCAAATCGTTGAAGCGCCATGGCGGTTGACAAGGTCAATGACATCCTTGCGCGCTTTCCCGGCCCGGTCACGCTGCGCGTCAGCCTGCTCAAGATGCTCGCCCTGTTTCTTGGTTCGCTCGGCTTCGTGCTCATCGGCGTTCTCCTCATCGTCTTTGTCAAGGACGATCCGGAGGCGCGGATCGCCGGCCTGGCCAGCGTTGTGTTTTTCGGTGCCTGCGCGGTGATCGGCGCGGTCATGCTGCTGCCCGGCGCCGGCAGCCTGACGCTCGAGGCCAAGGGTTTCGAGGTCCGCAGCCTGTTTCGCCGGAACCACGTCGCGTGGCCGCAGGCCAGCCGCTTCGCCGTCGTCACCCTTCAGCTTCCAAATGGCGGCAGCAATCGCATGGTCGGCTATGACGACGACAAGCTGAAAGGTCTTGGCGCCGACTTCAGCCGCGACAAGATCGGGCGTAGTGCCGCGCTGCCCGATAGCTACGGGCTTTCACTCGAGGAATTGACGCGCCTCTTGACGGAGTGGCGGGAGCGGGCGCTGGCGCAGCGCGCCCAATCTTCGGTGCCTCGTGTCCCGCGGCCATGACACCCTCGAATTCTACGCGAGGTCGCCCTTCGCCGCCTGCTGAGTGGGCGTCTGCAGCGCGGCCTTCTGCTGCTGCGCGACGGTGCCTTCCAGCCGCGCGATGTTTTCCAGCAGGCGCTGGCTGGTGAGCACGAGGAAGTAATAGCCGAACTGCGGATTCTGGAAGTAGAGCTCGAGCAGGCGCTCATAGGTGATGGTCAGCACCTGCGCATCCTCCAGGCACTCGATCGTGCCGGTGCGGCGGTTGTTCGGCGTCAGGAAGCCGAGCTCGCCCATGAGGCGTCCGGGCGGCAGCTCGACGTTGATTTCCTTGACCAGGAACTTGCCGGTGACGGTCAGCAGCATTTCGTTCGCCGCATCGCCTTTCTTGAAGAGAACGTCGCCCTTGCGATATTTGCGCTCGGTCATGAACGGCTTCAGCCATTCCATCGACAGATCGCCTTGGGTCGCGGTGCGCGCCTTCCTGATCAGCTTGAGCTGCTGGCGCAGCCGGACGGCGTTGATCGGCAGCGACAACAGATACAGCGCCAGCGTCGCGACATTGCCGGACAGCGCGCCGAAGGCCGCAAAGAAGGTGGCGCCGCACATGTTGGCGATACGCAGGGGGACCATGGTCTGCATCAACAGCGTCGCGACGAAGAAGACCGCGCCGATCACGCCGAACAGATTGGCCAACGTGATATTGGCCAGGATGATCTCCAGCAGGCGGTTGAACAGCGCGTCATAGGTGATGTTATTGGGGTCGAGGCCGATCTGGACCAGGATTTTTGCGATCCGCAAATTGTCCGAGGCCGCATCGAGGATACGGTTCAGGATCGACGAAATATCTGCAGTGCTGCCAGCTAACATATCATCCCCGCGCCTACGCCGGATCGTTCGCCGTTATA
Organism: Bradyrhizobium guangdongense; assembly: GCF_006483445.1. GTDB lineage: Bacteria > Pseudomonadota > Alphaproteobacteria > Rhizobiales > Xanthobacteraceae > Bradyrhizobium > Bradyrhizobium guangdongense_A. Next base: position 22,967 of record NZ_PPPT01000016.1, on the reverse strand, counting down.
GTGGAACCAGATACAACCGTTTGAATAAATTTACGGATCGGCCGATGCAATCGATCTTACCCTCTGTCGTGGCAATTATCTGCCCTCCCAAGGTCGAGTCCTTCCCCTCCAGCGTCCAGAGGGCGCTGATCTGTCATGAAATATGAGCAGCAACCGCCGATATTGGTCGTATTCGCAGGGCTGCCGGGGACCGGCAAGACGAGTATTGCCCGCAAACTGACCACCCGGCTCGGGGCCACATATCTGCGAATCGACGCGATCGAGCAGGCCTTGCAGCAGGCCGGCCTCGCGGTCGGCCCGACCGGCTATGCCGTTGCCAATGCGCTGGCGGCCGAGAATTTGAAGCTCGGGCGCATCGTGGTCGCCGACTGCGTCAATCCGGTGCACGCGAGCCGGACCGGATGGCGCCAGACGGCATCGCAAACCGCCGCGCGCCTCGTCGAGATCGAGCTGGTCTGCAGCGACCCTGTCCTGCACCGGCAGCGCGCGGAGAACCGCGTGCCCGATATCGACGACCACGCGCTGCCCGCCTGGGACGACATCGTGAGCCGGCACTATGAACCCTGGGATCGGGCGCATCTCGTCCTCGATACGGCCACGGGCACGCTCGATGATCTGGTCGCGCAAGCCGAGGCCCATGTGCGCGGCGCTATCGACTAGATCGGGGATCGCCAGCTTACATTCCCGCAACCGGGAAGCTATTGTTGTGAGACCGGGACCTGCCCAAGGGATCACACCTTGCGCTATCTCTTCGAGGATTACGTGTTCGACACCGACCGGCGCGAGCTGCACCGGGGGGTCGATCTTGTGCCGATGGCGCCGCAGGTCTTCGATCTCCTTGATTGCCTGATCCGCAACAGGACTCGCGTCGTCAGCAAGGACGACCTGATCAACGATATCTGGAATGGGCGCAGCGTTTCGGATGCGGCGCTGACGACCCGGCTCAATGCCGTGCGAAGCGCGATCGGCGATTCCGGCGAGCACCAGCGCCTGATCAAGACGTTGCCGCGCAAGGGATTCCGTTTCGTCGCAGAGGTGCAGGAGGCGCGCGAAGCGGCAAGCGCAAATTCCGCAGAGATTTTCGAAAGCGCGCTCACCATTCCCGACAAGCCTTCCATCGCCGTGCTGCCGTTCGCAAACATGAGCGGCGATCCCGAACAGGACTATTTTGCCGATGGAATGGTCGAGGAGATCATCACCGCACTGTCGCAGTTCAAATGGCTGTTCGTGATCGCGCGAAATTCCAGCTTCACCTTCAAGGGCAACGCCGTCGACATCAAGGATGTCGGGCGCAAGCTTGGCGTTCGCTATGTGCTCGAGGGATCCGTGCGCAAGGCGTCCGACAAGGTCCGCATCGCAGGGCAATTGATCGACGCGGTCACCGGCGCCCATGTCTGGGCCGACAGGTTCGAGCGCGACCTGACCGACGTCTTCGCTTTGCAGGACGAGGTGACGGCCGCCGTTGTCTCCGCCATCGAGCCAAAACTGTTCAAGGCCGGACTGGCAATGTCGACGCGGCGACGGCCGGAGGACCTCACGGCCTATGATTTTTCCCTGCGGGCGATCCAGCAATATTACCTGTCGACGCGCGAAGGCCTCGCCGAGGCAATCAGACTGTGTCATTGCGCCCTGGAGCTGAACCCCCAGCTCGGATCCGTCGCGGCACTTGCGGGAGAGTGCCACCTGCAGAACGTCCATTTCGGCTACGCTGTCGATCCCGAGTTCGACCGGAGCGAGACGGCTCGGCTGTTTCGTCTGGCGATGAGCCTCGACGATGGCGATCCCGCCACGCTGTCAGGGGCTGCCGTCATCTCGGCGATCATGGACGGCGATTACGACGCCGCGATCGACATGGCTGACCGCGCGGTCACGCTCGGGCCAAACTCCAAACCCGCATGGCATGGCAGAGGCATCGTCTATGGCGCCGCGGGGTTGCCGGAGGAAGCGCTCCGGAGTTATGAACGCGCCATCCGCATCAGCCCGCTCGACCCGTTGCTTCACATGCTCTCCGCCGGGATGGGGGTGGTCCTCGTTGAACTCGGCCGCTTTGATGAGGCCATCGCCGCAGGCAAGCGAGCCCAGCGCCAAAACGCGTCCTTTCCGCCCGCTTACCGCTGTCTCGCGGCCGCCTTGGCGCATGTGGGACGCGACGCCGAGGCCCGTGAGGCGGCGGCGCGCCTGCTCGAGGTCGATCCCGGCTTCACGATATCTGCGTGGGTCGCGCGGGGGCGCTGGTCGAATTCGAAGCTGCTGATCGAAGGCTTTCGCAAGGCCGGGCTGCCGGAATAAGGACGGCACAAGGCACCCACCCCGCCGCCACGACCACAAGTTTGGATTGTGCCGGCGCGGCCACAATGCGAAAATTGAATCGCGAATTGAGGGAATCCATTTGTGAACGGGATGGGGCTCACGGCCATCGATCTCGGGCTGCGCGGCGCAACCAGCGGCGTCTTCCTCCTGATCATCCTCGTGACGCTGCAGCGGCGCGCGACCAATCAGTATGCCTTGCTGGGCATGGCCATGTCTGCCGGCGGCATCTTCTATGCGATCACGAGCGCGCCGGTTTTTCCAAAGTCGTCCTGGTGGTGGACCATGCCGCTGATGTCCTCGCTGCCCGCCATCTTCTGGCTGTGGGCGCGCGTGGCGTTCGACGACGATTTCGTGCTCAGGCGTTGGCACAGCGCGCTGTGGCTCGGCATCGTGGCCTTCGGCTTCACGATCTCGCTGGCCTGGACGCGCTGGCCCGCCTTCTCCAAGGCCGGAGGCAAGGTTCTGTCGTCGGTGGCCGTGGTGCTGGCGCTCGCGGCCGCGTTGCAGACGATCAAGACCTGGCGGGTCGACCTGGTCGAGCGGCGGCGCCGGCTGCGGCTCGCCATCTTCGCGATCAACATCATGTTCATCGCATTCGTCGCGGGCGCGAGCCTGGCCGCACACCCCGTCGCGGTTCCCGGCGGGTCCGACAGCCTTCCGGCCGCGATCGGCCTGTTCGTGGCGGCAATGCTCGCCGGCATCGGTGTTTTCGGCGCCCCGGCGGCCGCGGCCGTCAACGATGCCACCGCCGCGATCCCATCCGGTGACACGGGTCGGCAAACAAGGGTGACCGACCGTGCCATCACGGACGGGATTTTGGTCGATCCCCTCCTGCTGCGGCGCCTCGACCATCTGATGAAGGTGGAGCGAATCTACCGTCAGGAAGGCCTCACGATCGGAATGCTCGCGGCGCGGCTCGACGTTCCCGAGTACCGGCTCCGCCAGGCGATCAACGAAGGGCTCGGCTATCGCAATTTCAACGCCTTCCTCAACCGCTACCGCATCGATGACGCCAAGGTCGCGCTGGCGGACATGGCGCAGCGGGAGGTCCCGGTGCTGACCATCGCCATGGATGCGGGCTTCCAGTCGATCGGCCCCTTCAATCGTGCCTTCAAGGCCGAAACGGGCATGACGCCGAGCGAATTCCGGCGCGAGGCCCTGACCCCGCAGCAAGCGTCGCCGGAAATCGGCCAGCCGCGGCGAGAAATCGGCTAGCCGATTTTTGCATCGGGCAAGAGCGGCCTGATCCGATCGGGCAGAATGTCAGGCATCTGCAGCGAACACGAGCCCGTTCATGTCCCGCATCACTACCACGATCCCCGTTTCGGAACGCCTGCATGCCCTCGACGCGGTCCGGGCGTTAGCCCTGCTGCTCGGAATCGTGCTGCATGCCATCATGTCATTTGTGCCGGTCGCGGGTCTCTGGCCCATTCATGACGTCAGCCCGAGCGTGGGCCTGGGGCTGCTGTCCTTCGCCATTCATGTCTTCCGGATGACGACCTTTTTCCTGATCGCGGGTTTCTTCGCCCGCATGAGCTTTCATCGCCGGGGTCTTCGGGGCTTCGTCAGGGACAGGCTTCAGCGGATCGGGCTGCCGCTGGTGATCGGCTGGCCACCGCTGTTCACACTGATCGTCCTGATCGTGATCTGGGCATCAAACCTTCCGAATGGCGTTCCGATGCCTCGCGCGCCCGGCTGGCTGCCGGCGCTGCCCAGCTTCCCTCTCACCCATCTCTGGTTTCTCTATGTGTTGCTGGAGCTCTATGTCGCGATGCTCGTGCTGCGGAGTGCCATCGTCTGGCTCGATGCGTCAGGCGCGTTGCGAGCATTTGTCGATCGCCTGTTCGCACGCATCATGCGCAATCCGCTGGCTCCGCTGCTTCTGGCGATCCCGATCGGCATCGCCTTCTGCCTCGACCCGACATGGACCACCAGCGACGGCGTACGAACGCCGGATCGATCGCTCGTCACCAACGCGCAGGCCTGGATCTGCTTCGGCACCGCATTCGGCACCGGCTGGCTGCTGCACCGGCAGGTCGATCTGCTGCGGTGTCTGGAGAGACGCTGGCTGTGGACTCTCGTGCCGGCACTCGCCCTGATCCTGGTCAGCTTCGTGCTGTCAGGCGTGATGATGTCAGCGCCGGGCGCGCCAAAACTGCCGGTCAGCTTCGCCACCCTCAGATTGGTCTCCGTCATTCTCTATGCATCGGCGATATGGATCTCGACCTTTGCCTTCATCGGCCTCGCGCTCCGTTTCATGTCCGGCTTCAGCCCGACATGGCGCTACCTCGCCGACGCCTCCTACTGGCTCTATCTGATCCATCTGCCGATCGTGATGGCGCTGCAGGTCTTGGTGTCGCAACTCGACTGGCCCGGGGTGGTCAAGCTCGCAATCATCCTCGCGCTTGCGCTTCCGCCGATGCTGGCGAGCTATCACTTGCTGGTGCGCTTTACCATCATCGGGGGCGTGCTCAATGGCCGCCGCGCGCCACGCGAAGCACCTGCCATTGCGGTGCCAGCCGCGCCTGTCTAACGCCTAGCGGACGATGGTCAAACTCCCTGCACCGCGATAGTCTTGGCAAGGAAACGTGCCAAGGGACGACAGACCATGCGGTTTGCAAGACCCCTCCTCGCAGCCTTTGCCGTCGGCATGGCCGCCCTACCTGCGCATGCGGAGATCGACGCCGCGAGCCTGAAGCAATCGATCGAGGCCGCTTTCGAGAGCGACTATCCAAAGCTCGATGCGCTGTACAGGGATATCCACGCCCATCCCGAGCTCGCCTTTCAGGAGCAGAAGACCGCTGCCAAACTCGCCGCCGAGATGCGCGCGATCGGTTTTGAGGTAACCGAGAAAGTCGGCAGGACCGGGCTGGTCGCGCTCTACAAAAATGGCGATGGCCCGACCATCATGGTGCGCACCGAGCTCGACGCATTGCCGATGGAGGAAAAAACCGGCCTGCCCTATGCGAGCCGCGACAAGGCCAATTGGCAGGGCCGCGAAACCTTTGTCGCCCATAGCTGCGGCCACGACATTCACATGGCGAGCTGGGTCGGCGCGGCGAAGACGCTGGTCACCCTGAAGGACCGCTGGAACGGCACGCTGATGTTCATTGCCCAGCCCGGCGAAGAGGTCGGCGCGGGTGCGATGGCCATGCTGATGGACGGCCTGTTCACGCGCTTTCCGAAACCCGATGTCGGCTTCGCCCTGCACAGCGGCGGCGGGGTGTTTGCCTACGGCACGGTCGCCTACACGATCGGGGCCCGCTCCTCGAGCGCCGACGGCCTCACCATCCGCTTCAAGGGCCGTGGCGGCCATGGCGCGTCGCCGCAGGCGACCATCGATCCCGTGATGATGGCGTCGCGTTTCGTGGTCGACGTGCAGAGCGTCATCAGCCGCGAAAAGGACCCGACCAAATTTGGCGTGGTCTCAATCGGCTCGTTCCAGGCCGGCACCTCAGCCAATATCATTCCCGACGAGGCGATCCTACAAGGCACCATCAGGAGTTTTGACGCCGATGTGCGCACGAAGATGATCGAAGGGGTCAAGCGCACGGCACAGGCGGTCGCCGAGATGGCGAATGCGCCCGCGCCTGACATCATGATCACCGAAGGTATCAAGGCCGTCGTCAACGACGACGCCGTGGTCGCAACCGCCGAGAAGGTGCTGAGGGCAGCTTTTGGCGACAAGCTCAGAATCGCGCCGCCGGTCACAGCGAGCGAGGACTATTCCGAGTACATCCGCTCCGGCGTGCCCTCGCTGTTCTTCAATATTGGCGTCTACGATCCGGAAGCTGTCGCCGCCGCGGAGAAAGCCGGCACGCCGCTTCCCGGCAATCATTCTCCGCTCTACGCGCCGGTGCCGAAGCCGACCATCCAGACCGGCGTCACCGCGATGACGCTCGCCGTTCTGAGCGCCTTCGACCAGCGGGCGCAATACAAGGGGCAGTAGGCACCAGGATGGCGCCGGCGGCCAAGACGCTCCGCGTCAGCATTGTGCAATGTCGCGGGACCCCTTACGAGGTCGGCCGCGCGCAGGCTGACGCCTTTGCGCTAACGCGCAAGGGCAAGGCGTTTCTTCGCCGCAAGGTGAAGCTGCCATGGTGGTTCAACGTCAAAACCGAGGAACGCGCCTTCAGGGCTTATGCGCCGGCGCTCTGGGAGGAGATCGGTGGCATCGCCGAGGGATTGAACATCCCGATGGAGCACGCGGTCGCCTTCTTCGGCAATGACGGCTTGCGGATGCCGACCGGCGGCTGCTCGGCCGTCATGAGTGGCGGCGTCTATGGCCGCAACTATGATTTCTGGCCGCGAGGCTACGAAGCGCGCTTCGCGCTGGTGCAGGTGAACGGCAGCTACGCCAGCATCGGCGGCACGCACCAATTGACCGGGCGGCTCGACGGCATGAACGAGCACGGGCTCACGATCGGCCTGCATCTGGTGAAGGCGCGACCGCGGTCGCCGGGTCTCACCAGCACGCTACTGATCAGGCGCGTGCTCGACAGTTGCGCGACCACCGCGGAGGCTGTCGACCTGCTGCGTCGCCTGCGCCACGCCATGCAGTACAACTACTCGCTGCTCGATGCCGGCGGCGTTGCTGTCGTGGTCGAAGCAGGCGCCGGCGCAGTCGCCGTGCGCGCCGGCGACTGGCTCGCCTGCACCAATCATTTTCAAACCCCGCAACTGCGCGCGTTGAACCGGCGCGTGGCGCATTCGATCGACCGGCTGCCGCCGCTGGAAGGCTGGGCCGCACGCGCGCTGAGCGCCGAACAGACCTTCAAGGCGCTGAACTTCCCGGCCTCACCGGCCTTCCACAATTACGGCAATGCGCAGACCCTGCACACCATCGTCAGTGAACCCAGCAAGCGACGACTTCTGATCGGCATCGGCGGCGACGCCGCCGCGCTCGAAGAAGACATGCTCGATGTGGATTTCAAGCGATGGGTCGATGGTGAAGATATTCCTGTCACGCAGCTCAAGGGACAACTCGGCCTGGGATTGCGGCGACTGCGACGGACGAGAGTGCGGCGATAACTGTGATTCATGCGACCCGTAGAATAACGGGCGCGTACCACACGGTCACGTTACTGACTCATTCTCTGTATTAGTTAGCGGTAACAAAAACAGTGTGTGGAACCTCCCGGGTTCTCACAACGGTTCCGTCGCCAGAACTGGCAAGAATCCGCAACCAAAGGGCGCGAGTTCGCAACGCTTCGGCGTTCGCTTGACGCAATTTCTGCGGCTTCGGGAACTACGACCCACAGAAAATCAACCGAGGATCTATGATGCTGTTTCGCTCGCGCGCCGCAGTCTGCGGCGCCGTGGTTGTGTTTGTCGTCTCTGTTACCTTTGCTCGAAGCGAAGCAGGTGGAGTTCATTCAAGTGCCGTCGTCGATGCCGCTTCCGGAGATACGATCGTCGGCGCGGCATCCATGTACAATCCGTTCAAGCCCGGAAAGCTGGAGGGCGGTCCAGAGACGGCCTCCGGTGAGCGCTATGATCCCGATGGCTGGGCTGCCGCCATCAAGATCGGCCTGCGCGAGAAATTCGGCGGCGTTCTATTCGGCGCGCGGCCGAAATTTGCCCTCGTCGAAGCCGTCGGCAAGAAGGTCATCGTCAAGATCAATGACGTGGGCCCGTTGGTCCCCGGCCGCATCATCGATCTCAATGAACGCACGATGCGGCATTTCGATCCCAGCCTCGAGCGCGGGGTGATCTCCGACGTCAAGGTCAGCCCGCTCGCCGGCGATTACTGGATCCCCGGACCGGTGAGCTGATATCGCGCGCGCCGCTCAGAACGTCACCCGCATACCCGCATAGAATGCGCGCGGCCTTGCCGGGCTCAGCGAGCGCGGGTCGGTGAAGTCGGCGCCGCCATTGGTGAAGTTGGGCAAGGCCTCGCGGTCGAAGAACTGACCGTAGGTCGCGTAGCGCTTGTCGAAGATGTTGTCGACCTTGCCATAGAGCGTAACGTTCTTGGTAACCTGATAAGAGCTGTGGACGTTGAAGACCGTGTAGGACGGCAGCTTCGAATATTGATTGGACTCGTCGCCGACGAAATACTGGTTCGAGACGAACAACGCGTTGCCGCCGACCTTCCAGACGTCGGTCACATTGTAGTCGACCCCGACCTTGACGCGGTGACGCGGGATCGCGGGAAGCTGGTTGCCGGGCAGGACCTGGATGGTCTCGGTGACGGGATCCCTGAACGGGCTTTCGGAGCCGATCGCGAAGGCATCGAGATAGCGCGCGTCGAGGAACGAATAGCTTACCTGGAACTGCAACGTCGATGACTTGATGTTGACCTCGGCCTCGAGACCCTGACGCCTGGTACGGCCGACATTGGTGAAATAGCCGAAGCCGGTGCGGCCGACCGCAGGCACGGCAACGATGTCGTCATAATTGGTGGCGCGGAAGGCGCCGACCTTCCAGCCGAGCGTGCCGATGTTCAGCTCCCTGGTGCCGCGCAAGCCCGCCTCGACGGTCTTGGACACGACCTGCTTCAGCGGCGGGTCCGAGACCAGAAACGCGGCGAGAAGGCAGGGCCTGACGGGATCGGCGCAGCCGAGCTCGAGCGGCGTCGGCACCCGGTTGGCTTCGGAGTAGCCGGCATAGGCGGTCAGCTCGGGCGTGATCTTGTAGGTGCCGCCGATCACCGGATTGAAGCGGGTGAAGGTGTGGTCGCCGTTGAGCGCAGTGCCGAGCTGATCCTCCAGCGAGATGCGCGCCGCGTTAAAGCGGCCGCCGCCGGTGACGGCGAAGGCATCGGTGACGCTGAACGTGTCCATCGCGTAGATGCCGTTATACTGATTGACGGTCCGCAGCGAGACGGGGCCGGCAACGGGGTCAGGCACGCCGGTCGGTCCGAGGAACACGCCGCTGCCGGTGACGACATAATTTTCGCCGATCGAGCCGATCTCGGCCGTGGCGTTGTAGCGCGTGACGCTGGCGTCATAGCTTGCCCCCACAACGAAACGGTTCTCATGCCCAAGCAACTGGTCTGTGTTGGTGGCCTGGCCCGAGACGCCGAAAGTGGTCGAACGGATCGAGCCGCGGTCGATCTCGCCGAGGATCGTGCCGGGTGCAAAGGGATTGGCGAGCTGCACGCCGTTCACGCCGTTTGCCGGCGTGACGTCGTCGCCGAAGCACAGCAGCGCCGGATCGATGGCGCATTCCTGCGTGTCGGTCGGATTGCCGTCGACGACCTTCTGTTCGAACCGTCGCACATGCGCGGTGCCTTCGAAGGTCCAGGTCGGCGTCGCCTCGACCTTACCTGTCAGGTTGACGTAGCCGACCTTGTTGCTGGTGGTCTGGGGCGTTGTGTAGGTGGCTCCCCAATAATTGTTCAACAACTCGGCCGGAACGGTGGCGCTGGCGCCAAAATTGTTCTTGGCGGCGCCGATGTTGACGTGGAATTCGCTGTCCCCGCCCCTGTAGCCGACGTCGCTATAGAAGCGCCGCACCTTGGACTCCGAGAAATTGCGGAAGCCATTGTCGCGAATGCCTTCGAGCGCGGCGTAAACGGCGTAGTTCTGGTCGACCTGCTTGCCCCATTGCGCGGAGCCCTGGAGGCGGCCGAACGAGCCGCCCATGACGTCGATCTCCGCGCCCTGGTAGGTGAAGCCGTCCTTCATTTGCAGGTTGAGTGCGCCGCCGAGTGCATTGAGGCCGAAGGCGGGATTGTTGGTCACGAGGGTGACCGACCTGATCGCCGCAGTCGGGATCAGGTCCCAGTTCATCGCGTCCGAAAACGCTTCGTTGATGCGGACGCCGTTCTGGTACACGGCGAGGCCTTGCGGCGTGCCCGTCACGGGCGAGGCGACAAAGCCGCGGAATTCGACGTCGGGCGTAAACGGATTGCCGGTGACCTCGCTGATGTTGACGCCAGCGATGTTGTCGCGCAGCGCATCGGTGATGTTCAGCGAGCCAGTCCGCCTGATCTGGTTGGCATCGACGGCGTTGATGCTGGACGGGACCTTGTCGACATCGAGGCCCCGGCCGGTCCCAGGCGAGGTCGGATAGACGTACATCCGCGCTCGCGGAGCCGTCACGCGCGCCGGGGTTCGTGGCGTGGCGCGCCGCGTCGATGGCGGCGGCGCCGAGACTTCGACGGCGGGCAAATTCTGGACGTTGGTTTCCTCGTCCTGCGCGGCGCGCGCCGCACCGGTGCCGAGCACAAGCCCGGTCGCAACAGAAGCAATCAACAGACGTCGCGCGCCCATCCCAGTCGTCCCATCCATCCCGTCGCTTACGGCTTGTTGTCGTTTTCGCCGTTTCACTTGACGGAAAGTGTAGTCGGCACGCGCGATCGCACCAGCCCCAAAAGGTCGGAGGGAATCCACACCCATCTTCCCGACCAAATCGGGAATTTTTCCCGATTTTGAAACAACGTCATTGCGAGGAGCTCTTGCGACGAAGCAATCCAGAGTCTTACCGCGGCGGCAGTCTGGATTGCTTTGCTTCGCTTCGCTCGCAATGACGGTGGGTGCGGCAGCTCAGCCCGCGGTCGGAACCAGCGCCTCCACGGTCACGCCGCCTCCGCTGGAGGCGACGTTGAGCGTGCCGCCGAGCGCCAGGATCCGCTCGCGCATGCCGACGAGGCCGAAGCCGAGCTTTTGGCCGGGCTCCATGCCGCGGCCGTTGTCGCTGACCCGCACCCGGGCACAGACGCGGCCGTCATGACCGGCTTGGCCGGCCGGTTCGATGACGACGTTGACCGAGGTCGCACCGGCATGGCGGAACACGTTGGTCAGCGCCTCCTGCACGATGCGGTAGATGGTGAGGTCGGCGGTCTCGCCGGTGGTCCCGAGCGCGGGCGAGATCGAGGTTTCGATCGCAACGTCGGGATGCGATTCCCCCCACAGCCGGGACAGCGATTCCAGCGCCTGGCGCAGGCCGAATTCGGCGAGGCCGACGGGTCGCAGGCGCTCCAGCACGCGGCGATTGAACTGCTGCAGCGCATTGAGTTGCTCGAGCATAGCCGCACCGTGCTTGCGCAGCGATTCACCGCTCGGTTCGCGCGCCTCGGAGAGCTTTGCGAGCGCGGTGGCATGCGCCCGCAGCGAGAACAAATATGGCCCGAATTCGTCGTGCAGCTCGCGCGCGATCTCCTTGCGCTCGATGTCCTGCAGCGAGACCGCGCGCTCGGCGAGCCGGCGCTTGTCCTCCACCGCCTCCCCCAGGGTCGCGGCCAGATGATTGAGCTTGGTGCAGATGGCGGCGAGCTCGGGCGCCCCGCCCGGCTCGGCGCGCGCATCGTAGCGGCCGGCCTCCAGCTCGGTCATGGCCTGCGACAGCGATTGCAGCGGCGCAAGTGCCCGTCCCACCACCGTCATCATCACCAGGAACAGCGCCAGCGCGATCACCGAACCGACCTCGAGCTGGGTCAGAATACCGTCCCAGATCTCGGCAATCTCGTCGTTCGGGTGCGAGGTGATCAGCAGCGAGGCCGGCCTGCCATGGATCGACACGGGAACGCTGACCGCGGTCTGCTCGGGATGGACCAGGCTGACGAACCAGGCCGGTGGCGCGCGCGCATCATCGCTTTCGCCCGTGCGCGGCGGGGCGAACGCCTTGCCGGCGCCATCCTGCAGCGTGATCGAGACGTGGCGCAGCCGCGACAGGTCGCGGGCGATCTGGTTCAGCCTGGCGTCGGGATCCGGCGCCTCCTTCAGGTCGGCCACGATCATCTCGATGAATTCGCGCGCCAGGCGGATGACGCTCTGATCCTCGGCCTGGACGCGGGGCCCGGCTTCCGCGACCTGCCGCGCGATGTTCACCGCGAGCCCCAGCGCCAAGAGCAGCGCCAGCAGCAGGTTGATGCGCCCGCGCAAAGATAGATTTTGCCACATTGCTTTCGCCCGTTACCTGCGACGTTCGTAGGAGCTGTCCGGGATCGTTCACGATCCCATGGGATCGTGAACGACCCCATGCGATCGTAAACGACGCAGGGAACGTTGACAGACCCGAAACGCCCGATATCTAATCGAAAGCGTACAGCAAACCCGGCCCGATGCGACGCAAAAACGGGCCCATGGGGCTGCACGAGGAAACGCCGATGCGCATTCTGATCGTGGACGATCATCCCATCGTCGCCTCCGGCTGCCGTGCCGTGCTGGCCGACGAAGGCGAGATCGAGATTCTGGAGGCCGCCGATGCCGAAGACGGCGAGTGCGTCTTCATCGTCGAGCGTCCCGACCTCTGCATCATCGACATCAACCTGCCGACCGTCTCCGGCTTCGAGCTCGCGCGCCGGCTCCTCGAGCGCGTGCCCGAGGCCCGCATCATCATGTTCAGCATGAACGACGATCCCGCCTTCGCGGCGCGCGCGATCGAGTGCGGCGCCAAGGGTTACGTCTCCAAGACCGGCGACCCCAACGATCTCGTCGAAGCGATCCGCGCCGTCGGCAATGGCGGGACGTATTTGCCGAGCGCAATGGCGCGCAGCATCGCCTTTGCGGGACCGGCGCTGGCGCAAAACCCGCTGTCGAAGCTAAACGCGCGAGAGATGGAAATTCTGCGACTGCTCAGCGCCGGCAAGAGTCTTTCCGAAATTGCGTGGCTGGTGCAGTCCTCCTACAAGACGGTGGCCAACACCTCCTCCATCATGCGCCAGAAGCTCGGGGTCAAGACCTCCGTCGAGCTGGTGCGGCTGGCGATCGACAGCGGCGTGGCCTGACATCGCCACACATTCGGTCATACAAGCGTTGCAATCATCAGGTGGTGGTTTGGCGCCACGGAGTTTCCTGACATGACGATCCAGACTGTCTCGACCAACAAATCCTATGGCGGCGTGCAGGGCGTCTATCGCCACGCCAGCGCCGAGACCAAGACCGACATGACGTTCTCGGTCTTCGTGCCAGCGCATGCCGACGGCGCAAAGCTGCCGGTGGTCTGGTATCTCTCGGGGCTGACCTGCACCCACGCCAACGTCACCGAAAAGGGCGAATTCCGCCGCGCCTGCGCCGAGCTCGGGCTGATTTTCGTTGCGCCCGACACCAGCCCGCGCGGGGCCGACGTGCCTGGCGATGCCAACAACGCCTACGACTTCGGCTTAGGGGCCGGCTTCTACGTCGATGCCACCGAGACGCCGTTTGCGAAAAACTATCGCATGTGGAGCTACGTCACCGACGAGTTGCCAAAACTCGTCGCCGCCAACTTTCCGGTCGATGCCAAGCGGCAATCGGTGATGGGACATTCGATGGGCGGCCACGGCGCACTGACGGTCGCGCTGCGCAATCCGCACCGCTACCGCGCCGCGAGCGCCTTTGCGCCGATCGTGGCGCCGTCGCAGGTCCCCTGGGGCACCAAGGCGCTCGGCGGCTATCTCGGCCCCAACAACGACACCTGGCGCGCGCATGACACGGTGGCGCTGATCGAGGACGGCGCGAAATATTCCGGCTTCCTGGTCGACTACGGCGATGCCGACAATTTTCTGACCGAGCAGCTCCGCCCCGAGCTGCTGCAGGCCGCCTGCAGCAAGGCCAACATCCCGCTGACGCTGCGCCGGCAACCGGGCTACGATCACAGCTATTACTTCATCTCGACGTTCATGGCGGACCATCTGCACTGGCACGCGGCGAGACTGACGGCGTGACCTTTCTTCCTTCTCCCCTTGTGGGAGAAGGTGGCGCGAAGCGCCGGATGAGGGGTCTGCATCCGCGGAGAAAACCCCTCACCCGGCTTCGCTTTCGCGAAGCCACCCTCTCCCACAAGGGGAGAGGGTGCACCGTGCACGCGGGACGAAGTGCCCCTACTCCGGCCGCCCGTAATTCGGCGCGAGAATGCGGTTGCGGATGAGGTAGCTCATGGTACGGGTCCAGGATTCATCCGTGTTGCCGCGCATGTCGGCGCTGGCAGCGGTGATCATGGCTCCGGTCTTCACGTCGCGCAGATAGATGTTGAGGTTGATGATCAGGTTCGAGACCTTCTGCACCACGCCGGTGATTTCGAGATCGGCGCCCAACTGCCCGGCTAGCTTGAGGTCACAGCCCCCGCAGGCCTGCAGATTGGCGTGACGGGCGGCATCCCTGATGGGCGCGATGTCCAGCATCTGGTATTTGCCGGATTTTGTCAGTTCCTCGCGCAGCTGCTCGCTGATGCGGTCGAGCCGCACCAATTCCGGCTTGGAGCCGTAGAACTCGCCCGGCAGGCTGGTGTCGATCAGCTCGAAATCGAACACCACAAGCTTGGGCGGATCGGCAAGAGCGGCCGAGTTCATCAGCAGCAATGAGGCAATAAGCAGCAGCGCTCGCATGATTGTGATTCCTGCCTCTTGCGTCGCGACGACGAAATGCGGGGTTGCAAGCTAAGCCAAATCGGTCATGTTTCAAGGCAGGAAATGCCTCCACCGTTACAAGGCGGGGAGGATTCGAGGAGGAAACATGTTGCGATGGTTGGGAGGCGTGCTGGCTTTGAGTCTTGCGGCGACGCAGGCACTTGGCGCCGACCCAACCGAGATCGGCATCGGCTATCTCGGCCGCGCCGGCGTCAAGCAGACGCTCTCCCTGGTCGACCAGCCCGCCGACAATGACGGCCTCGCAGGTGCCCGTCTCGCGATCGACGACAACAACACGACCGGCAAATTCCTCAACCAGCGCTTCAAGCTCGAAGAGCGCCGGCTGAGGGACGGCGACGACGTAGCCAAGGCCGCCACAGAGCTCGCCGAGCGCAACACGTTCATCGTCGCCGACCTGCCGGCGGATGCGCTGCTGAAAGCCGCCGATGCGCTGCGCGAGCGCGGCACGCTGCTGTTCAACGTGGGCGCGATCGACGAGCGGCTGCGCGAGGCCGACTGCCGCGCCAACATCATCCACACGGCACCCACGCGTGCGATGCTGGCGGATGCGCTCGGGCAATACCTGGTGTGGAAACAATGGAAGCGCTGGCTGCTCGTAGTCGGCTCGCATGACGAGGACAAGCTGTTTGCCCACGCATTGCGCCGCACGGCGACGCGGTTCGGCGCCAAGATCGTGCAGGAGCGAGTCTTCGAAGATGCCGGCGGGGCACGGCGGACCGATAGCGGCGTGACGCTGATCCAGCGGCAGATGCCGGTCTTCACGCAGCAGGCGCCCGCCTATGACGTGTTGGTCGCAGCCGACGAGAGCGAGGTGTTCGCCAACTACCTGCCCTACCGCACCTGGGATCCGCGCCCCGTCGCGGGCTCGGCGGGCCTGGTACCGCGGAGCTGGGATGCTGCACAGGACCAATGGGGCGCGGTGCAGATGCAAAACCGCTTCATCAAGCTCAACCAGCGCCGCATGACGGCGCTGGACATGCAGGCCTGGACGGCCGTGCGCATCATCGGAGAGGCCACCTCGCGCACCAACTCGGGCGACACCAGGAAGGTCACCGATTTCATCAAGGGGCCGGATTTTTCGGTCGCCGCCTTCAAGGGAACAAGGCTGACCCTGCGCGACTGGAACCTGCAGCTTCGCCAGCCGATCCTGCTGGTCGATGGCCGCATGGTGGTTTCGGTGTCGCCGCAGGAAGGGTTTTTGCACCAGGTCTCGGAGCTCGATACGCTCGGCTATGACCGCCCGGAGAGCAAATGCAAATTGAAGTGAGGACGCGTATGTCGCAAATCTGGCGTGTCGGCCTGCTCTCCACAGCGCTGCTTGCGGCAGCACCCGCGCACGCCTTCATCGCCTATGTCTCGAATGAGAAGAGCAACACGGTGTCGGTCATCGACACGGATAGCTGGACCGTGGTCAAGACCATCAAGGTCGGCCAGCGGCCGCGCGGCATCGATTTCACGCGCGACGGCAAATTCGTGATGGTCGCGGTCGGCGACGACGACACCATTCAGGTGATCGACGCCAAGACGCAAGTCATCGTCGACAGCCTGCCCTCCGGACCCGACCCCGAGCTGTTTGCGCAGGACGCCGCCGGCAAGATTCTCTATGTCGCGAACGAGAACGACAACACGGTGACCGTGATCGATCTGGAGAAGCGTGCGCGACTCGGCGATATCCAGGTCGGCGTCGAACCGGAAGGCATGACCATCAGCCCGGACGGCAAGACGCTGATCAACACGTCGGAAACGACCAACATGGCGCATTTCATCGACACCGCCACGCGCCAGATCGTCGCCAACGTGCTGGTCGACGCGCGGCCGCGCTTTGCCGAGTTCAGGCACGATGCTTCGGAGCTGTGGATCTCGTCCGAGATCGGCGGCACCATCTCGATCATCGACCCCAAGAAGCATGAGGTGATCGGCAAGGTCACGTTCGAGATTCCGGGCCTGCGGAAAGAGGCGATCCAGCCGGTCGGCATCGGCATGACCAAGGACGACAAGACCGCCTTCGTCGCGCTCGGCCCGGCCAACCGCATTGCCGTGGTCGACACGGCGACGCGCAAGGTGACAAAGTATCTGCTGGTCGGACAGCGGGTCTGGCACATGGCGTTCACGCCGGATGAGAAATACTTGCTCACGACCAACGGCGTCTCCAACGACGTGTCGGTCATCGATGTCGCCGCGCAAAAGGTGATCAAGACCATCCAGGTCGGCGAACTGCCCTGGGGCATTGCGATTGCGCCATGACGACATCTGCACCCATTACCGAGCCCCGCCCGACCGCACCGGTGTCAGATCCGGCCATGGTGGCAGCGCTGTCGATCGATGGCGTCAGCCACTCTTATGGCGCGCGGCGGGCGCTTATGGATGTCAGCTTCAATGTCGCGCCGGCGAGCTTCACCGCGCTGCTCGGCCTCAATGGCGCCGGCAAGAGTACGCTGTTCTCGCTCGTTACGCGCCTGTTCGGCATCCAGACCGGCCGCGTCGGCATCTTCGGTCATGACATCAGCCGCACGCCAGGCGAAGCGCTTAGACTGCTCGGGGTCGTATTCCAGCAGCGCACGCTCGATCTCGATCTGTCGCTGACGCAGAACCTGCTCTATCACGCCGCCCTGCACGGCATCGGCCGCCGCGAGGCGGCTGCCCGCGCCGCCGAGCTGCTCGGCCGCATCGGGCTTTCCGACCGCGCGGCCAGCAAGGTGCGCGATCTCTCCGGCGGACAGATGCGGCGGCTCGAGATCGCACGCGCGCTGCTGCACCGGCCGCGGCTGCTGCTGCTGGACGAGCCGACCGTCGGGCTCGACGTCAAGGCGCGCGCCGACATCATCAGCCATGTCCGCCAACTCGTGACCGAGCAAGGTATCGGCGTGCTCTGGGCAACGCATCTGTTCGACGAGATCACCGCGAACGACGATCTCGTGGTGCTGCATCAGGGCAAGGTGCTAGCAAAGGGGCCGGTCGCCCGCGTGCTGGCCGAGGCCGGCGCGCCTGACGTCAACACCGCCTTCATGCGGCTGACCGGCGCGCAGACGATGCCGGGAGGCGGCGCGTGAGCAGCATCACCACCCAAGACTCCAACACCCATCGCGCGCCGCGCGGCTTCTCGCTGGCGGAATACATGACCTGCCTTGCCGGCATCGTCTGGCGCGAGGGCCTGCGTTTCCTGCATCAGCGCGAACGTTTTGTCTCCGCGCTGGTGCGGCCGCTGGTGTGGCTGTTCATTTTCGCTGCCGGCTTCCGCCAGGTGCTCGGCATTTCCATCATCCCGCCCTACGAGACCTATATCCTCTACGAGGTCTATATCGCGCCGGGCCTGATGGCGATGATCCAGCTTTTCAACGGCATGCAGTCCTCACTCTCGATGGTCTATGACCGCGAGATGGGCAACATGCGCACGCTCCTGGTCAGCCCGCTGCCGCGTTGGTTTCTGTTGTTCTGCAAGCTGCTCGCGGGCACCGCGGTGTCGCTGCTCCAGGTCTATGCGTTCCTCGTGATCGCCTGGTTCTGGGACATTTCGCCGCCGTCGTTCGGATACCTCACCGTGCTGCCGGCGTTGATCCTGTCCGGCCTGATGCTGGGTTCGCTCGGCATGCTGATTTCATCAGGCATCAAGCAGCTCGAGAATTTTGCCGGTGTCATGAACTTCGTGATCTTTCCGATGTTCTTTGCTTCCTCCGCCCTCTACCCGCTCTGGCGGGTGCAGGAGGGCAGCCCCTACCTCTATTACCTCTGCGAGGCCAATCCGTTCACGCTTGCGGTCGAGCTCATTCGTTTTGCGTTCTACGGGCAGGTCAACTGGATCTCGCTGGCGGTGGTCGCGACCTGCACAATCGTCTTCATGATCGGGGCGATCTATGCCTATGATCCCTCGCGCGGGCTGGTGCGGCGTGGTCCCGCGGGAGGCGAAGGATGACGTTTCGGATCGCAATCCTGGCGGCATTGGCGCTCGCGGCGACGAGCGGGGCCAGCCATGCGGCCGATCCGCGCTATCCCGACTGGCCCTGCACGCAAGCAAAAGTTCCCGAAGTCTCGCTCGCCGCCGTCTGGGCCGGCCCGCCGCTCGACGACATCAAGGACGCCTGGAAGAGCGACGCCAAGGTCAGCAGCCTCGTCTCGAAGCTGGCGGCGCGCAAGACGCCGATGGACGAGGCGGAAAAGTCCGTGAAGGAGTTTTTGGCCGGCTCCGCGGCTGACAAGGCCACCAACGCAAAGCTGCTGTTCGCCGGCCTGTTCGAGACGCTGAACGCGCAGCGCTCACAGGTCATGAACGGGCTCGAGCGCACCACCCGCAAGCAGCGCGAGGCCGCCGAAAAGATCCGCGATCAGACGCTGGAGCTGCAGGCCCTGCAAAGCGCGACGCCACGCGACGAGGCCAGGGTCGAAGCGCTCAGCAACGAGCTGATCTGGAAGACCCGCATTTTCGAGGACCGCAACAAGGTGGTGCGCTTCGTCTGCGAGGTCCCGACCACGATCGACCAGCGCCTGTTCGCGCTCGGCCGGGTGATCCAGCAGGAAATGGAATAGCGTCAGCCCTGCTGACGGCTCCGGAATGGTTCCCGCCAGGCACCGCAATCGTTAACCCTTCGTCCGCTATCTGCCGGAACCAAATCGATCTAGGATGTCTTGTCGAATGGAATCCACGTCATCGGGAGGCCTCGATGGGAACCAGACAATTCATCTTCGCAGGCGCAGCCGCCATCGGCATGCTCGCGTCCAGCGCGTACGCCGCTGACGACATGACCGGCATGATCACCGGCATCAACCGCCTTAACAGCACCATCTCGATCCAGCAGATGCAGAGCGGCACGGTCGGCGCCAGCGGCGGCGCTAGCGGTCCGGTGCAGGAGTTCAAGGCGAAGGACGCCGGGATGCTGGAGGCCGTCCACGTCGGCGACCGCGTGAGCTTTACAACGACCGAGGCCGGCGGCGCGAAGACCATCACCAAGCTGCAGAAGGCGAAGTAGGCCTAATCCGGCCGCGGCTCGGGCTGCGCCTCTGCGGTCATCAATCTGGCGCGCTCCCAGCCGTCGGTGCCGTCGGGGTACCAGGCGACGTTGGAGTAGCCGTAGGCGAGCGCGCGCTTGGCGGCGTTCCACGACATCCAGCAATCGGCGAGGCAATAGATCACCAGTAGCGCCGATTTGCTGCCGTGCGAGGCGCGCTCCAGGCCGCGGCGGAAATAATCGTCCATCGCCGGCGGCAGCGTGCCGTAGCCGGTATCGGGCAGCCAGATGCTGCCGGGAATGTCGAAGCGCGGCGCATCGCGCCAGACCGTGCCTGCGGGCAGGTTCTTCGGCTTCGGCGGACGCGGCATCACGTCGATGAAGGCGCCGCTCCTGTCGCGCCAGATGCCTTCCGCTTCCGATGTCGTCAGCACGCGTGCGCCCGCAAGCGTCGCCGGCACCGGCGCACGGTAATTGTCGCTGCGATAACCTTCCGGCTCGAACGGCTCCTGCTGCTGCGCCATCGCCGGCATCGCGAGTGCGGCGGCCATGAACGCAGCGGCGAGATGTCGCCTCATATCAATCGCCTCACGGCGCCTTCCCGGCGGCCTCTCCGCCGATCGGCTTGTCCTTCTCGTCGAGCAGCGGCACGCCGTATTCGAGCATGATCTTGTTGATCGCGCCCTGGTTCTCCTGGATCAGGCGGTTGAGCTGCCGCTTCCAGTTCTGGTCCGCGGGACGCACGCCCATACCGATGCGGTAGATCAGCTTCGGTCCACTCGTTTCCTTCAGCAGCGGCGTGACGTGCAACGGCTGCTCCTGCTTCTTCGCGTAATAGCCCGCCATCGGGCCCCACAGCACGCCGGCATCGATCGTGCCGGCAACGAGGTCCTTGATCATCGCGTCAGCCGAATTGTCGAAGCGGGTGTCGATCATCAGCGGATAAGGCTTCGCGTCGCCCATCAGGCCCGCGAGCGCCATGTTGGTTGCCGGCGGCGTGCCGGCGACGATGCCGATATGCTTGCCCTTGAGCCGTGGATCTTCCAACGTATCGACGTCCTCGAGACCACTGCCGGGCTTGGCGACCAGCGCGTAGGACGTGCGGTAGTAGGGATTGGTGCCCTGCACGAGGTCGTCGCCTTGCGGAAAGCCCATGATGACATCGCAGCGATGCGCCCCGAGCGTCATGCGCACGAAGCCGGTCGCCTGCGGGAAGAACACATAGTCGAGCTTCTTCTGCAGCTTTTCGGCGAGAAACTCCGCAAGCTTGTTCTCAAAACCTTCGCCCTTCTCGTTCGAGAACGGCAGGTTGCGCGGATCGGCACAGACGCGCAGCACCTTGGGATCGACGAGCTCGAAAGAGAGGTCGCCGGTGTCGCTGGTCTGAGCGCGCGCGACATCGCCGGCAACGAACGCCGTCACCGTCACCAACAGCAAGAACAACCAGCGACGATGTCGTCCGGCCTCCGTCATCGCGCTTCCTCCTCAATTCCATTGAATGCTATCCACGGGATGTGAGCCCGCATCCGTGGTTTGCCAAGCTTGGTGTTGGCTTCGCATTGTGCTGCACTGCAATGCAGCGGATTAAGGGAACTGAGGCGGAAAAGTGCCCCATCTCGCTTCAAAAATCGCATGCATCGCCCTGCTGGGGTTGACGACGTTAGCACGCGTCTCGGCGGCCGAATTGCCTGTGAGCGAAGTAGCCCCGGGGATTTTCGTGCACTCCGGGACAACTCAACTGATGACCCGCGAGAACGAAGGGGCCATCGCCAATGTCGGCTTCATCATCGGCGACAGCGCCGTCGCAATCATCGACACGGGCGGCAGTGTTCGCGAAGGCGAGGCCCTGCTCGCCGCTATCAGGGCACGGACCGGCAAGCCGATCCGCTACGTCATCAACACCCATGGCCATCCTGATCACGTCTTTGGCAACGCCGCATTTGCCGGCACGACGTTCGTCGGGCACGCGAAGCTGCCGGCCGCGCTGGCCGCGCGCGGACCGTATTATCTCGATAATTTCCGCCGGATCATGGGGAAAGAGCTGATCGATGCAGTCAAGATGGTGCCGCCGACGCTGCTGGTCAGCGACAGCATGAAGCTCGATCTGGGATCGCGCAGCCTGACGCTGCGGGCTTGGCCGGCCGCACATAGCGACAACGATTTGACGGTGCTGGACGAAACGACGGGAACGCTGTTCGGCGGCGACCTGGTTTTCCTCAGGCATATCCCCGTCATGGACGGCAGCATCCGCGGCTGGCTGAAGGTGCTCGGCGAACTGGAGGCCCTGCCCGCACGCCGCGTGGTTCCCGGTCACGGTCCCGTGAGCGACTTTCCAGCGGCGCTTGCCGATGAACGCCGTTATCTCCAGACATTGCTTGGCGACGTGCGCGCGCTCAACCAGAAGGGCGAACCGATCAAGGCCGCGGCTCAAACGGCCGGTGAATCCGAGCGGTCGCGCTGGCAACTCTTCGACGATTACAACGCCCGGAACGCAACCGCAGCATTTTCGGAAATTGAATGGGAGTAGCGGCCGCGCTACGCTGCCGGCTGCTTCGTCCGCGCGAGACCGCGATCATGAATGGAATTTCGCTGCGCCTTCCATTGCTGGCCACCCTGCTCGGCCTTGCGCTTGTCATGCCCGCGCGCGCCGAGGAGGCCTACGATCCCTGGCCCGGACTCGTCCAGGACATTTTTGCCAACCGGCCGATGCACGACGGCAGCGACGTCATCGGCATCGAGATGCCTTATCGTGCCGAGGACGCGGCCATCGTGCCGGTCACGCTGCGCATGAAGCTATCACCAGGTGACTCGCGGCGCGTGCGTTCGATCACGCTAGTGATCGATCGCAACCCCGCGCCGATGGCGGCGAAGTTCGAGCTCGGGCCGGATGCCAATGTGACTGAGATTTCCACCCGCGTGCGCGTCAACAATTACACCGACGTGCATGCGGTGGCCGAGCTCAGCGACGGCCAGCTCTATGTCAGCAAGACCTATGTGAAGGCCTCCGGCGGCTGCTCGGCTCCGGCCGGCAAGAACGCGGAAGAGGCCCAAAGCAGGCTCGGCAAGATGCGCTACCGGCAATTCTCGCGCGCGGACGAGGCGCCCGCAAGCCGGATCCGCGAAGCCCAGATCATGGTCGGCCATCCCAACAATTCTGGGCTGCAGATGGACCAGGTCACGCAGCTCTATATCCCGGCCTTCTTCGTCAACCAGTTGCGTCTGACCCAGGACGACAGCCTGATCCTTTCGATGGACGGCGGCATCTCGATCTCGGAGGATCCCAACCTCCGCTTCACCTACGTCTCCAACGGCGCAAAATATTTCCGCGCCGAGGCGAAGGATACGGATGGGCATGTGTTCCGGAACGAATGGGCGGTGGAGAAGCCGGGGACGTGATTACCTTCTCCGTCATGGCCGGGCTT
>NZ_PPPT01000168.1 GCF_006483445.1 Bradyrhizobium guangdongense | reverse complement strand
GGCGGTGTTGGCGTGTGCGGTGGGCGCCCGCCCCCCGCCGTCAAGGCGCTACTTCGGGTCACTCCCGCACTTCGCCAAGATGGCCGCAGTGCGCAACATCCCGTCTTCGCCGCGCGGAACGGCAAGGCCACAGACCCCACTGCATGCGACTCAAGTCCAACAATTCCACGATCGGGGGTTTGACCTGGGTTGCATTTGATCTGATATTCTCGTGTAGTGTGTTTGATATCCACACCGTTTTAGCCACCTAGCATTCAGCAAGCAAAGGGGGCGCTATGCCACCCAGGCAAGAACGAGTACTGCTAAACGATTGTTGTTGAAGGCGGCGCCTCTCAATGTCGCAGCTTATCACTAATTTCAGAGTTTTCATCGCCTCGCCTTCCGGTCTTGATAAAGAGCGCGGGCTCTTCCGGCGGGTCTTGTTGGACTATTCGGCTAGTGACGGGGAGCCGCGCGGATCGGTCTTCCACCCAACGGGATGGGAAGAAACAATTGGCGGGGCTGGGCGACCACAAGAATTGATAAATGCAGATTTGCGAAAGTGTGACTATGCGGTCTTCGTTTTTCATGATCGCTGGGGAACGCCGACCGGGAATGGACCAACGTCTGGAACGCTCGAAGAGTGGGAGTTGGCGCTGGAGCTATATCGACAGGCAAAGATCCGCGACCTTGTCTTATTCTTCAAGAAAGTTGAGAAACGTCAGCTGCGTGACCCTGGCGATCAGCTCAAGAAAGTGCTCGAATTTAAAGAACGAATTCAGAATGAACGCAGGTTTCTCTATCGTGACTACGAGAGCGCCGATGAATTTTCCCGCCACCTTCGCCGGCATCTAGCAAAATGGCTAAGAGATCAAGAGACCCTTCCGCAGAACGAGACTCAGAAACCATCAGTTGCCAGTCACGCTAGGGACGAGCCAACGGCCGAATTTGAACCTCCGTACAAATATTGGTGGAAGGAAGTCAAAATTCAATACAGGTCTCACGAGCATGAGGCAGCACTGTTTTGTGCGAAAAAGGCGCTTTCGACAGCAACCTCAGAGTTTGAGTGGGCGAAAAGCAAGAACTATTCTGGCGCAATCTATCTTGAACTAAAGAAAATTAAGGACGCGATAGACGCGTTTTCGGAGGTCGAACAACGGGTATCGCTCGGCTCGAGCGACGAGCACAAAGAGTGGCACGCCAGAGTCCTGGTTAATAAGGCTCTGTGCTTGCGGAAACTAGAGCGCGTTCGAGATGAACTGGCCATCTACGATGATGTACTCGCGCGATTCGGCCGAGAGACCGCCAGTGGGATTTTAGACATGTTGGCATTCGCGCTTGCGTGCAAGGCTGAGGCCTTGGCCAGTCTTGGCTCAAGGCAAGAGGAAATCGCGACCTATGATGACATAGCAAATCGCTTCGCCGGCTCTTCAGAAGTTTCGCTCTTGGAGGACGTCGGCCGAGCTCTCAACGCAAAAGCAAGCGTGGTCACTACTCTCGGACGTGAGGATGATGCTCTGGTGATCTACGACCAGATCGCTTGCATGTTCAATGGTCGGGAGGGGCTGGAGACCCAGGTTCTTCAGGCGCTCCTGAACAAGACGATACAGTTAAAGGAGCTTGAGCGTTACGACCAGGCGCTGGAATCAGTCGATGTTCTCTTGAAAGCCGCAGCGCAGCATCAGTCGAATTCCTATATCGCTATTGCGCTTGGACATAGAGGCCACATATTGCAGGCGCTGAACCGATGCTTCGAAGCAATGAACCTGTATGAGGAGATTTTTGTTCGCTTTAGCAGCTCGAATGATCCTCTTGCAAAATTCCATGCGGCGGCGGCGCGTATGTACAGAGCGCGCACTTTGATCAGTCTAAACCGGCGAAGGGAAGCTCTTCCTTTGTTCGACACAGTTCTTGCGCACGCTTCTAGCGAGCGTTACGGCGGGTTCGAAGAACTAGTCGCCGATGCTGCTATTGAGAAGGCGAATTGTCTTTATGGCGAAGGGGAGCGAGATGAGGCAATACGCACTCTCACCCAATTCATCGAACAATTTCAAACTGCAACCGAAGAGTTGCTCCTCCAGCGTCGGGCTTATGCCTTCTTGCAAAGGGGGAGCATTCTTGCTGAACTATCCCGACACACTGAAGCTCTAGAATCATATGAACTAGCAGTCGAGCAGTACGCGGGGCTGCCTGAGGCGGATCGCACGCAGATCGCTTCCGTCTTGCTTCGCAAGGTGGATTCATTAGAGGCTCTTGGCGATGGTAAGTCAGCAATTGCGGTTCTAAACGAAATCGTCCATCGATTCGAAAACGCTACGGATTCGGAGGTTCGTTTCGTCGTCGAGGACGCTCTGTATCAGAAGGTAAAATATCTTGGTTCGACCGGCGCAATAAGCGAGGCCATTTCAACTGTCGATAAATACCTCAACCGTCTAACGGATGCATCAGACGCCGAGGAGCTGACCGAATCTCTAAAATCGGTCAAGCGTGAGCTCATGAGGGTCTTCCTTGAGAACGAAGGCTCTGACATTTAGTTGCGGCCAACTGAAGAAGCAGAGCCTGTTTGCCGCGGGCGAGA
Source organism: Bradyrhizobium guangdongense (assembly GCF_006483445.1). Classification (GTDB taxonomy): domain Bacteria; phylum Pseudomonadota; class Alphaproteobacteria; order Rhizobiales; family Xanthobacteraceae; genus Bradyrhizobium; species Bradyrhizobium guangdongense_A. Next base: position 50,496 of record NZ_PPPT01000168.1, on the reverse strand, counting down.
TGCGGGCTGGCTTACACAGTCGCGAGTTAAACCCTGGACTGCTGAAGCGGTGATCCTGCGGCCTACGCCGAATGGATACAGTAAATGTACTCGACCGGTTGTTCATCTGATTGCTTAGCCTGAAAATGGTATCTCAGCTCGCCTCTGACGTATCTGCCCGAGAAATCTGCTTCTTCGTGGACTAAGGCAGCTGGAGTTGCGGCACGTCTTGATATGGATAGTCTGCTTTCGGTACACGGATGATTTGCACGTATTGACTACGATATTCTTGTCGTCGTTTGTCGACAGTCGTTTTCTCTGCTGATATCGTCGTTATTTCAGTTTCTCTCTCTTTAATTATCGTCTGCAGTACCTGCACGAGGCCAGCCGGCGTTTTCGCTTGCTCCACCTCGGCGGGCGTGTCTTTGCCAAAAATTGCTTTAATCGTATCCTTCTGAGCTGCAAAGGTAAGTGCATCTCCAATCATGTTGAACTGATCGGCGATCGCCTGGGCCTTTCGCTTTTGTTCAAGGGCGTCGTTAAGTTTCCGGTCAATCTCTGCAATCTTCTTTTCGTCTGCAGCCTGAGCATCTTTGATGAATTGCAGCTTCTGCTTGAGAGCGTTGTCAGTGATGATCCGTTCGAGATAATCGACCGCAGCAGACAGGCCCGATGCCGCCACCGCTGCCTTTTGCACCTTGGCGAGTTCTTCTTCTGCCAGTAAACGTCCGGCCTTCGATTGGATAGGCCATTGAGAGACGGCGACGGTGACGAGGTTATTGCCCTTGCGAGAGAACCAAAGGAAAAAGCTACGGGCGTCGTCCAGCCTTTCAGCGTCTTTTGCTTTGCCCAACGCAACAGTAGCGAGCCAGACATCTTCCAGGCTCGTTCCGGCGCCGACCAGCTGGACCGCCTTCAACGTATCAACATACTCACGATCATCAGTGTGTGGTTTGACATCGTGTTGAATATCGACTTTGACGGCCACGCCGGGCTCACCAGATTTTGCTAGCAGGTTTTCGACCCTTTGATCCAGCTTAGCAACCGAAGCTGTTATTTGCTCGCGGAGCCCGGGCGTATTAATCCAAAGCATCAACCCTGCAACGAAATTTGTAGCTTTGGAGGGTTTCTCTTTGCCCTCCTTGCAGATGTCGTTGGTCGTTGCGCCAGCAGAACCCCACACAGGGACACTCCTCTGCTTGCAAACGTCCTGGGCTGGTTCGGCGGAAAGAGCGGACAGTGTGACAGCTACCACCGTGAAGATCGACGCCGCCCAAACTGATCTCGAAAAGAGTTGGCTAGCCATAGCTGCTAATGACCTTTTCGATCGACTGACGGGCTGCTTGGGTGGCGATCAACGCTTGCAAGCCGAAAGCAAAGCGCGCGCGTTCGGTATTGATCTGATCCAGCAAGCTTGAGAAAGCTGTGTAATTCCGATCTCCGGCTGCCCAGGCGTCTAGTGAACGCATGCGGTTTAGCCGCGCTCCGCTATCGTCCGAATATTCGTTGACAATCTGACACGATCCATCGTGCGGTACGTCCGCTTGCCCCGCGACGCCGCGGGTCTCGGGAAGAGCCTCTAGACTCCATACCTTCACGCCCAATGGCTGCATTTTTTCGTCAACGAGTTCGACTTCACTCAGTTTAGCTCGGCGGTAAAGTCTCTCGTGCGGCTCGGTCACCGCGGGAACAGCGGGAGTGCAAGCAGCCAAGACGAAACCTTTGTCAAGAATTTGCTGCGCATTCTTGAGGACGGTCTTGGAATCTGGATTGGTTGTCCCGAATACTGCCATATAGTCGTCATTTGAAAGCTCTTTGCCATCGCCACCGAGCAGCGCAAAATTTCTATTGCCCGGCCGACGTTCGTCATCACAATAACGACCGCTGCCGGCGCGGGAGTTGTTAAACCCCGCGCATGCCGCGAGGGCAGACCGCGTTTCTCCGTCAAAGGCATGGCCCACGGCAGACGACTTGGAGCCGGAGGGAAAATCGAACCCTCGCCCCAAAGGTGTTTGGCTGGCAACAGAAGACAACTCAGCATGCCGCTGTGCAGCGGATTTAACATAATGGGCAGCGGACCCCACGATCTCAGCATTTTCCATTTTGTTGAGCCAAGCGAGATACGTATCAGTCAGAGTCTTCTTGATGCCGTGTGCGGATTCGCCGGACAATACGAGCAGTCCATTTTCGACCATCGCTGACGGGCCGACCAATAGAGCCGTGGTTGGATCAAAAAGCTTTTTGACGTCGGCTTTTTGTCGGGCCTGCAGCAGGCGGGCGTAGTAACTCTGAATCTGAGTTTGCGTTGATTTGCGGCTCAGCCATTGCGCATCGCTGTCTTTGGGATCTTTGTTGCTGATCAGCTCTCGATAACCGTTGATGACGCTCGCTAGGTCAGCCTGCAGATCCTGTGTCTCGTGTCGGGCCAAAATCTTATCGATCTCGTTGGGAAGGTTTGCCACCGCTTTATAGACATCAGCCAGAAGGTTCTCGATCCGATCGAGTTTGGCCAGGGCGACCAGAAGAAGATCGTGATTTGCCTTTGCCAGATCCGACAGGCCCCCGTCTGTGCTGTTCGCGGCAGCAATCTGGTGAGCCAGGAAGGAGCCTACTGCAAGAGCAATAGTGACCGGTTCTGCACGCGCCTTTGAAGCGAAAAGACTGAGCCCGATCGCCGGTGTTAATCTGGCGGCCGGATAAAGGGTTGAGGCTGCCAATCCGCTGATTAAATTTCTTCGATTCAACAATCTCGCCTCCATCGCCCTTACGCAGCAATATATTTGATCTTTTGCAGCATCCCGCCCGAGATGCGAATCGCAAACCACGCATTCTGACCAATGAAGACCTTTTCAAAGCCTTCCTGTTGAGCCGGAACGATAGCCGTATCCGGTCCATTGGCAATAGGCGGCGCAGCGGTATTGTCCGCGCGAGCTCTTGGGAGCGCGACGGCCTTTGGTTGTTCGACGCAAGTCAACCCGATCAGCGGCAGGATTTGAAGCATTTCCCGCAAGAATGCTTGGGTGTCGGCGCGCTCCGCTTCGGAAAGCTGAGGTGCCTGCGGTTCGACGCCGTTTTCGAGATGGCTTTGATCAACCTGTCGGGCTCGCTGGATCAGCGCATATTCCAACCATGTCGCGTGGGCGCGGTTTAGGCCACCAGTCGAGTTGGATACGAAAACCGCTGCCGAAGCCCCAGAAATCCTTGCTGGCAAAATGGCTGTCAATTCGGTTACGAACGACATCACCCTGACCGATGTAAATTGTTGGAAAATCGTCATCCGTGACGCGACCAATCAGGATGTAGACTAGCGCGAGAAGTCGGCGCGAGTTTTGATCTTCGGCCAATCTTCGCGCGGGAATGCGATGCCGAGTCCCGTCCAGTTCATCCGGTCAATGATGCGCAAACCCTCGGGATTGCCGTCCGGAACGAAAATGCGAATAGTGAATGGATCAGCCACGTTTCCTCACCCCCGCAATTTCATCTTGATTGCGCAGGATAGCGCCGAACCAGCAGCCCCTCAAGGCGCCGGGACCGGTACGTCGTCCTCGTCTGTTTGCAGATCCTTCGCAATCAAATCAAGAACCGGCCCATCTCGCCATAAGACTTCTTGGGCGAACCGCACGACGACTGTGCCGCTCCAGGGATTATCGCTTTCTTCGAACTCAACGGTCACGAATGCGCCCGGGGCAACGAGACGGTATGCAATCAGATCGAGCAGGGTCGCCGAGAATAGATAAGAATGACCATCTTCGACGTTTGTCGTGAAGACCTCGATGTCATCGATCGTTCCGACATAACCTGTCCCGCCGCCGCTAGGATGTCCTTGAACATACGCTATGCGTCGGCCGACTGGGCGCTGATCTGGCGGACTGTGTGTCCAGCGGGCCAGAACGGCTCCAAACGGATCATAACTTGTCAGAAGCGTTGCAGCCGGGCCGAGGCGCTGAGCATTTTGAACAACTGCATCCCAAAATCGATTCTCGGGATCATCCCCGACATCGATTGACTCGCGCGGACTTTGGCGAAGCGAATACCAGACGAGAGAAGTGAGGTAGTCGCGAAACATCTCTGGGATGAGGCGGTTCAAATCGCGCGTATTCTGCCACGACATGGACGGTGTTACGAACACCGACTTGTCGATACCGTTCACGCGGTACTCTAAAACCGCGGGCGCGTCATCCTGGACTTTTTCAACACGAAAGCCTCGGAAGCAATAAAGCTCTGGGCTAAGCGCGGCCGACACTGCTTGGACGAGCGTGTTCCACTTTTTCGGATCGATCGGCAATGTGCGCAGGCGCTGGGTTCTCTGTTCATGAATGACGGCAATAGCGTCGGCAAAGATCGCCTGAAGACGCGTGCGCGCCGCCTCGACGTCCGCCTCGGGCGTCAGCGCGTGAACGCCACGTTCAAACAGGTCACGGTTAGGCGGCTCGCCAAGGGCTTGTTCATGGGCCCTCAAGGTCGAAGCCAAACGCCGAAAGACGGCGTCGTCGCCAGCGAACAGAGCTTCATTGGAGGCAAATTCCCGTACCCATGGCCCGACGCCGTCATCACCCGTCGCAGGAAGGCTTGCCGCAAGCATCGCCAGCACTTGCAGACGCAGCTGATCAAGGCCGCGCCAGCCCCAAGATGTATAAACACGTCCCGGAACGACATGGCGTTCGCTCATGCCGTTTAGAGTCTGAACCAGACCATCGAGACTCGTCCCGTAACTGGCGTTGCCGCCTTGTTCGCCGAGCGCCGTGCGGACGATCAGCGAAAAGAGCTGGCGGAATACGGTTGGGGGTTGCAAACCGGTCAGCGCAAAGCGTGATCCTTCTCCTTCGAGAACTTGGCGACGGAGCAGTAAGTTGGCTGCGCGGGCGCCGATGTCGCTCGATTGCTGGCCGTTGACATGCCAAGCAAGCGCCAACAGTGCCGTGACCAGCAGGACGTCGTCGAAAACGCCACGTAGAATAACGGCGAACAAAGCTTGGGGCGGCGGCAGGTCCGGCGAAGGATCTCTGCGGTAAGGGTTCACCCGTGCTTCGACGGCAGCCCAGTCTAAGGACAAAACGTCGGGGGTTAACAGCGCATGGTGGGCAAGAAAAAAGTCCGTGTGCATGTCCGGACGAAGCGTATCTAACCATCGCAGGAGGCAATCCCGATACCACTCGGCACCGATTTCGTCTTCGTTCCAGACTGCCGAGGCGAGCAAGTAAGCTGTATTACGCAAATGCCTATCGAGAAACGGCATGCTTCGGCTAAATGCATTCCAAAGATCGGCTCGCGGCCGGCCTTCGCGCTCTCTAAAACCATAGAGGCTGTCTGCAATGCGGAGAACGTTTTCCCACGCGCCGGTGAAGCTCCGAATGACGCTCTCGTACGCGCGCCGTTCCGAACCTGCGAGTTGCAGACGTGGCTGGGCCGCCTGGTGTGCCGGTACGTCAAGGGTCGCGCGGCGCGTGACCCAATCCTCCAATACGATGACCTCATGGATTCCCAAATCCAGCAGTGAGGTAACCACCGGCGGAGAAAGCTCTGCAGCGTCGCCAGGCAGTAGCCGCATTGTGGTATGACTAAGCCAGTCAATGAACGTTGTCTCCACGCCAATCTTGTCCGACGCACTGTCGAACAGGCGCCGGTACTGCCGTAGCCATTCGCGATGGGGAACATCCCAAAAATCACCCACCTCCGCAAAGCTAATCGGTTGTCCCTGATCGGTCCGCGTGTTGTGGGCCTCAAGGAGAAAGACGTGGAATCGGGTAAGCTCGTCGAATGCTCCTTTGAATGCTGTAATCGCGTTACGTTCGATCTGCGCAATCACCCCATCGGCAAGCTCTTCAAGAAAATCGGATGGCTTCGGCAGATTCTCTCGTCCGGGGTCGTCGCGGAAACGATAGCATTGACGGATTACCCACCGTTCCCAACTTTGAAAAGCCACGCCACCCCTTCTGCGGCACCATGTCACCTCACCTTCCAACCGGCCCTCAAATGAGGGCTCAAACGAAAGCCATACATCATGCCCGCGCAAGCTGGACTGGTGGCGGTCGGGCGGCGGTGTTGGTGCGCTGCGACGCCACCACCCACGAAGAACAAAACCCAGAGGGCGCAGCCATACATCATTTAGCAATGTCGGAGAGGCAAAAATCTCCCTGAGTTCAACATCGCCCTCCGTCAGCATTGAATGACCGAAGGTGACGAGGAGAGCAGGTTCGTTGTCCGCCGCAAGCACCAGTTCTTTTGGCGCGTTTCCGTAGAACGCTCGCAACAAACGTAGCCCTAGATCGTTCGGAACGATAACATTCGCAGTATACCGCTCACGCAGCCGCCCCCTTGCGCTCGGCTCGACAAAACGCAACGTGGTAAGCACGAATTGAGCAAAAATTGCGAGATTGAGCAGAAGCCAGGACAGATGAAAGGTGGTGAGTATTGCCTTGAACAACAGATCAGTGCCGCCAAGATGCGCAAGGTGCGTGAGAAATTGAGCGGGCCAGAGAAGCTGCGTACACAGAACGATTAGTAGTGCTGCACCGCTAAGAACGACCTCGTAGGCCAATGACTCCATATAGTAGAGACGAATATCAGTATTCGTAGAAGACCGATCATCGCGTTGTGAGATCAAAGTGACGATGCCAATGGCAACGGACACAATGCCAAGCAGGCCGACCTGCGCGGCGATCAAGTAGCTGGCAAAATCTTTGAGAACGCCTTTCGTCTCAGGCGCCGTCCAGCCGGGCAGCAGCTGAGGACAATAGAGATTGACAAGAATCTCGGCGGCGGTCAGCGCAAGATCAACGAGCAGATAAGTGGCGAGAAACGCTGGAAGCGAGCGGCCGACGATAACGAAGCGCGACGTCCGCTGAAAAAGGGAATAACGGGCGCGCCGTATCGCGCGGTTTTCGCGCATATGCTCTCTGATCTCTCGGCGAACCCGCTTGCGTAGGCTGCCGCGTATGCCTTGGGTGAGCTTGCTCGACAATTCAGACTCCACGTCCGACCCCAAGAGGCCGCTTTGCTTGTAGGATTCGTTCGGGAAACGTCGGTGGAAGCAACTAGGCTGACGGTCCAAAGTACAGGATGGATAGACGAACGATCAATCTAGCGAGGCTATAATCCGCTTTTAGATTGCAGCGCCACCGGCAACGGTGTGGGGCGATTTCACGTCAGGCGTGGGAATTTGCTTGCCAAAGCAACGCCTGGTTGATCTAAATGGCTGTTTCTTATTGCCTTTATTGATTGTTTATCCGGTTGCGAGAGACCACCCATGGGTACCGTCACGACCATCAGGTCGACGCTGTCGTTGGACGACGAGTTCGCCAACTTCGATGTCCGGGAGGAGCTCGAACAACAGCTTGAGCAGCGGTTGCGGGAAGTCGACGTGGATGCACGGCCCGCCCTCAAGGCCTTTCAGCCTGCGGCCGACGATGACCAGTTGTCCCTCATTCACGCGCCGCACCAAACGCTGCGGCTCATCGCCCCGGCCGGGTCAGGAAAGACCCAGACGATCATCAACCGGGTCCTCCACCTCGCCAAGAAAGGCACCCGGCCCGAGCGCATCCTCTGTCTGACGTTCGACAACTCCGCGGTGACCGCGTTACGCGAGAAGGTCACCGAACAGCTCGCTGCCCTGTCCGCACCTCACCAAAACTTTCAGATCAGCACGCTCAATGCCTTCGGCTACCGGCTTCTGCGCGAGCACTTTCAGGCCGAGCACAAGCAGATCATCGAGGCGCCCCGCGTCTGGCGGCTGATCAAGGAGCTGAAGGAGACGCTGGCGTCGACAGACGAGGGGCGGAAACGCCATGATGCGCTCCCGGCCTCGTTGCGATACCGGTTCTACAGTGAGTTCTTCGGTCTGCTGAAGAACGCCCTGTTCGATCCCCGTGCCGCAGTGCCGCAAAAACTTGCGGACTTCATGCTCACGAGCAAGAGCGCCCAGGTCTTCTTCCAGGCCGGGTCGACCTCCGAAGAGAAGAAATTCGTTATCCAGGCTGTCCATTGGATGTTCAAGGAGTACGAGCGCCTGCTTCAACGCGAGCACCGCATGGACTTCGACGACCAGAAGCTCCGCGCCCTGAGATGTCTTGAGGCCTCCGCCAGCGTGCTGCCGCTGGTACAGCGCCAATTCGACGAGATCATCGTCGATGAGTTCCAGGACATCAACGAGCTGGATTTCGCCTTCGTGGCGCTCATCGCCCAGCAGGCCCGACTGGTCATCACCGGCGACGACGACCAGGCCATCTATGGTTTCCGGGGCTGCACGCCCCGCTACATCATCGAGCTGGAAAAGCACCTCGGCCGTCCAGTCGAGAACTTCGAGCTCAAACGCAACTACCGCTGTCCACGCAATATCGTCGATCACGCGACGCGCCTGATCCGGCACAATCAGTGGCGCGTTGAGAAAAATCCCATTGCTCATCGCGTCGACGACGCCACAATCAAGATCATCGAATCCACCACGGCCACCGCCGAAGCCAAGATGATCGCCTCAACGATCGAGCGGGTGCGCAGGCGCAACAGGGATCTCCGGCCTTCTGATTTCGCCGTTCTCTACCGCACCAACGCCCAAAGCCTACCTATCCAGTTACAGTTCATCTTGCGCGACATCCCCTACAATGTCCGGGAGCAGGACAACATCCTGCACAACGACGAACTGGAAAAGCTCCTTGGTGTCCTGCGCGCCAAGCTCGCGCTGAACAAGGGTCAGCAGCCTTACTCGGCCGATACCGTGCTCAGCTTGCGATCCTATTTCCAGTACGTCGATGAACGGATTCTAGCACGGCTCGAGCGGGCCTTCGACACCGCTCCGTCCTTCTTTGACGCTCTCTCCAGCCGATCGGTGCTGGCGCTCCTGCCGAAACTGCGGCAGAGCCGGTTTGCCGCCGTGATGCAGGAGGTCGTCAAAGCGCCCTCCCTGTTCAAGACGCTCGACATCCTGGCCAAAGATTTCCGGGGTCTGCGCGGCATGGTGGGCAGCCTCGAAGACGTCGTCGACAACGAAGTGCCGCTCGGCGAGGTCTACGAACTGGCGGCCAGCTTTCGCGGCCGGGTTGACGCGTTCGTGGATACAGTCGACGACGCACTCAAGCGGGCCAAGGAAGCCAAGGCCGGTGACGAGAAAGATGGCGTCGCGCTGGCCACGTATTTCAAGGCGAAGGGCCTGCAATGGCACACGGTCATCCTGACCAGCTGCAACGAAGGCCTTATTCCGCACAAGCGCGCGCCCGTTGAGGATGAGCGGCGCCTGTTCTATGTCGCGCTGACCCGCGCCTCCTCCAATCTGATCGTCAGCTACCTCAAGACCTCCTGTAAGACCCGGGTGCCGCCGAGCACGTTCCTCGCCCAGGCGGGGCTGCATGGCTAATTCCTACCCGCGCCGCTGTCGCTATTGCGACCGTTGGATCTCTATGCGGCAAATGCCGCATGGGCGATACGTTGCGTTTGAGAACAACGAACCTCACAGGTGTGAAGTCGTTCCGGCGCCGCCGCAGCCTCGGCCTGCGCAGCGACCAGCTCCTGTCGATCCGCCGGACTTTCCTGACATCGACGTTCCGGAGACCGTCGTTGAGCCTGTACGTCCTGCTCCGCCCGCGCCCGAGCCGATCGTGCGCCCATCCCCTCCGCGCCCGCGTCCGAAGGAGCCGCCCGTTTCGCCGGCGCCGCGGCCCCGCCCGTCACCACCTGTCAGTCCGCAACCTCGGCCGCAGCCCGCGGGCGTCAGTTCACCTTCTCAAAGGCTGACCGTTGCGGCACCGGCGCGTGAAGTCGCTGCGCGCTCGCGAGCACAGTTCACCGATCTACTTGGCATGGGAGCTTACAGTTTCTTTACGGTGTACGTCATGATTGGCGCGCTGCACTCTATTGCTTTTTCGTTCTTCGTTAGCCGCGTGACCTGCGCGACGACCACCAAGACGATCATCTCGATCTTCTGCAATACGGGCATCGGCATTTCCCACCTGGTCGCCGTGCTCGCGTGGCCTTGGTATTGGCTGTAGGCCAGCTCGCCTTAAACAACAGCCGAAGAGCGGATTACAGGAATCAACTCTGCATAACCTTCCGCCTTGAGCAGGGCCCTGACTTTTCCCTCGGCGTCGGCCGGTGCGTTGGGCCCGACAAAGATTTCCGCGATCCCGCCCGGTGTTCTCAAGCGCAATGGCACCTCGATGTATGCGCGCGTGCCCAGCGTCTTCCGGTGCGCGTCGAACCGCTCGCGGACCCCCATCACGATGCCGCGCACCTCACGCTCGTTGGCGAATTTCATTTCCTTGGCCGTCAGGCAGTTCCAGATCAGGTGCGAGGCCAAAACATCGCGCGCCATGGCCGCCAGGTAAGGAACCGGCCGCACGAGGTCTATCCATTGGCGGTTGCGCCGAGCGACCTGGCTTGTAATAGCTGCCGCCTTCTTGATCACCTGCCTGTGCCGGGAATTCGTCTCACGATCGCCGTAGATCACCCGGCCAATGTGCAGGTTCTCGTTCGCCTGTGGGCTGAGCACATCTGTGTCCGGCTGAAGCAGGACGGGCGCCACGCCAATAGCGAAGCCCTGGCCGTTCTTCCCGTACTGGCGCCACTGCCCCGGGTCGTCGCGATGCCGGCTGAAGCTGAACAGGTAGAAGTCGAACGGACTGGCCAGCCCGTTCGTTACCAGCATGTCCTCGATACAGCCGCAAAAATGCTTGGTCCAGAAGTCATCCGACTTGCCGACCTGCCGAATGACGTCGAGAGCGCATGCCAGAGAATACTCGAATTCCTTTGGATCACTCTGGTGAAGATGACTGAAGTACCAGAGCTTCTCTTGCCGCAGGATTCCGACCAGCGCCTCCTCGCCGGTGTAGTGATAGAGCGGCACGATCGGAGTGGCCGCGTTCTGCTCAATCAGCTGCTGCTTCTTCGACCAGGCATCGAATTTCTCGACCGCCGCCATGAGGGGCGGCGGCAGCGCGTGTCGATCTTCGTAGCTGGTCTCCTTGTCCATGAATCCGATTTAGACCAGCCGCCTGCGAAAGCAAAGCCTCGAGCGTGTCACCATCGATAATGACAGCTTGCCCCTTTAGTTCAGCCCCACCGGCGCGGGAGAGAGTGCGGTCAGCGGTGTCCGCGAGCACGCGGATTGCGCGCGGCGTGGTGTCGTCGCCCGGCAGCGGCCCGCCCAAAACGGTTGCGACAAGACCGCGGCACTGAGCCCGCACGCGACGAACGCGCAACACGAGCTATTGTCCGTCCGACGACCGGTGCAGGATGTTCGCGGCGGTCGCGTCAGCGCAGCGGCATCAGCGGCGGTCATCGGTACGGCAGCGAAGCGCTGAAGTATGGAGGTCATGCTGTCGGGCAGCCACGTCTCAAATTGTTTTTTTTGAAACGCCCATAGCGACCTTGCACCCGCGTGTCATTTCAGGTACTTTGATTTGAAACGAGGAGCGATATGGCGAAGCAAATCAAGGTGACGCTGCCCGACAAGGCGGCCGGCAAGCTCGCGCGCCGAGCAGAGAAAGCGGGGCATGCGATGGCCACCGAGGCTGCTCAAATGCTCGTGGATGCACTCGGCACGGGCGAGGAGCTGCCAAAGGCCGGACGGCAAAAAGACCCGGCTGCGTCGTCGCGCTCAACGCAGTGGCGCCGGTCGAAAGGCGAGAGCGAGTAACAGGAGAAGAGGACGAACCACGTGGCAAAGAAAGACAACATGGACAAGGTCACAGCCGAAGAACTAGCCGCCGCATCTGGCGACCTCGCCGGGATGAAGTCGGGTACGTGGAAGGACAGCACGGGCAAGGTGGTCCGTTTAAGTACGGCGAAGTCAGCCAAGCCCAGCGGCCCGCTACAGCGCAGTTCCGACGCCGCAGTCTGGCGGAACGTCTTCGCCTATCGTGACCGCCAGACCGCGAATTGCGCCGCCGAGAACGAAGCCCGCGGTCGCAGGCGCAACGCTGCCGACATCGCGGCCATGCGTGCGGAGGTCCGCAAGGCGCACGTGCTGAAGGACCAAGAGCGCGGCGTCATCATGGCTGCCGGTTTCGACCCTGCCGGCGACGATGCTTGGCACGTGAACGGCGGTCGCCCTGCCGAGAGCGATGACGACGTCCTGCCCTCCATGGGCGACACGGTGCCGGATGCCGAGATGCGCCGCAGTATTGGTGACGACATCGCCCGTGAGAAGGCACGCCACCTCGCGACATTGGCAGACCCGGACGCGCGGCCCATCTCAAAGGCGGTTGCGTGGTTGTCGCTAGCAAACGTGCTGGGCACCCCGGTCCGCGTCGTCGATAACATGCGGATTGGTACTGCGGTGGCTATGGAACGCGAGACGCGCGAGCTGTTCGGCACTGCGACAGACGAGACCCCGTTGCAGATGGCAAGTGGGCCGATTGGCCGCGGTGACCAATCGCCGCCCGCGTTGCGCGTGGTGAAGTTTATTGCCGGCAGCGGCGCGGCCGCGTCGAGCAAGCTGGCGATGGCGTGCGGCCTAGAAGGGCGGCGGCGGCATGCAGCACGAGACCATGGCAGTGGACGCGGTGAAGGCCGACACCGCAGCCGCGCTGGAGCCGAAGTGGAAGCTCCTCGCGCTGCTCGCGGCTGGCGTGGCGGTTGACCGCGCGTTGGCGATTGCGGGCGTGAGGGCCGAGCAGCTTCCGAACGACGACCCCGCATTCCGTGCGCAGGCGGAGGAAGCGGTGGCAGCGCCGAAGATGGCAGCGTGGGCTCTATCGCCTGCACAGCGCTGCATGGTCGCAGCCGGTCAATCGCTACTCGCCGCGCGCGGAACATCGAGCGCTGTGGAGTCGCGAGCGGTCGCACTCAAGACAGGCAGCGCCCTCCCCGCCGTGACGCCAACCCCGGCGCCCGGAAGCCCTCAGGCGATCGGCGCGGCGTTCCGGCAAGCCGTGTCGCGGGACGGCATTGCCAAGGCGCTAACGACGCCGGAGGGGCGCAAGTGGTTGGCGCTCGGCGACCACAAGTCGAATAGCGGCAAGCTGTCCGAACAGCGCTCTGTCGGGCTCGTAGGACCAGCGGAACGCCGTGGCTGTCAATCACGTTTCCGCGAGAACGTTAGAAAATATCTCGCGCGGTACCGCGAAAAATTGCAGCCGGGGACGAATTCGCCAATCTTCCGGCGGTGCGCGCTCGGCGGGGGTAGCAGCTTCGCGGTTACGGCTGTTATCCCGGTGGTCCGAACTGTCGCGCGAAGAAACCGCCACCTAGTCAAGCGCTTACGTGCATAGCGCGGAGAACAGCGCGCTCACCAACAAATTCAATAACATATCGCCGCTTTTGAATCGGGAGACCGCAAAGCGAACTACCCTATGCACACACTGTGCACACATTTATGATTACGAGATGCGGTCTCAACATCAGGGATTTCGGCCACAAACATGCTGGACCTAAAAACTAAGGCCGACCTACAACGTCTGGTGGACGAGGGGTTAGAGGAGAGCCTCATCCTCGACTACAAAGCCTCCCCAGCTCTCTCAAAGGAAAGCAAGGCACGAGATGAACTTTGCAAGGACGTGTCCGCCATGGCCAATTCGGCCGGAGGGCAGATTGTCTACGGCATCGAGGAGAAGAACCAAAAGCCCGTTAGGGTCGACGATGGAAACTCGGTCGTCAGCCGGGAATGGATCGAGCAGGTCATAGATTCGAACGTCCAACCGCGCATCCAGGGCCTCATTATCACGCCAATCAAATTGGAGACGGGCTACAGCTACGTCATCACCATTCCCCAATCGACAAGCCGCGGCGCGCACCAGGCCCCCGATAAAAAATATTACAAGCGACAAAACTTCCAATCGAGCGCGATGGAAGACTACGAGATCCGCGACATCATGCGGAGAACAACTAGGCCTGACCTGTTCTTGAAACTACTGTTGCCGCGGGGGGACAACGCGTCGATCCAGCTTGGCGCACATCAAGAGCTATCAGAGCCATTGGCCCTTCGGGTCGCCGTCGGCAATAATTCAGATCAGCCCGCTTTCCATGTCGTCGTGCAGATCGCCGTTTCGACCGAGATCACCATCTCAGAAAGCAACGGCTACGACCGAATGGGCGTTATCCATCAGAATGGAAATCCGAAGCATGCGCTCTCCTATAGCATCATTTCCCCGCCCAACCTGCCCATCTTTAAAGAGATCGATGTAAATCTGCCTGCGGTGTTGCTGAGATTTCCTTCCAGCTTGCTTCAATCTGTTAATCGTCTACCGATCGCTATTAAGACGGTTACGCCCGGAAATGTATCAGACGCGGTGTGGTATCTGCATCAGGAAGGCCAGCATCTAAGGCTTCTGCCGCCGCAGCATCCGTTGAACCGGTAGCTCTATTTGCCGCTTTGAGCAGTTTGCACACTCAACCTTTCTTAAGACCCTCGAACTAACGCTGCCGCAGAGCTCGAACGTCATGTCAGGAATCGTCGGGCCCTTAGGCTTCTCGATGTGTTAGGTCAGCCTTCTTTTCGAGGCGATCCAGACGACCTGCGGCAACTCCCACTTGGAGGTCTGATAAGGATTGCCGGACCGCCCAGGCTTGAAAGGCGCACCAATGAGCCGGCCATCCGAGCTCTGCCCGCTAATCTAATGCCGCTCTTAGCCGTCATGTATTATGCGCACAGCCGTTCGTATGTTGACAACTTCCGTTGCAATCTACCGAGGGGTTGGCAAACATAGAGCGATTCGCTGCATCCTGAAGGCCTGAGATGGCTACTCGCCAGAAGACGTTCGTCGCCTATGCCTCCAAGGATAAGCCCTTGGCGGAAGGAATTCTTGATGCAGTGCGCAAGGCCAACGCGCTTCAGGCGCTGCCGGTCATTTACGAGCCTTGGCCTTTCAATGACGTGCCCGGCACTCCGCTTGTCTCTCCCATCCTGGAGAAGATCGGCGAGTCCCCCTACCTCGTCGCCGACATCACCTATCTCAACCTGAATGTGGTCTACGAGATCGGGTATGCGGTCGGGATGGATAAACGTGCCTTTCTGATTCGGCATAAGGGAACCGAAGGCGATAAGCTGATCGCCAAGGCGGTCGGCATCTTCGACACGCTTGGCTACTTCGAATACGACACATTCGACGAGTTGAAAGACAGGTTGGCTGCGCACATCGACGCAACGCCCCTCAGCTTCTCGAAAGCCTTAGACCGAAAATCTCCCGTATACCTGATCGAGCCCCCTGACCGACGGCAAGACATCGGTGTGATGGTGTCGCGCATCAAGAAGGCTGGGTACGGACGGTATCGCAGCTTCACCCCGGACGAGGATACCCGGCTGTCCGCGACTGACGCCATTCGCCAAGTCGCGGCATCATCGGGCGTCTTCATTCCCATGCAAGATCCCGCTCAGGACGGCTCCGAAGCCCACAACATCCGCTGCATGTTCATTGCCGGATTGTGCGACGGGATGGGCAAGCCGAAGCTTCTGCTTGCACCCTCAACTTATGATGTCCCGTTGGATGTCCGAGATGATGCCAAGCGCTGGCACCATCTGTCCGACATTCACGACTTCGTCGCCGATTTCTGCCCTCGCATCGTCGAATACTCCGCGCAGGTCGAGCCGTCTGGTATCGACCGGACATCGCTGCTCCAATCGATGAGCATCGGCGACCCGCGCGCCGAAAACGAAATGAACACACTTGATCGGTATTATCTGAAGATCGACCAGTACGACCGCGCCATCAACGGCGAAGTCAACCTTGTGGTGGGTCGCAAAGGATCTGGGAAAACCGCCCTATTCATCAGCTTGCGCGACAAGATTCGCGCCGATCGTCGAAACATCGTTCTCGACCTAAAGCCAGAGGGATATCAGCTCATCCGGATGAAGGAGGATATCCTCGAATATCTTTCCGAAGGCGCCAGGCAGCACCTCATTATCGCGTTCTGGGAATATCTCATCTATCTGGAGATTGCTTACAAGCTGCTGGAGAAAGATCAGCGCGCGCATCGATACAATCCAGACATTCACGATGCATACCGTGAATTGAGCGGGATTTACAACGCTCTCAATTTTTCGCCTGAAGGTGACTTCTCAGAGCGTCTGTCTGTTCTTTCGGAGCGGCTCTCGACCCGATATCAGGAGAAATATGGGCGTCAGGATACTCGCCGCCTGAATGCCGGCGAAGTCACTGAACTTGTCTATCAGCACGACATCCGGCAGCTCCGCGAGATCATCACGAACTACCTCCGGAAGAAGGAGGCCGTCTGGGTTCTGTTCGACAACCTAGACAAAGGCTGGAGCACACAAGGTGTCGACGTTATTGACGCTACCATTCTTCGTTGTTTGGTCGATGCGGGGCGCAAAGTTGAACGCGAGATGCGGAAGGAAGGCAATGTCGTCCATTGCATCGTCTTCGTCCGCAACGACGTGTACGACCATCTGATGAGGAACACGCCTGACTTCGGCAAGGAGATGAGGGCCACGCTGGACTGGAACGATCCAGACATGCTTCGTGAGATGCTGCGCCTTCGCTTGGTCTCGGGCATGCATACCGATCATTCGGATGCCAGTTTTCACGATATCTGGCACGAGCTGTGTATCTCGCACTACCGCGGCGAGGACACCTCCTCATACCTGATCCGGCGCACGTTGATGCGCCCCCGCAATCTGCTCAAGATTTTCAATCACTGCCGAGGCTTTGCCACGAACTTCAACCGCGATATCATCAGCGATACGGATATCGAAAAGGGCCTCAAGACCTACTCATCGGATCTGCTTCAGGAGCTCGATGCAGAACTGACACAGGTTTTCCCCAGTGCAAAGGACTTGCTCTACCACTTCATGGACTCGAAGAAGGCCATGACGGCGGCTGAGATCGAGGTGATCTTCAAAGAAGCAGGTGTCGACGAGTCAGAGCACAAGCGCTTGCTTGAATTTCTTATCTACTACGGCGTCTTGGGTGTAAGGATCAAAGACGACGAGTACTTCATCTTCGACGTGAACTACGACCTGAAGGTGCTCGAAATCCGAGCTTCCAGAGCCAAGGGAGATGCATTCTACGTCGTCAACCCGGCCTTCGGCCCGGCTCTGGGCATCTCAGAGGACTAAAACTCTCAGCAACCACCCTCGGCCCAGCTCACCACTGGTCGAACCGAGTATCGAGAAATGTCCATCATCCAGCAAGAAAAACGCCTTGCCCTCGGCGCTCATCAGGTTGCAAGCGAACATGGTCGAGTGGATACCGGCCTTGGCCCGTTCAGCCTTCTTGGTGAACGCGATGTCAGTGCAGTTGCCCGACTCTCCCGGCTTTGCGCAACTCAAGTATCCGCAGCCCACGTCGCTCTGCAATTATTGACAATTCCAACGAACGCGGATAGTTTATAAACTATGAGCACCAAGTATTAGACCTCGCGTGTAGGAGCCCCACTCCTGCACGCTCGTTGCACCCGGGAAAAACAGCCCTCGTGGCGGCCTTGGTGCAATCGCGCTCGAATCCAGCCAGCAATACCGAAAACACCGGGTCGTCCCGCGAGCAAGCTCGTGGAGACATAGATGACACCGACTGAGATTGTTCGGACGGCCTTGCAGCAAATCGTTGAGCTTGCTGACGTTCTTAGGGAGCAAAGCCCCCACGTCCAGCTTATATCTATCGATCTGCCAATCTTGGCGCACAAATTCAGCGAGCGGGCCTGCCAATCGCTACAAGAGCTTGAAGTTCTGCAAGCCTTACAAGAACCCGACGAAACCACTCCGTCCCCGCAAGCATGAACTCTCCCGGCTCGAGGCCTTTCGACGCCAAGAACGCCAGGAGCGGGTCGGCATAAGTGCCGTACTTCCGCTCCCAGGTCTTGGCGCCGCGGTGATACTCCCGATAAACGTCCATCGACAGGGGTAGGACGAACCAATCATGCGCCTCAAGCGCTTGCCAGAGCCTCAGAAGCTTCCGAGCGGTGATGCGCGTCATGTGCTGGGCCAGGGCCGCAATCACCTTATCCTTGAGCGCAGTGAGATCTTCGTTGGAAAGTGCTTCAAGATTCATGGGTCACCTCTTTGCGTAGGAGGCGCCCGAAAGGTGCAGAACCCTCTGAATGTTCTCAGGAGGATAAGAAAAATGCGTTATCTCCAGACCATGCTGCGCGTCTGAACTCCCGCACTATCCTTCCTGATCTATCGAGCGAATGTACCGGTCCAACATTTGATCGCTTGCATGGCCGGTTTGCCGTCGAATTCTCCAGCGAGGCACGCCTTCGTGGACAGCTTGCGTCACATACCCTGATCGTAGGCTGTGCCCCGAGTACCTGTCGGGGCAAATGCCGATCTCGGCCAGACGTCGCTTCACCACAAAGTTGATCGCCTCTCCCGAAAGCCCCCATTCGGACACGCGTTCTTTGCCGATTATCGCCGTAAAGATCGGACCGCTACCAACCCTGGCTATCCGTCGCCACGCAACCAAGGCGCTTGCTACGGCTGCATTCTCAATCAGGACGGTGCGCCCCCTTCGCTCTTGGTCCGTCTTACCCCGCTCGAGCTCGACTTTGAATTTCGTCTCCATCTGTCGAACGTGCTCCCATTGCATCCCGGCCAGTTCCGATCGACGAAACGCTCCATGAAAGCCGACTAGAAGAATTGCTCGGTCACGTACTTCTCGCGCTGCGCTTCCTGTTCGGTCACAGATCGATGCAAGATGTAGCGGTGTAATGGGGGCCGCTTGGCGCTGTCTTACGCCAGTTAGTCGTCGAACCCCACGGATGGCGAGACGAACCAGCTCGCCCTTACAGGGGTCTGACAGGTCGTGCGCACGATGCCATTGGCCGATGGCAACTAACCGTCTGGCGAGAGTCGCGGGAGCGAGGCGTTCCGACTCTTGTGCAACATAAAGCGCGACATCTTCCGAACGCGCTGGCAGTTCAAAGCCGGAGCCTAGATACTGCAGGAGGTCCGACCGGTAGGCCCTTTTTGTGTTCTTGGCGCGTGAAAGCAAGAGAAGGGCCCGAAGGCGATCCGTGGCTGTATGTGCAACCGACGACGCCCCCAACCTCGGCAGGAGCTCGCCGACGGCCTCTGATAAGTGATTGTTATCAGAGGCGCTCATCGGGCCCTCCCTTGTAGAGACAACTTCCGATGCCGCAGATAGACCTCCGTGCGCAGTTCGTCCAAATGATCCAAAGTTTTTTGAAGAGTTTGCAATACGGGTTGGACACCTTCTGGGCTTATCCCAGTCCTCATCAGATCGGCCTCGATGGCGAGAGACTCGAGCTCTCCGGCCCCTCTCCACGTCAGCTTTTTGGCTAGGGACGCTGCATCAGTGTAGAAGGCGGCCATATAGGCTGCTTCGTTCCAGCAGTCCCGCAGAGCATACTTGGTCAGGCAAGCGCGAAGCACGGTGCTGCACTTAACTAATTCTCTGATTGCACGACGACCCGCTAGCGTGTGCTTGTCCAAGGCGTATGAGGGGATGTCACCTATGAGCACCGCAGGAGGAAGGACGCCACTCACGATTTGGCGGCCTCGAACTGCTAACAACCAGGCCAATGGAACCATGAGTATAATTGGGTCATCGACCTTACGGACCGCGGTCCGTGTCGCTTCGATCAGAGCGCTCGGCACTCCGGCGTCTTCACAGCCAGCCAGCAGTTGTGTGATCCGCTCCGCCTTGCCGGGGCCCTTCCGCGAAGCTTGCCACAGCGCTAGCGCTCGCATCTCAGGCTGGCAGTCCGCACTTGTGACCAACGAACACACTTCCGCAACGAATTTTTGTTCAGGAGACACTCGATCGGATTCTAGCGAGTGGTGATACTTGGCTACCGTGATGAGATGCTCAGCCGCCCGGCTCTTCGGAGCCGTCGCGAGCTGCTGCGCCAGATCCGAAACGAGAAGCTCGTTGCCCCTCGCGCCCGCGCCGGAATTGCTGTTCAAGGCTCTAACAGCTGCCTCTAAGCACTCCGTAGAACCGATGCCGACATCTTCGAACGCGATGAGCACAAATCTCCGCCAGATCGCTGGCCCACGGCTTCGTAGAAACGTCATCGCGGCTCTTTGAGCGGTCTCGACTTCTCCGCGCCGAATGGATTTTTGTAGCAGGCTGTTTGCAATCCAGGCGTCTATCTCGAAAGACATCACCTCGCTCGAGAGTTTCCCTAAGTCTTCATGTTCTATCGTCATATCTGTCCGCGCCCCGCATTCCTATTGCGGCTACGATAGCTGCCTCCGGCTATTTGCAAGTGGAAAGCGAGACCGTCACGATGACGGCATCTCGGCCCCCAGTTCATCTCTGGAAACAGTTTATTGCCCCACACCGACTGGCGATGTGGGGCAATTCGCCTTGCACCTTGCAGGTCATCAGCTCTCAATGCGGCTTCGCCACCTGAGCTAGGCGGCTCCCTCACCGCACCAGCGTGCCTCGCCGCTGCTCTGGGAAGAATCGCACAAAGCGGTTCGACTGCCGTGTCATCGGCTTGCTTACGATACGTGGTCTCTACCGAGTGCAAGTGAATTGTCGGAGAAAGTAGACCGTCTCAGCCCTCTTCCTGAGCACGTTCCTGCCGCTCTGCAATCAACGAATGATCCACATTTTCACCGTGTCGTTCGCAGCAACAGAGCGCCCCACCTACGCCTCACGACTTTCGCTTCAGCCACACAGAGAATTGAGCAATATCGCTGCTACTTGCGCAGACGAACGGCTCGATGTCCCGGCCCGTTATCTCAATCTCACCGTCATCACTCATGGTGACGCGGTAGCCTGCGCCCCGCGCGTCTCGAAGCGCAGCTTTCGCTGCCCCAGAGAGCGCCTCACCATTTTTGAAGCGGAATTGTCGCGGGCCCTCACTGCCAGCGCTCTGCTCGAGTAGCTGTAGAGATCTGCGAGTATTGTTGGCGATTTCGATTTGAGTAAAGAGGATAGCCGCGCAGAGCGAACTGAAGATAAAGCCGGCGATCGCGCCGGCAAGCATTGCACCGATAACCCCCAAAACGATCATAGGGCCGAAGGGTGCGAAAACTGCACCGGCGAGGGTCGAGAGGACAACGCCAGCTAATGCGGAAATTCGTGCGGTCGCGACGATGAAGCGTTGCATCAGAACCAACCTGCAAGGAACGACACGAACGGAAGCTGCTTCGGATATTTTCCCAATAGAGACTATAATCCCTAGAGACTATATGCCTTAGAGGCCCTCATGTTGCAATGAGGAATTGGCCAGCGATTGTCGGTGTGAACGTTAGAAGGTTGCGGCAGCAGAAAGGGCTAACTCAAGAAGAGTTGGCCTTCGCGGCTGAGATCGATCTAACTTACGTTGGTGGCATTGAACGTGGCCGACGCAATCCCAGCTTGATGGTTATGGCCCGGATCGCCGATGCTCTTTCTGTTCCGCTGCAAAAGTTGATTTCCGAATAGGCCGGCGACGGCGCTGTCAGTCAATGATCCGCAGAAGGGGTGTCGTGTCGACCGTCTTGGTAATCTGAAGCTTCTTTAGTGTCCGCTGAACTGATTAAGCTAGCTGCCAACGCATTGGGGGCAAACTAGACCTGCTTGGCGCGCCTGATTGCAAGGGCAACTCGTAGCACCGTTCATAAGGCTCGCGTAGTAAGCGACCTAGATAATATCGCCTGTGTGATACACGACCGAAGCCTGTTTGAAGACCGTTGCTTGAACTAGGGGGGTGTTGCCATTGCCATCGGACACGCATCCTGCGAGTGGGCACGCAAAAATGCTGCAAAGCAAACGACCGCAGCCCCTCATTTCATTCCTCCCCCGCTCGACCGCGATTAAGCAACGATTTTTCGGACTTGCAAATAGCTCGTGTCTCCTTCTGGTTGTTCGTCTCGTCCGCGCGAATTGTCCACATCCCCTACCGGCGGGGCCTAGGGTCCGTTCCGCGGCTCAAGGGATTGATAATTTGCAGGGACCGCGCGGCGCAGCTTTGATGCGGGCATGCGGCCTCAGAAGATCAACTTCGGCGACATGCGAGAGATGGGCCTGCATGGCGTCCTGGTCTATTGCGCGGACTACCGGTGCAGCCATAGCGTAACCTTAGACGCGGGCTGCGGCTCTCCGATATCGAGGCACAGTTCGTCTGCAAGGTCTGCGGCAAGCGCGGCGCCGAGGTGCGGCCAGACTTCGATAGAGGAAAGCCGCAGATTGCGGCGATGGGGTATCGAAACACGAAATGACCAAGGGCTGGATCTGCCTAATCCCGGTCTAAAGGCTTTTGACAAGCATCGGTTGCATCGGCCATAATCGCTCCTTTCTTTGACACGGGGCTGGGAAATGACCAGAGCCATCTTGCTAGCGTTGCTGCTGGGCGGCTGCATGAGTAGCGAGGAGCGCCTTGCGGCGAACAACGCCAAGGATGATCAGCAATGCCTGTCCTACGGTGCGAAGCCTGGAACTGACGCCTACGTCAATTGTCGCGCTCAGCTAGAGGGCTCAAGAAGGCAAGCCGATGCGGCCGCAGCATCTGCATGGGATGAGCGGGACGCCCGCCGCGAAGCACGTCGCGAAGCACGTCGCGAAGCACGTCGCGAAGCACAACGTTAAAGCAATTGAAGGCAGAAAGCGGTTGGCAGAGGTTGACGGACGCGAGCGTTGCGAATCGTCCATCGAAAGTTGCATGCTCTTAAATTCATTGATCAACGCGAGAACTGCTTCAGCGATCGCCGATTACGTTCGTTTGCGAAGTGTCGCTTGATAGCTCGAATGACGCGATCGGCGGTCTCAAAGCGCCGCATACCGAAGCGCTCAGCGTTACCCTCTGTAAATCCGGCGCGCGCACCGGGCAGCCTGGATGCAGGCATCAGGAAATAGTCCCTGACAGCCTTGTTGGCATTGTCTAACCGCACAACAACAATCAAACCGGGCGGCAGATAGCGGCCGCGCCGGATCGTCCAAGTCGGCGAGTGCTTTACGTTGCCATCATGCCAACCCCGAACCACGCGAAACGAAATCGCCCGCGCTCGGACATTGAGCACCTGGTGAACCTGGTCAACCCTGACATCTTCGCCAGACCGGGCGAGTGCCGTTCCCACCGTTAAGACGAGATCCTTGACCAAGTTGCGGCGCATGGTGCGAGAGTCTACGTACTCGTAATCACGCTCCGGGCTATAGCCGATTAGCCGATAAGTTTTTCTCAGACTTCCAAAGCGCAATTGATATAGCGACGCACTCGGAACGTTCTCAGCATTCTCGATGATCCACCTGCTGAGCCGGCCCTTGCGTTGAAGGACGATCCTCAAGCGTTTCAGCATCTCCTCATTTGAAAGCCCCCGACATTTGCGTCGGCTGACGAATATCTGCTGCGCTTGCTCAAACAGCTCAGGTTCAATGATCGGCTCAAAGGCGCCCTCCTTTCTGACCCAAAGCGCCGGCGGGTTCTTCTTTCGCACCCCTCGTAATCGGAAGGACGAGCGGTTGTATAAGCTCGTGCCGACGTAGTTTTCGTTTTGCAGGAGATATTGGACTTTGTAGAAGGTCCAGGCCTGCCCTCGATTAAGCACGCCGCGAGCATTGAGCTCGCGCGCGATCTTTTTCTCTGGGCGATGACCATTCACAAAGCGGTCGAATATGAACTTGACCGTCTCGACCTCTTCCGGCGGACCGCGACGCAGGACAACGCGATCGGTCTGAAGTGATTTCCTTTGCCCGCGCTCAAGTAGGCCTCTTGATCGGCCGCCAGCATCGATCAATTCTCTTCGCAGACCAAAGCAGGGTTGCCCACCTTGCCGGAAACCAAGGCTGGACAAGCGGCATGCGCCGGCATGCACTTTGATCGACAGCTCTCGACTGTACTCAGCCGCCATCACCCTTTTGATGTTCTTGACGATGCCGGAGATCAAGCTTCCATCGTTCTCGAACTGTTCGGCGCAATAGCAGACGCTGATGCCGGCTTCCCTGCAAAGGAATTCGTAGTGGGCGCTCTCGTCAACGTCCTGAAACCTTCCCCACCGGCTGACGTCGTAGACAAGGATGTGGTCGAAGTCGGTTCGGTCTCGACGAACATCATCTATCAGATTGGTAAGGCCGGCTCTGTTCCTGATCCGAAGTCCACTCTCGGCGTCATCACGATACGTTCGAACGATCTTCAACCCGTGGGCTTGGGCGAACGCGGCAATGACGGCAGCCTGATTTTCGATGGAGTATTGCTGGTAGTCCGTCGACATCCGAACGTACTGGGCCGCCCGAAGCGACTGCTCCTGTCGTCGCGGCAACCGTGCTTTCGGAACAGTGAGTGCAGTTCCCATGGAACGCCCCGACCGTTGGCAGCGCTAGTCTATCCTAACCAGCCTGAAAGCCAAGGCGACCCGAATTTCGCGATCCACGCGAGCAGGAGCGAGCCAACGATCGAGGCCAAGCCCGACAAAATCCAAGAGCGCTCGCGCGCGGCGCTGATCGAACGGAGATAGAGAAACGCGCCGAGCAGCGTTCCATAGTCTCCTCGGAAATCGCCGTTGAGCTTGGCAATTTTTAGCGAGATCACAGGGCCGTTCGGACATAAAGCTGGTTCCCGGTCGGTGAGCGGGACCCGAGCCGTTACCCCCTCACCCGCGCGGGCTCGCATCCCCCTCACATTCGATAATTAGGCATTATCGACGGCGATGTCTGCTTCACGCTAAGAGGCTGCCCTTCCCGTCGGCGCCTTTTGACCCCGGGTCATTTTCGACGCCGAATCGGTCGAGCGGTTTATACTTGGTTCCATGCAGCCCATCCTGGATCACATCGCCCGCCGTGTCCGGCCCGCGCTCCGCAACTACATCGAGGCGGAGCACGCTTTGACGCGTGCGCTGGAGACCAGGGACGCGGCCACCATCGACGCCGCCCGCGATGCCGTCGACCTGGCGGGCCGCCAGGCGGTCGACCTGCTGCACCACCTGGCTGACTACGTGTTCGAGGAGAAGACAGTTGCGCTGCCAGCCTTCGCCGACATGGGAGCCGTCCGCGCGGCCATCGACGGCAAATGCGAATTTCTACGCAACGGGCAGCACGTCGACGATGTGGACCTGCTGCGGGATGTAGCCGTCGCGTTCAAGCACCACCGGCCCAAAAGCGGCCGCATCTCGTCGTCGAACGACATCGCGCCCGGCGGAGTCGGCTTCGGCCAGTGCCGCTGGGGCGAAGGCAAATACGGCGGAGTCGAACAAATCATCGTCGCGACTAAGACCGGAGATCGCCGGGCCCTGTCGTCGGTAATGCAGAACGTCTTCGACGCCTGGATGAACTATCTGGGGCAGCCGCTGCCGCCAATCAGCCGATATTGAGGGACGCACGGTGAACCAGGATCAGATCGAAAGCTTCATGCGCAACTTCCCGCCGCGGGCTCAGGTTCTGTCGATGGAGGCTGAGGACTTGGGCGCACACATGCTCAGATACATGACGACGGCACCGCACGCCGAGACCCATCGCTTCAATTTCATGCAGATGGTCGAGGGCGGACAGATCGCCGAGCGCTTCATGGAGGCGTGGGGCTGGCTCGAGCGCGAAGGCTTCATTGCGCACCGTCCGAACGACATCCACGGTCAGGGCTTCTTCGTGACGCGCGCCGGACGCCGCGTCGCGCAGTCGATCGACTTCGGCGCCTGGAAGAAAGAGTCAATGTTTCCGGACGGGCTCGACCCGATCGTCATGGCCCAGGTCAAGCCGCTGTTCGTGCGCGGCGACTACGACACCGCCGTCTTCCGTGCCTTTAAGGAAGTGGAGGTGCGCTTGCGCGCCAAGGATGCGAGCCTGGCTCCATGGTCGGGCGTCGACCTAATCAATCGGGCCTTCGGCCCCAACGGTTGCCTGATGACGACATCCGCTAAGGAGCGTGCATCCATGCGGGATCTGTTCGTCGGCGCGTTCGCCATCTTCCGCAACCCGTCAGCTCACCAGGAGGTCAAGTTCGACGATCCACGCGAGGTCGTCGACATGATTTGCTTCGCGAACCAACTGCTGCGAATGATCGACCGCATCTGAATATGGGTCTAGATCTCGTCGGCGAGCTTGCGAACAGAGCGGCCAACAGGCCTACGATAGTAGCGTGTAGATTCACGCCGGCAACTCTCGCCGCCGATAATTGGACGTTATCGACACCCAGCGAACGCGGGCGCCCTTAACCTTCAAGTCGCCTCCAGCGAGCATCTTCAGTGCCGAATGAACCAGGGGTCTCGGTGAGATTGAAGGTGACCACGCCTTCATTCGCACGACTAGCAAATCCAAGTAAGATTAGTAGCGGCTGTTGACGACCTTCGCTTCGAGGCCGCTAGTTTTCACGTTTCCCTGGACACAATCGCCGCGAAACTCGCCGGTTAGGCCGTTGTAACCCCTTCCGATCGGGGCTCCCGTGGCGACTAGGTCGGTTAGCTGTCCGATCTTGAACTTACTTGGATTGTCTTGCCATGGCCGAAGCTCGTTAAGCTGCGCTTTCGAAAGCCCCGGGAGGTCGAGCGGCTCTGCGTTGGCTGCCGCAATCACGACTACCGAGATAAATGGCACCAGCACCTTGGCAATATTCATACTGCACCGCATGCAAACAGGTTCAGCTTAGAGGCAACATCAATGCTCACACAATTGAAGGTTGGCCGCTAAACCCAGGATTGTCAACTTCGGTTTATGTGAACCCAAGCATCAACAACTCCGACTATCTCTTGAGACATCGGACCATCCCGAGCCGTCGATCATCGCAAAGCTTCGCATAGCCGCACACGGAGTTCTCGCCCAGGCTCCAATAGCGGTAAGTGGCGATAATCACGCCTTATCACGAGTGAGAGCACCAGCCGCTCTGTCAAAGGCCGCAAAACCACCGCTGCCTTGAAATCGGTGGACGTTCAAACCAGTAGCAAACTCGGTTTGGAGAGCGTGATCCACCGACTTTGCAATGGGCATTGGCGTTAAACGGAAAAGTGAAGTTACTCTCGGCGACGAACGATGGCTCCTGCGCCGCAACTTACCAAAAATATCGGACCACGCCCTTGCCGGAATAGGTCGCGACGTTGCCGGAGAACTCGCCGTCGAAGGTCGCGGCGATCGAGAAGCCGCTCAGCCACTTCATCTCGGCGCTGCCGCTGACGAGCGCGGAGTCGGCATCGGGCCTGGCGCCGTTGACGGCGAAGGCGGCGGCGCCCGGCAATGCCGTAAACAGCGCGGTGACGGCGCGGTTCGGGTTGTAGTCATGCGCCCACGCGGCGCGGCCGCGCAGGGTCAGCACGCCGTTCTGCACCGCGTAGGATTTGTCGGTGCGGAAGCCGAGCTCGGAGCGGGTATCGGTCGTGGTCTGGGCTGCGTAGTTGAGGGCGAACAGCCCGCCGCCGGCGAGACTCGTCTCCGTGTAGTTCGGCAGGTTGAACCTCGTGACCTGCACGGCCGCGTAGGGCGTGATGCCGACCAGCGGCGTCGCGAAGCGATAGCCGCCTTCGAAGCGGGCAGAGAAGGTATCGGCCTTGAAGCAGCCCTGGAGCTGGTCGATGCCGGCGAGCGCGACGGTGCGGTTGGTGGTGACGTCGTGCCAGCCATAGACCAGTGCGCCTGCGACGTAGGCGGGACCGAAATTGTGCCGGCCATAGACGCCGGCCTGGAACAGATCTGCCGAGCCCGAGCCCATCGCATTGGCAAGCGAGTAGTTCAAGCCGCCGCCGCCGAGCGCGAAGCCGATCAGCGTGTCCGGCGAGACCCTGAAGTCGGCGCCGGCCGCAACGCCCCAGATCCGCGCGCTGAGATCCTGCGAGCCGACCACGGCGTTGCCGCCGACCTGCTCGGAGCCGCCATAGCCGGCTGCCCAGACGCTCCAGCGATTGGCCGCCGCAGCCAGCATCGGCGCCTTGGTCGCCATCGCATAGGCCTCCCGCTCGGGGGGCGTCGCCGGCCGCATTGACGCATAGGCCGCCGCTTCGTCGCTCTCGGCGAATTGCGAGACGCTGCCGGGCTTCGCAAAGCCACCGCTGCGCCCGACAATTGTGGGATCGAGCATCAGATTCAGGAACTGGCCATCGGCATTGATCGCGGACTGGATCACGCCGGTGCCGAGCTCGCCCGACGCGATGGTCAACCCCGCGGGCGTCAGGCCCCCAAAGACCACCGGAAGACTGCCGGAGCTGTTGAAAACGTTCGTCAGCGTATTGGCCACGTTCTGCTGATTGACGGTGAGACTGCCGCTCGTCGACGTGAAACTGACGCCGATGTTGAGGAAGACGTTGTTGGTGTCGTAGCTCAGCGTCGCCGACACCGACGACATGTTCGAAACCACCGTCGGGTTGAACGCGCTGCCGCCGAGGCCGCTTGTCGCGTTGAGGATGGTGTACTGCTTCTGCAGCGTTCCCGAGAAGATCGCGCTTACCGTCGCGTTGCCGAGCGCGGCGGCGCCGAGCACGTTGGTGCGCGACGCATTCGTGCCCGAGACCTGAACGAGGTAGGTCGATGCCGCGGTGAAGCTCAGCGGACCGTTCACGGTGAGCGGCGCATAGGGACTGGTCGTGTTGCCCGGTGCGAGCGTGCCGCCGGCGATCGCGGTGGTGCCGACCGTCCCGATGCCCGCAAGCGTGCCGCCGGCATTGACGGTTGTCGCGCTCACGATTGAGCCGTCCACCACCAGCTTGCCGCCGTTCACCGTGGTGGCGCCGGTGTAGGTGTTGGCACCGGTGAGGATTAGCGTGCCGGCGCCAACCTTCGCTAGTGCCCCTCCAGCTCCAAAAAATGTTCCGCCAAATTCAGTGGAAAGATTGTTTGTTCCTATCAATAGCTGTTTCGAGCCCAAGGACACTCCGCCGAATCCCTCAATGGAGCCGACAGTCATGCTCGTCTGGAATATGTCAAACACTTCAAAGCTGCTGCTGGCGTCCATAATGACGCGCGCCTGCCCAGCTGTAGGATTGGGCCCATGAAAATGAATCACCCCGCCATTGAGGTTTGTGATCGTGCTGCTTCCGGCGGTTGAATTATCGGTAAAATTCAAATGGCCCGCGTCGTTTGTAATGTTTGCACTTGCAGCGCTGCTGCCATCTTCGAATAAAATATATCCTCCATTGTTCTGAATTGTTGAGCTGCCCGCGCTGGTGGGAGCGCCGCTACCGCCAAAGGTTATTGTCCCGAAATTATTGAGACTTCCGCCGATAAAGAGGTTGTTGTTGCTAATGAACGCATGATCGGCGGTGCTTTGATCTCTAAACGACACCAAGCCACCAACGTTCAATATTGTTGCTGAAGCGGCCGTCGAGTGCGTATTGAAATATGCATTCCCAGCATAAATGTTGATCGTGGCATTAGCAGCAGAGCTATTGTCGAAGAACGCAACATTTGCACCAAAATTGATATTGGGGTCCTCGTTTACCCTGATCGTAGCGCTTCCAGCCGTACTCGTTTGATTGAATGTTGTACTTCCACCATGCTCGTTGAGAATACTAGAAGCGCCCGCACTACTGCTAATGAGAAATCGCGTTTCACCGAAGCTACCGTTGTTTAAGATTTGCGCGGAGCCAGCGGTGCTGGATGCAGCAAAACTGGTAATTGAACCGGCCGCACCGATCCAAATGTTGTTGATTGATGCACGTCCAGCCGTTGATGAATTATCGAAATGCAACACGTCGCCGGTGACATTAAACGTCGAAACAGAAGAATTGCCAAGGATCCCTCCGCCGTTAAAAGTGAGATTTACGCCACCGGTAAGAGCAAATGAGTACAGGCTTGACGGGTTAGTGAAGTTTATCGCGTCGACAGGCATACTAACATTCGGCGCTTGCGAGAATGTAATCGCGGTTGTGTTGGAAAGGCCGAACGTTGCTGTCCCTGTCGGAACTGATCCGGGCGACCAATTAGTAGCCGTATTCCAATCCCCGGAAGCGGGATTCGGAAGCCAAAGCGCGTCCTGAGTCCAAGCTCGTTCCTGACTCAAGATGAGGGCGGTGATGGCCAAAAGCAGCCTAGACATTCGTCCTGAGCGCATTCTCTGTACCCACTCCGAAATCACTCCGCGAGTATTTCGCCGCCAATCGATGCCAGGCCCCGCAGGACAACCTTAGCTAGATGATCATTTCTAGCCGATGAAACTCCGTTGCTGCCAATTTCGGCTCAAAAATCGACATTCCAGCAGAGTGTGATAAAAAGCCCTAGCGACATGGCAAGGCGGAGGCGAAAGGCGGAGGAGGTCCGCCGACTCCACAAAGCCGTAGGCAAATAGAGTGGATAAGTCACAACGTTGATGGCGGCACCAAAAGAGTGCGGGAGTTTCAAACCAAACGCCAAATCGGTTTAGAGGAGCCCCGTTCCATTACATCGCCGCAGGCCCCGAGATGGTTGATACAACGCCATGTGCGTCTCAACCACAACATAGATTGAGCCTAGCAGCGCAATTTGCGTTCCAGTTCAGCGACGTACGTTTCCAACTGCTGATTAACCCCGTCACCGTCCGCACCGTGATGAATATGCCGGTGACAGGTGGGGCAAATCGCACCGACGGAAGCAGGGTGGTCTGGACCACCATCGGCGACACGCCTGATGTGGTGTGGCTCCAAGTACGGGCTGCCGTCTTTCCTAAGGAAGGGTGCGGCCTTTTTACAGGCTTCGCAGACACCGTTGGCCCGCCTGAGCACATACGCCTTCACCTTCATGCTGCGGGCGTAGTAGGTGCGTTGAGACTCCTTCGAAGGAGCCTGAGGCGCGGTCGCCGCAGCTAGGGCGAGAGCTCTCAATTCAGCGAGGGATTTTTCTTTAAGGTTCACCTCTTCTTCGCTTGCTTCCGGCGTAGATTCGACCTCTGCCATCGGAACTAGCTCGAAGACAATTGCTTTCCGCACCCGACCTTCCCGATCTGGTGCGTCTCTCGTTTCCCAACCGGCGTATGCGAAGCATCCCATATAACGGTAGCTGCCCTTGGCCTTGGTGGCTTCGAACAACAGAAGATCCCGACCATCGGAGAGATGATCCTGAATGGCTCGGTTGCCCCGCACGAATTCCATATCCCCGCTCTGGCCCTCGCCGGTGTAAGCGAAGATACCGTCAGGTTGCCAACCGTCCGAATAGCCAAACTGCTCGCCCGATTCCCCCGTAAAGAGGAAGACGAAGGAACATCCGCTAGGGGTAGCTATGCCGCCCCGCTCCTGTCCTCCAAAGACTTGATGGATGTCCCGTTGTCGGTGGTACAGGCTCCCAATCTCGAAGGGGATGCCTACAGGTTGAACGTCGGAGGGTTCGAGAACGCGGAAATCTAGCTCTCGTAGTCGCTTTGCGACGGTCTTATCGCCACCTGAGAAGTCAGCGGCCGCGAGCGACTGAAACTTTCCGCCAAGTTTCCCGTGAGCGGCGCCGGCGATGGCCTTGCTGTCGTAGCGTTTGCCGTCGTGCTGGAGGAAGTATCCCCGCGACTTCCCGAAGCCGTACTTAGTCAGAAAGGCTTCCCGCCCGAACTGGTCGAACTCACTAATGGCGTCCAGAACGGCAGCCCTTGTCAAATCGGCCAGTGCCAAAGTCCCCTCCCCAGATATTTAAGCCGGATTCCACCCGACCACGGCTTTTGCAATCAACTGCAAATTCGATTTTTGCAGTCAACTGCAAATCCGGAGCCTCCGATAATGGAAGGTTATCGGAGGTGACGATTGCAGTTGATTGCAAATCCGTCTTAAGGGCGGCCGGCAGTTGACGACCTGTTGGTCTTGTCCACCACAGGGCGTCTCCCTCCGGCGACGGGCGCTACCAGCCGCCGAACCGGCTGGCCGAACGCAATGCCAAGCAAGGCGTGCCGATCAGCCTGTCGACCCCTCGCCGACTATAGGTCAGCGGTTGTACGGTGGCGTTGATGCCGTTCTTCCGGCGCCTCGAGGCCCATGCGCCCAAGTGCTGGGGCGGCGAGCGATTTGCAAGGGGGCGACACTACAGTGCCGGTCCCGGCCAAAGGCAAGGCCTACACCGCCGCATCTGGGTCTATGTGCGCGACGGCAAACCCCTTTTGGCGGGCAGGTCTCGCTGGGGATGGTCTTTTATTACTCAGCGATCGTACCGGCAGCTTCCGAGGCGCATCTGGCTGGCCACAGCAGCATCTTTCAGGTCGACGCCTATAGCGGCTATGGCAAGCTCTACGACCCCGGGGCGCACCGCAGGTCCGATCCTGGGAGCCGCGTGTTGAGTCCGTGCCCGACGGCCGTTCCTCGTAACGGCTGGTCTGGCTGAGAACGCGCCTCGCAAGGCTCAGGGCAAGAAACCGGCTGCGATCTCGCCCCTGGCATCGGAAGCACCCAAACTTCCGGGTTGCTGGCTGACGCGCATTATGTCCGGAAATCTCAATCTGCCGCGTCTCTGAGTTAGTCAGGAAGATGAGCTAAAGCTAAGATTTTGCGTCATTTTCGCAATCACGCCGTCAAACCCGCCGTCCTGCTACCCAATGTCAGAAAAATTGTCAGAGAACTCCAGACATGGTGCTGATGCTGGCCTGATGTGGGGCTTCTCACCGCCGTTGACGCCTGGCCGGTGCTGGTCATCAACGCCGCGCTTTGGCTAGTACACAAGTAGATTTGCAGTTGACTGCAAAAGTTCGATATTATGGCACAAACGCCACCGGCAAGCTAAGCTCTTCCGGGGGCAGGCTTCATGCAAAGAAAACCCGACGACAATTACCCCCTTCTCATTGGGGGCGGCGTCATCGTTCTGGCGCTCTTTTTGCATTCGATTTACGAGGATTTGCTCAAGGCAGCGATCTTACAAAAGCTTGGTGCGCTCATGGGCGTGACTGAAGCTGAGATCGTAGGCCGCATGACTGAAATGGCGCTCCCTTCTGTCGGCGCAATTGCTGTTGTTTGGCTGCTTTACAAACTAATTCAGTCAAGGCTGGCCCAAGACTATGCAGAGCAGGCAGCTCCTCGCATCAAGTTTACGGGAAATGCCACGCTAGAGACGTCCGAATTCTCGCATGATGGATCGTTTGGAGGTGAACACAGCCTCCTCACGGTAGAAAACTGCGGTAGTTCGATACTTGAAAAATGTTCAATCAAGATCGAGGCAGTGACCCCACCCAACGGCCCGCGGCAAGAACTTCAAGTATCTCTCACAACTGAGGCTCGCAATACACCTAACCGAATAGGCCGATTTTCTCTCAGCGGAGGCGAGCGCAAAAGAATTCCGCTCACGTCCTTGGAAGTTAGCCGCCCGGGGCAGTCAGGTTTCCCTGTCTTGGTCGAGACTACCTCGGGCCAGCTTCAACTCACCTATCCGGGCCAACATCTTTTGGAAATCTCCGCAAATGCAGAGATTGGCCAGCCTGAACGTCGCGTTCTACGCATTGATCTAGACTCGGATGGCCGAGCAAAGATCGAATGGGAAAAGAAAGAAAACTAAATTTCCTCTAGTGCCACGCCCTCCAGCTCCAGCGCCGCAATACACGCAAGGAAGAATGTTGCGGGGAATGTGCCCCGCGCCAGCTTATTGGTGAATGAGGCCTCTGTTTCCTTAAGCCCATGCTTCTTGAGCCGCTTCGCAAACGCGGCATAGGTGACGTATGCGTCGGGTCTTTGTCGCGCCATGGTGATCTCCTTTGCTAGGGAGATGTGCGCGACAGTTCAAAATTCTTGTGGCGTTTGCGCCAAAATACCGCAAAAGTTACGTTTTGAGCCCGAACCAAATCGGAGTGCAGTCAACTGCAAACAGCATCTCCTATAGAAGCCCGGAGGCCGACAATGCCCTCGGCCAGCTTTTCCAGATCATTTCCGGCCGCCAGAAAGCCTTGTGAGATGCCTGAAGAGCATTTTCATAGCTCTTCCGGATTTTATCGTCTGGCAGCATCGCCAAAGCCTGGGTCTCACCCCGCACCGAGCAACTATCGATGAAGAACGTCCAAGCATATGGCTTCACGCCCTTCGGCCGTTGCGGATAGGCAACTGAAATGTCTGCAAAACGATTGGTCAGGTTTAGCAATTTTGATAGAGGCTTCCCCGGCGCGTAGCCATATTCGATACGAGTATGCGACAGGCCGCCGTATGCCGGTTGAACAGGCGCTACAGAGGTATCCTTGACCTGTTGCCTCTTGTTATAGGCCTTCCACTTGGCGTTCTTGTCACCAGATTTAATGCCGAAGTATCCGGTTTCTGGCTTACCACCCTCCGAAATATACCAGTGCTGCTTTCCACCAGTTGATACAGTGACTAAGAGGTCAGCCAAATTCACGCCCACGATGTCCACCGCAACATCGAGCCTGGAGACTTTACCGTTCCCGATGACCTCAGTGAAACTAAGGCCGTTGAGAACTAGTGCCTCGAGTTGCCCTTTTAGGAACGCGATTCCCGACTTTCCTAGCCCCGTGGGATTGAATTCCAGGCGCAGGGTGTGAGCTATCCCTTTCTTCGTCGGCCCCACCTGTATTAGCGCTGTCTGGCCACTAAGAGGGATCGCAAGTTGCGCAGAGGCTTTGTAGGGTACGCTGCCATTCACCCAGGGCTGCGCTTTCCAATGCCCTCCGGCCTCGATTTCTTGCAACAGGTTTTGGACGAGAACTGGTCCAAGGTCTGGACTACCCACATAGGTAATTGCGACCTTGTCGATCACGGGTTTTAGGATTGCTGCCTGTCCCTGAATAGGTATGTAGCTGATGTCATTATAGGGTACTTTCCCTATCTTCTTTTCCTTTACCTCTCCTTTTTTACCCGCCTCTCCTTGCTTGTTAGAAGAGACCCCACTCAGGGCGACAAAGACCGGCATTTTCGCGCTCAGAGTTGATCTCGATATGGCATCATGTTCGCCGAGCCGTCCCCGGCAAGGCAAGCTCCCGAATTCAAATTGTTTTTGCTCGTTAGTTCAACGGTTAGCCAGGGATTCCTGGTCAGGCCATTCGAACTGCCCGTCCGGTTGGTGCCGCGTCCGTTTGCGCGAGGTGTTTTCGTCGCACGCTGTTTCATGCGCTGGCCGAACCGAGCTTCAGTCAGGGTAGGCAACATCCTTCGCTAGGAACATGTTGTGAACCCGCCTTCCGAGTCTGGGACACAGTCTGGGACTTTTGGACGTTAAGGGACGAAATTTACCTGTTTTTGTTCGATATACGTGCCAACTGTACGATAAAGGCAAACTCGAAAACTACCAACAATTTCAATGGCACTAGGTGACATTTACAGGGTTCAATCTCAACGTGACGCGGACATCTGGAAACTCGGATGCACCAGCGCTTCCGGCGCGATCGCCAGCACGATCAGTGCGGCGACCGCCAGCGTGCGGAAGGTGATGGCGCGGCGGTCGACCATGACGGCGATCAGCACCACCGCGGTCATGAAGAACGAGCGTTGGGTCGCGACCTCCGCACCCGACAACAGCAGATAGAAGGCGGCCGCAACGAGCGCTGCCGCCGCCGACCACTTTTTGATCGGATGCCTCACCGCAAATCCCGGGATCAGCGCCAGCAGCGCCCGCACGGCGAAGAACACGACACCGGCGACAACGGCCATGTGATAGCCTGATATCGACAGCACGTGGCCGAGGCCGGAGATGAACATCGCGTCGTTGACGGGCGTCGAGATCGCATCGCGCCGCCCGGTCAGCAGCGCGGTGGCAATCGCACGGTTGTCGCCTTCGAGCACGTTGCGGATCCGCGCATCGATGGTGTCGCGCAGGCCCTGCATGAGCGCGGCATAGCGCAGCCTGAGGCCGCCGGCATCCGGCGGTGCCGCCGTCGCGATCGTGCCCATCACGAAGCCGGAGGCGCCGATCCCTTGGAAAAACATGTCGCGGCTGAAATCATAGCTGCCCGGACGCGACGGCGTCGGCGGCGGCATCAGCCGCGCCTTCAGCTGCACAAAACTGCCGACCTCGGGCGCGGTGCCCTTGCGCACCGACAACCGCACGCGTTCGAGCCTGACATCGCTGCGCGCAGCATCCATCGTGGCGACCCGCAGCACGAAGCGATCGGTGCGCTCGCGGATGTCGCGGGTCTCGACGAAGCCCGTCAGCGACACGGAATAGAGTGGCTTTGCCAACACGACATGTGCAATCCGCGCGGTCTTCCAGGTCGCGATGGCGAAGCCAGCGGCGACTGCGGCGATCATCACGACCGGGGCGAACAGCCTGTGCCGGCGCAGCAGCCCCGCAGCGACCGCAAGTGCGATCGCGGTGACGGCTGTGACCCACAACACCGGCTCATGGTCGGCCGCAAAGTAGAGTGCAATGCCGCCACCGAACGCGACGGGCACCCACGGCAGCAGCCGCCCGGCGCCTGCTTCGGCCTTCGCCCATGCGCGGAGCGTTTCGACCAGCAAGGACCAAGCGCCCGAACCAACCGGCGCGTATCCGCCCGCCTGCGCCCGGCCCGGAGGCCAAGTGCTTGCGATACCCTGCCGCGCGCGGTCTGGCCGGGTCGGCTCCGCCATGTCGAGATACACCCCAGGATACGCTGACGCGCCCTGAGGCTACCGGAAGCTGCCAGCCGCCGCCTAGCGGAACAGATCGGGAATGGGGCGTACGCGTTATCGCTGGGGACGACAGAACGCGCGGATCTCGCACTGCTTGGCACAGCGGGCGATCGCGGCATCCCGACGTGGGCAGGTCCCGCCGCCGCCAAATTCGCACGCTATCTGCGGGCAGCGGACTTCACATGCGTTGCTGTCACGGTTGGAACATCCCAGCTTGCATTCCTGCACCGTGCAGGAGATTGCCGAATGAGCCGCAGTGGCGGCGTGCGCCGCTCCCGCCATCGCGAGAACCGAGCAGGCAATCAGCAGCGCGATGGCGCGGCCGGGCATTGTCCTGGACATGCGTGACCTCCTTCGCTGGCGGATGGCAAGCGCGAACCGTCCGGCTCGCGGAGCCGACCGATCGCCATCATGCCGCCGGCCGACCCGGGTGCAAGTGAAAGGGATCACTATCTGAGGATGCCTGCGACCAGCGCCGTCAATTCGCTAGATCAGCGGCGCCTTCGACGAGGCGTGGTGATTGACGATCTTCCAGTCGCCGTCTTCGGGGATGATGACCCAGCTCATCTTGACCTCGAGCGGCTCTCGTTCGCCGGCGAGATCGAATGAGATTGTCGCAGCCATGTTGATGAGATCAGGGCCGGCCTGCGCCGCCCTCACCTCGGAAAACACCGCATTCGGCGCACGCCAGCGCGGCAGTCCGCTGAAATAAGCCGCAACGCCGTCGCGGCCGCGATAGAGCGCCGGGTTGGAGCCGAAGAAGAAGGCGTTCTTCGAATAGAGTGAGGACAGCGCCGCCGCGTCGAGCTTTGCGAAACCTGCCGTCCATTTCGCGATGATGGCGGAAACGATCGCGTCGGCCTGCTCAGCCATCCCTCACCCCTTGGCGACTTCCTTGGCAAACGTATCGCGCAACCCGATGGTCCGCGAAAATACCGGCTTGCCCGGCGTCGAATCCTTGTCGCGCACGAAGTAGCCCTGCCGCTCGAACTGCACCGGCTCGGTCGCGTTGCTCTCGGCGACCGACGGCTCGACCCGCGCGTCGGCCAGAATCTCCAGCGACTGCGGATTGAGATCGGCGGCGAAGTTCGACGCGTCCGGGCTCGGATTGGCAAAGAGCTGGTTGTAGATGCGGATCTCGGCCGGCACCGACTGAGCTGCCGGCAGCCAGTGCATGGTCGCCTTGACCTTGCGACCGTCGGGCGCGTTGCCGCCCTTGGTGGCGGGGTCGTAGGTGCAGCGCAGCTCGACCACCTCGCCCGCGTCGTTCTTGATCACGCCGGTGCACTTGACGAAATAGGCGTAGCGCAGCCGCACCTCGTTGCCCGGCGACAGGCGGAAGAACTTCTTCGGCGGGTTCTCCATGAAATCGTCGCGCTCAATATAGAGCTCGCGACCGAACGCAATCTTGCGTGTGCCGGCAGCGGGATCATCGGGATGATTGATCGCGTCGAGCTCCTCGACCTGCCCTTCCGGATAGTTCTCGATCACGACCTTCAGCGGCCGCAGCACCGCCATGCGCCGCTGCGACGTGCGGTTCAACTCCTCGCGAATACAGAACTCCAGCATGCCGACGTCGACCACGCTGTTGGCCTTCGCAACCCCGATGCGCTTGACGAATTCGCGTAAAGCGGCCGGCGGCACGCCGCGGCGGCGCATGCCCGCCATGGTCGGCATGCGCGGATCGTCCCACCCGGCGACATGGCCCTCGCGCACGAGCTGGGTCAGCACGCGCTTCGATAGCAGCGTGTAGGTGATGTTCAGCCGCGCGAATTCGTACTGGTGCGGCTGCGACGGCACCGGCAGCTTCTCGATGAACCAGTCATAAAGCGGACGGTGATCCTCGAACTCCAGCGTGCAGATCGAATGCGTGATGCCTTCGATCGCGTCCGACTGCCCGTGCGCATAGTCGTAGCTCGGATAGATGCACCATTTGTCGCCGGTGCGTGGATGATGCGCATGCAGGATGCGATAGAGCACGGGGTCGCGCAGATTGATGTTGCCCGCGGCCATGTCAATCTTGGCGCGCAGCACGCGCGCGCCGTTCGGAAATTCGCCGGCCTTCATGCGACGGAATAAATCGAGATTTTCCTCGACCGAGCGATCCCGGAACGGCGAATTCTTGCCGGGCTCCGTCAGCGTGCCGCGGGTGAGACGGATCTCCTCCTGGGTCTGATCGTCGACATAGGCGAGCCCGTCGCGGATCAGCTTCTCGGCCCAGTCGTACAGGCGCTCGAAATAGTCGGAGGCGTAGAACAGGTTCTTGCCCCAGTCGAAACCGAGCCAGCGCACGTCGGCCTGGATGGAATCGATATATTCCTGCTCTTCCTTGACCGGGTTGGTGTCGTCGAAGCGCAGATGGCAGCGGCCGGGAAACTCCTGGGCGATGCCGAAATTGAGGGCAATCGACTTGGCATGGCCGATATGCAGGTAGCCGTTCGGCTCCGGCGGGAACCGGGTCACGATCTCCTTGTATTTGCCTGCGTCGAGATCGGCCTGGATGATGTCGCGAATGAAATCGCGCCCCACCTCTGCTGCCACCGGTTCTGTGCTCATTCAAGAATCCTGCGAAAATCCTGTAGAAAGCAGCGGTCCTTCTGCCAAATTCGGCAGGCCGAGCCAAGGCCTTAAGCCGACCGCTGCCGGGCTTTAGTTATGCTCCGTCCTGCTATACACCACCGCTTCCCGCAGCATAGGCCTTAACCCAGAATGACCGATTCCGTCGTCACGCGCTTTGCCCCCTCGCCGACCGGCTTCCTCCATATCGGGGGCGCCCGCACGGCGCTGTTCAACTGGCTCTATGCGAAGAAGCTCGGCGGCAAGATGCTGCTCCGGATCGAGGACACCGACCGCGAGCGTTCCACGGAAGCTGCGATCGCGGCCATCCTCGACGGGTTGAAGTGGCTGGAGCTCGATTGGGACGGCGACGTGATCTACCAGTTCAGCCGTGCCGCCCGCCACCGCGAGGTCGCCGAGCAGCTCCTGGCCGACGGCAAGGCGTACCGCTGCTACGCGACCCCGGAGGAGCTCACCGCGATGCGCGAGAAGGCGCGCGCGGAGGGGCGCACCCGGCTCTATGACGGCATGTGGCGCGACCGCGATCCCGCAACCGCACCTGCCGGCATGAAGCCGACCATCCGGCTGCGCGCACCGCAGACGGGCGAGACCGTGATCGAGGACCAGGTGCAGGGCCGCGTGGTCTGGCAGAACGAGAACCTCGACGACCTCGTCCTTTTGCGCGGCGACGGCACGCCGACCTACATGCTCGCGGTCGTCGTCGACGACCACGACATGGCCGTCACCCACGTCATCCGCGGCGACGATCATCTCATCAACGCCGCGCGGCAGAAGCAGATCTACGATGCGATGGGCTGGGCGCTGCCGAGCATGTCGCACATCCCGCTGATCCACGGCCCGGATGGCTCAAAACTGTCCAAGCGCCATGGCGCGCTCGGCGTCGATGCCTACCGCACCTTGGGTTATTTGCCCGCGGCACTCCGCAACTATCTGGTCCGGCTCGGCTGGAGCCATGGCGACCAGGAGATCTTTTCGACCGAGGAGATGATCGCAGCCTTCGACCTCTCCGGCATCGGCCGTGCGGCCGCGCGTTTCGATTTCGCCAAGCTCGAGAGCCTCAACGGCCACTACATCCGCAACGCTGACAACGCCTCGCTGGTGAAGCTGTTCGAGGGCGTGCTGGATCATGTCCCCGGCAAGGCCGAACTCAAGGCAAAACTCAACGACACCACGCGCGCGCAACTGCTCAAGGCGATGCCGAGCCTGAAGGAGCGCGCCAAGACGCTGATCGAGCTGATCGACGGCGCCTATTTCATCTTTGCCGACCGCCCACTGGAGCTCGATCCCAAGGCGGCTGCGCTGCTGACGGACGACAACCGCAGGCTGATCGGACGGCTGCATTCCGCGCTGGAGAATGTCGAGACCTGGAGCGCCGCCACCACGGAGGCGGCGCTGCGCGCCTATGCCGAAGAAAATAGTCTCAAGCTCGGCGCAGTCGCGCAGCCCCTGCGGGCGGCGCTGACTGGACGGAGCACGTCACCCGGCATTTTCGAGGTTTTGGACGTCCTGGGACGGGCGGAAAGCCTGGGGCGGCTCGGAGATCAGTCCAAGGACTAGTCTAAGACGTAAGTAGGTCATGCTCGCAGCTATCTTGCAGCGCACACAGCAATAATATACCCATCTGACCCGTACCTTCTGGAATTTCCGGCCTGCCCCACCAACCTGTCTGGGGTCTCCGGGTCCGGCCCGTTTCACCACACATCGGGGACCTACGATGGACGCCAAACCAAGCACAAAAACCGCGACGCTTACGGTCGGAAACAAGAACTTCGATCTTCCGATCCTGAGTGGCAGCGTCGGCCCCGACGTCGTCGACATCGGCAAGCTGTACGGCCAGTCCGGCCTGTTCACCTACGACCCCGGCTTTACCTCGACCGCGAGCTGCCAGTCCAAGATCACCTATATCGACGGTGACGCAGGCGTGCTGGAATACCGCGGCTACCCGATCGACCAGCTCGCCGAGAAGGGCGACTTCCTCGAGACCTGCTATCTGCTGCTCTACGGGGAGCTGCCGACCCCGGCCCAGAAGAAGGATTTTGACTACCGCGTGATCCATCACACGATGGTGCACGAGCAGATGGCCCGCTTCTTCCAGGGCTTCCGCCGCGACGCCCACCCGATGGCCATCATGGTGGCCGCCGTCGGCGCGCTCGCCGCGTTCTATCACGACTCCACCGACATCAACGATCCGAAGCAGCGCATGATCGCGTCGATGCGGATGATCGCCAAGGTGCCGACGCTGGCGGCGATGGCCTACAAGTACACCGTCGGCCAGCCCTTCGTGTATCCGAAGAACTCGCTCTCGTTTGCCGAGAACTTCCTGCACATGTGCTTCGCGGTGCCCTGCGAGGAGTACAAGATCAACCCGGTGCTCGCCGACGCGCTGGACAAGATCTTGATCCTGCACGCCGACCACGAGCAGAACGCCTCGACCTCGACGGTGCGTATCGCCGGCTCCTCCGGCGCCAACCCGTTCGCCTGCATCGCGGCCGGCATCGCCTGCCTCTGGGGCCCGGCCCATGGCGGCGCCAACGAAGCCGCGCTCAACATGCTCTACAGCATCGGCAGCGTGGACAAGATTCCGGAATTCATCGCCAAGGTGAAGGACAAGAACTCGGAAGTCCGCCTGATGGGCTTCGGTCACCGCGTCTACAAGAACTACGACCCGCGCGCCAAGATCATGCAGAAGATGTGTCACGCCGTGCTCAAGGAGACCGGCCATGGCGACGATCCGATGCTGAAGGTTGCGCTCGAGCTCGAGAAGATCGCGCTCAGCGACCAGTACTTCATCGACCGCAAGCTCTACCCGAACGTCGACTTCTATTCGGGCATCACGCTGAAGGCGATGGGCCTGCCGGTCTCGATGTTCACCGTGCTGTTCGCGGTCGCCCGCACCGTCGGCTGGATCAGCCAGTGGAGCGAGATGATCGAGGATCCGCACCAGAAGATCGGCCGTCCGCGCCAGCTCTACACCGGCGTCACCCGCCGCGACTACGTGCCGATGGACCAGCGGAAGTAAGCTTTCGATCCCAAGGCTTTTCGGATCTCAAGGCCTTTTCGAACGGCGCCATCGAAAGATGGCGCCGTTTGCGTTTGGGCTAGTTCGGCTTGATGCCGGCCTCGCTGATGAGCTTGCCCCATTTTGCGCTTTCGCTCTGGATGAAGCGCGCGAACTGCTCCGGAGACGTCGGCGCGGGCTCGGCTCCGAGAGTTCGGATCTTCTCGACGACCGACGGGTCGCCTAACGCCTTGACGAAAGCCGCGTTCAGCCGCGCCACGATCTCGGCTGGCGTGCCGGCCGGCGCGACCAGGCCGAACCAGCCGACAGACTCAAAACCGCTAATCCCGCTCTCGGCAAGAGTTGGCACGTCAGGCAGGCTTGGCAGACGCCGCGCGGACGACACGCCGATCGCGTTGAGCTTGCCCTCGACAATGAGCTGCTTCGACGCCGGGATATCGAGCACCGCGAAAGGGACGTGCCCGGCCAGCACATCCACCGTGGCCGGTGCCGTTCCGCGATACGGGACCAGCTCCATGGCGACGCCG
The DNA here is from genome assembly GCF_006483445.1 of Bradyrhizobium guangdongense. GTDB lineage: Bacteria > Pseudomonadota > Alphaproteobacteria > Rhizobiales > Xanthobacteraceae > Bradyrhizobium > Bradyrhizobium guangdongense_A. The sequence continues at coordinate 8,168 of NZ_PPPT01000168.1, read as the reverse complement.
GCCTTCTGCGCGAACAGGGCGGCGGTCAAATGCATCGCGGTCGAATTGCCGCCATGGCCGATGGACAGCGCGCCCGGCTTTGCCTTGGCAAGCGCGATCGTCTCTGCAACCGAATGTGCTGATACGTTGCCGGACGCGACCAGCACGAAGGGGATTTCAGCAAGCAACGTGATCGGAACAAGGTCTTTCGGATCGAACGGCATCGTCTGATTGAAGTGCGGATTCACGGTGAGCGCGCCTGCCGGTGCGACGCCGAGCGTGTAGCCATCGGGTTTCGCCTGGGCGACCGCGGCCATGCCGATGTTGCCCCCTGCTCCCGCGCGGTTCTCGATCACAAAGCCCTGCTTGAGATCCGCGGCAACGACGGGCTCGAGGGCACGCATGACGATGTCGGCGCTGCCACCCGGCGGAAAGGTCACGATGACCTTGATCAATTGCTCCGGATAGGCCGCATTGCAGACCCGCAACGGCAAGAAGACGAGTGCAGCGACGACCAGCGCGCCGATCCTTCCGAAATGACGCATGTGTTTCCCTCCTCGGTGCTGTTCTTTTTGCGTTGGCCTCTAGCTTACGCCGCGACGTCGCCCGCTGCGCCCGTGAGGCGCGCGATCAGATGATCCGGATTCTCGGGCGCCCCCTGCCCGCGCCAGGCGATGTGCTGGTCCGGCCGCACCATCACGAGCCCACCGGGATACGACCCGTTCGCCTCTTCCGGCGCGACCTCCACCAGAGTGAGCGGCATGCCGCGCGCCTCCGCGGCGGCCAACAGTTGCGCAACGTCAATGGTCCGGTCGAACCGCAATAATGTGTAGCCCAGCCCGAGCGCATCATAGAGCGACCGTCCATCGCCCAGGAACAGATGCGGCGCGCGCGCGCCGGGCACCGTGGACGGGGTGAAACTCCCCATCGAATAGGGCGGCGGCGTTTCACCGTCATAGGCGACGATCGGTGAGGCATCGTAGTAGTAGCCGAAGTTCAGGCCGGCGCAGCAATATTGCTGCACGTTGAGATCATAGGCTGCCTTGGCGAGCGCAGCGCGCGCGGCATGCCCGCGCGGCGTGTCGTCTTCGATCTCCGCCGAGACGCCGCCGCGCTGGGCCATCATTTTCATCGCATGGTCCATCGCAAAGCGCGAGACCTGCTCGGTGATCGGCTGGCGTTCCGCCTCATAGGCATCGAGGATGGCGGCCGGCGCCCAGCCATTCAGATGCGCAGCCAATTGCCAGCACAGATCGACCGCGTCGGCGATCCCTGCATTCATGCCGTAGCCCGCATAGGGCATCCACAAATGCGCGGCATCGCCGCAAATGAAAACCCTGCGGTCGCGGAAGCGATCGGCGACCAGACGGCGTCCAACCCAATCCTCCTTGCTGAGGATGCGGTATTCGAAATGCTCGTCGACACCGAGAATGGCGCGGATGGCCCAGTCGCGATCGACCGAATCGAATTCCGGCTCGTCCGGCCTCAGATGGTTGTGCACCAGCCAGCGGTCGTGGCCGTCGATCGCCACCGTCGTGCCCGAGCGGCGCGGATTGAGCGAGAGCACCATCCAGGCGGGCTTGTGCGGCGCCATCAATTCCTTGAGCTGCGGGGCTTCGATATAGGTCGACTGCACGCGCTGGATGATCGGCGTGCCCGACAGGCTCGCGCCGATCGACTTGCGGACAAGGGAGCGGCTGCCGTCGCAACCGATCACGAAGTCGGCCGCGATGCGGAGCGAGCTGCCGTCGTCCAGATTGCGGGCCAAGGCAATCACCTCCCGGTCCCCCTGTTCGATCGCCAGAATTTCCGTGCGTGGAAGAATCGTGATGCGGGGCTGCGCGGCGGCGTGGCTGAACAGGATCGGCTCGAGATATATCTGGTTGATGCGATGCGGCGGCTCGGGCGTCGGCCACCACGTGTCAGGCCCGCCCGTCGCCGTGTACCGGGTCGACCGGCCCGGAATGTCGATGCGGCACAGTTCGATGCCGGTGGCCGTGGTGCGATAGGCGCAGTCGTTCGGGAAATCCGCCGGCAAGCCTGCCGCACGCAGCTTTGCCGCCACGCCGAGGCGGCGAAAAATCTCCATCGATCGGGCCGACACGTGATTGCATTTGACGTTGGGCGGATCGCCCGCATGCCGGATCTCGGCGACGACGACGTCGATCCCGCGCGACGCCAGATCCATCGCCGCGGTCAACCCCACAGGCCCCGCACCCACCACCAGAACCTGCGTCTTCATGCCTTTTGTCCATCCCCTTGCGTTGCCGGGTACCTCTCGGCGTCCGTAGGATGCACTCTATTGCAGGGTCGTTTATTGGATAAGCCTGAAATAACTCATCAATTCATGAGCTTTCCCTATGAATATCACGTTGCGGCAACTTCGCGCCTTCACCGTCGTCTATCGCGCGCGCAGCATCACGCGCGCGGCCCGCGAGCTCAGGATCACGCAATCGGCAACGAGTTGAACCGGCTGGAGCGTTTTCCAGCGAAGTGGATGCCGGTTCGCGTCAAGAAAACGCGTCAAAACAAGAATCTAGAGCTCCGTTCCGATTCCATCGGAACGGATAAAGCTCTAGTTGCCGCGCCTGCCCTTGCGCATCGTGGCCAGCACGATGTCGGCTGCGCGCACGCTCGGCGACTGGTTGCCGGTGGCCATGATCGTGTCGAGCTTTGCAAAAGCCTCGACCTGGCGCCGGCGCATGTCGGTATCCGCCAGCACCTCGGTCAGCGCCTGCGACAGCTTTTCCGGCGTGCAGTCTTCCTGCAGGTATTCCGGGATCACCTCCGTGCCGATCACGAGATTGGCAAGGATCACCGACGAGACCTGGATCGCGCGGCGCAGGATAAAGGCCTCCAGCGCGCCGACGCGATAGGCCGTCACCATCGGAACGCCCGCGAGTGCGAGCTCCAGCGTCACGGTGCCACTCTTTGCGAGTGCGGCACGCGCAATCCGGAACGCCGCGCGCTTCTCGGTCTCGCCGATCGCGATTTTTGGCACAACCGCCCAGCCGGTGACGCCCTCGCGCACGGTCTGTTCGAGATGCGGCATGGTCGGCAGTATCAATTCGAAGTCGTGTCCAGCGGATTTGAGACGGCCGAGCGCTGTACCGAAGATTCCGAGGTGGTGGCGGATCTCGCTGCGCCGGCTGCCGGGCAGCACCAGCAGCATGGGCGGCTCGGTGTCGCGCCGTTTCTGCTCGTCCGCATTCGGCCGCAGCGACGCCAACTGCTCGATCAGGGGATGGCCGACATAGCTGCAGGGCGGGCCACGCAGCTTGCGATATTCCTCGGGCTCGAACGGCAGCAGCGCCAGCACGTGGTCGACATAGCCGAGCATGGCGCGCGCCCGCCCCGGCCGCCAGGCCCAGACCGACGGCGAGACATAGTCGACGATCGGAAGCGCCGGATTGTGCGCGCGGACGCGGCGCGCGACGCGGTGGGTGAAGTCGGGACTGTCGATGATGACGAGCATGTCGGGCGCCGCCTCGATGACCGCATCCGACGTGGTGCGGATCAGCCGCAGGATCTTTGGCAATTGCTGCACGACCGCGGCAAAGCCGACGATCGAGAGCTCCTCGATCGGAAACAGCGAGGCGAGCCCTTCCCGCGCCATCATGCGGCCGCCGACGCCCTCGAACGCGACGCCGTCGCCGAGCCGCTGGCGCAGCACCTTCATCAGGGCCGCGCCGAGCCGATCGCCGGACTCCTCGGTCGCGATCAGGAAGATCCTCTTTTCTGGTGTCTTCGCCTGCATCACGCGGCTACGCCGATGACAAAAAGATAGCGCGCATCGGCCGCTTCGATCATGGCCTGCGGCTCGGCGGCGAGTGTGTTGCCGGCCAACACGGCGATGCCGGCGAGCCCTGCTGCCGCGACGCCCTCGATGGTGCGCGGGCCGATAGTCGGCAGGTCGAAGCGGAGATCCTGGCTGCTCTTGGGCATCTTCACCAGTACGCCCCGCCCCTTCGCCGCGCGAATGCGGCCGTCTTCGCGCAGCCGCGCCACGCGCGCGAGCAGCGCATCGGTGCCCTCGATGTCCTCGACCGCGACGACATGGCCGTCGATCACGATTGCGGCCTGACCGATGTCGAAGGGGCTGAGCGCAGCGAGCACCTTGCGGCCGCGCTCGATGTCCTCGACGGACGCCCCGCTCGGCGCCGCGCGCGTGATGCAGCCTTCCGGCATCAAGAGATCAGGCGCGACGTCCTTGATCCCGACCATGCGAAAACCGTCCTGCTCGAACATGCGGCCGACGCCGGAGAGCAGATGGTCGTCACCCCCGCGGAACGCGCGGACGATGTTCGCGAGCAGCCGAAGCGTCTTGAAGTCGAGCCGGACTTCAGACAGCGATGGCCGCACCAGCGTGCCGATGAATACCAGATCGCGGCAGCCTTCCTCGTGGAACAGCCGCATCGCGCGGCCGAGCTGGCCGACCGAGATCCAGCGGTGACGGAATTTTTCCACCCGCACCGGATCGCAGGCGCCGCGCAGCGGAAACAGCACGGGCTCGATGCCTTGCGCGGCGAGCGAGTCGGCGACCGCGAACGGCATGGCGCCGCCGCCGGCAATGATGCCGACCGGCGACGATATTCCGGAAGCCGCTGCGCTCATGGTTGCGGCCATCCCGTGATCACTTGGCGATGGCGGGAAGGCAGAGCGGGCGATGCTTACCCTTGGCGATGAAGTCGAGGATCTCGGCAATCGCGGGATCCTCGCCCGCGAGCCCCTGCACCGCCTCCAGCCGCTCGGCGAACATGCCGGAGCCGTGGAACAGCCTCTGATAGAACGCGCGCACGGTCGCGAGCCGCTGCTTGGTGAATTTGCGCCGCTTCATGCCGATGATGTTGAGGCCTTCCAGCGCCGCGTACTGGCCGTTGACGAGCCCGAACGGGATGATGTCGTCGCGCACGCCGCAGACGCCGCCGACCATCACCTGCGGACCGATGCGCGTGAACTGGTGCACGGCCGAGAGCCCGCCGATGAACACGAAGTCGCCGATCTCGCAATGGCCGCCGAGCGTGGCCGAGGTCGCGAAGATCACGTCGTTGCCGACATGGCAGTCGTGGCCGACATGGCTGCAGTTCATGAAATAGCCGCGGTCGCCGACCCGCGTGATGCCGCCGCCGGCCACGGTGCCGGCGTTCATGGTCACGGATTCGCGGATCGTGCAGCCGGAGCCGATCTCGAGCTTGGTCAGCTCGCCGCGATAGCTCAGCGACTGCGGCGGCGTGCCCAGCGAGGCGAACGGATAGATCGTGCAATCGTCGCCGATCGTGGTTTGCGCGGTGATATGCACATGCCCGATCAGCTTGCAGTTCTTGCCGATCGTGACATGGGGGCCAATGAGGCAAAAGGGCCCGATCTCGGTCCCCTCGCCAATCACGGCGCCGTCTGCCACCCGCGCCGCGGGATCAATCTTGCTCATCAAGAAATTCTGATTGTGCGTTGAAGTCACTTGGGTTTTCCGCTGGTTAGCGCGTCTTTGCCCGGCCTGTCCAGTGACGTATGATCTCGACTTGTTTCAGTGCTTAAAGCCGACCCGCCGATACATTAACGACTTCATGTGGAGCTCAGAGGAGTCGTGGTCAAAGTCATCGCCCTCCTGCTCGCACAGCTTCTCACCGCGCCGATCGTATCGGAGAGCGTGGAGATTGGCGGAAGCGGCGACGTCGACCTCGTCACCTTCGAGTGCCGCGACATCAACCGCAGCACCGTGCTCCAGCGCGTCTGCTACGACCCAGCACAGCGCCAGCTGATCGTCGCGCGCGGCGGCGTCTATGAGCGCTATTGCGGCGTGCCGGCGCCCACGGTCGAGGGCCTGATGGGCGCATCGTCCATGGGGCAGTTCTTCAACCGGAATATCAGGCGGCAGGCATCGGGCGATCGCTACGCTTGCGCGGCCCCGCGACGAACCTGAGCGCGTTCTAATCCGTCAGCATGGCGCCGACATCGGCTTCCGCGACGACCGTGCCGTTGACCTTGGCGTCGCCGTGAAACCACCACATGGTCTTGCGGCGTCCGATCGAACGCATGTGATACTCGATGGTGTCACCGGGCAGCACGGGCTTGCGGAACTTGCACTTGTCGATGGTGAGGAAATACACCGCCCGCGGCTTCTCGGTGCCCTCGACCGAGGTGATGCCGATCACGCCGGCGGTCTGCGCCATCGCCTCGATCATCATCACACCGGGATACACCGGGCGCTCCGGAAAATGTCCCTGGAAAGCCGGCTCGTTGAACGTCACGTTCTTGATGCCGATGCCGCTGTAATCGGTACGGATGTTGATCACGCGATCGATCAGCAGCATCGGAAAGCGATGCGGAAGCGTTCGCAGAATCTGGTTGATGTCGATGAGCTCGAACCTGATCGGTGCCTCCTCCATCACTCCCGTCCCTCTTCCTTCGGATCAGCCTTGCTGTCGCGCGCCAGACGCTCCACCGCCAAAATCTCCTTGAACCATTGCCTGGTCGGCTTGGCAAAGAAGCCGCCCCAGCGTCCACCCGCAGGAATGTCGTCCTTGACGCCGCTCATGGCGGTCACCTGCGCTCCGTCACCGATCTTGAGGTGGTTGTTGATCCCCACCTTCGCGCCCAGCGCGACGTTATCGCCGATCGTCAGGCTGCCCGCGAGCCCGATCTGGGCCGCCAGCAGACAGTGCCGGCCGATGGTCACATTGTGGCCGATCTGGACCTGATTGTCGATTTTGGTGCCCTCGCCGATCACGGTGTCGCGCAGGGAGCCGCGGTCGATGGTGGTGCCGGCGCCGACCTCGACGTCGTTCTGGATCAGCACCCGCCCGGTCTGGGGCACCTTCAGATGGCCATCGGGGCCAAAGAAGATGAAGCCGTAGCCGTCCTGGCCGATCGAGCAGCCGGGATGGATCAGCACGTTGTTGCCGATCAGCGCGCACTGGATCGCCGTCCGCGCGCCGACATTGCAGTCGCGGCCGATCTTGACGCCCGGCCCGATCACCGCGCCCGCGCCGATCACGGAGCCGGCGCCGATCTCAACATCGGGACCGATCACGGCGAGCGGATCGACGACGACGCCGTCCTCCAGGCGTGCCGTGGGGTCGATGATGGCGGAGGCGGCGATGCCGTCATTGCCGACCCAGGACTGCGGACGTAGCGCATCGCCATGCCATTCCCGGGCGATTTTGACGAAGGCACGGAACGGCTGCGCCACGCGCAGCACCGCGACATGCGCCGGCACCTGGGCGGCGAAGCGCGCGCTCACCAGGCAGGCCCCTGCTCTGGTCGCCTTGAGCTGATCGGCGTATTTGAGGTTGTCGAAGAACGTCAGATGCATCGGGCCGGCTTCGTCGAGCGAAGCCAGGCCCGTGATGACGCGGTCCGCCCGTGAAGGGTCGGCCAATTCCGCCTTCGCCAGCGCGGCAATCTCAGCCAGCGCCGTCGCAGGCGGCTTCTTGAAGAAAATCGGTTGCGCCATTCCACCCCGTCGCGGTCCGGCCAGAGCATGATGCGAACCGCATCATGCTCTTATCCCATCGGGCTCGGTGAACCAATTAGAACGTGGTACCGCCGCCGAACCTGAACTGTTGCACGCGGTCGTACGCACCCTTGGTGAGCGGAACCGCATAGTCGAAGCGCAGCGGTCCGAAGGGCGACTGCCAGATCAGACCGACACCCACCGACGTCCGGACCACGTTTCCGTTGTCATAGACCAGACCAGTACAGGTGCCGGCCGTGGCCGGGTTGACGGTGGAGGGAACGCAGCCGGGCACGTTGACTTCGTTCGTGACGGTCCAACTCGTCGGTCCCTTGTAGTCGTACAGACCGCCGGCGTCGGCATAGACCGCGCCCTTCAGACCCACTTCCTTCGGCAGGAACCAGAACGGCATCTGCAGTTCGAGCGAAGCGCCCCAGTACTTGGTGCCACCGAGTGCGTCCTGGGTACCGAACGGATTCAGATCGCGCGGACCGATACCGTTGGGTGCGAAGCCGCGCACCAGGTTCGGGCCCATCTGGAAGTGATCCAGCATGCGCAGGTCGGTGCTGCCCCATTTGTTGAGCATGCCGCCCTGAACATGGAGCAGGCCGACCACGTCAGAGACCAGCGACTGGTAGTACTTCGCGTCGACCGCAGACTTGAGATACGAGACGTCGCCGCCGACACCCGCGAAGTCCTGTTTGAAGTCGATCAGGAGGCCGTCGGTCGGGTTCTT
>NZ_PPPT01000167.1 GCF_006483445.1 Bradyrhizobium guangdongense | reverse complement strand
GATCGCCTGCCCGGTCTGGTTCAGCGTGGTGTTGGCGATCGAGACCACGTCCTGATAGCCGATCGCCACAGCGAGCGATGAGTTCTTGGTCAGATTGAGATACTGGCTCGTCATCGGCGGCACGATGACGCGTAGCGCCTGCGGCAGAATGATCTGTCGCAGCATGAAGCTGCGCTTGAGGCCGAGCGCGTTGGCGGCATCCCACTGCCCGCGCGGCACCGCCTGAATGCCACTGCGCACGATCTCGGCGATGAAGGCCGAGGTGTAGGTGACGAGCGCGATCAGCAGCGCAAAATATTCCGGCGCAAGCGTCATGCCGCCAACGAAATTAAAGCCGCGCAGTTCCGGCCAGGCGATGGACCAGGAGACGCCGAGCCCAAACGACACCAGCGCCGGCAGCGCGAGGATGAGCACGACAGCAAAAGGCCAGACAGGGCGCGGCCTGCCGTCGCGCATCTGCTGCGCGATCATATAGCGGCGTATCGCGTAGACCACGCCGCAACCGAGCACGGCGGTGGCGAGCACCCAAAACTGCCCAACACCGATGGGAACTGCCGGCAGGATCAAGCCGCGATTGGAGAGGAAGACGCCCTCGACCGGCTTCCAGGCCAAACGTGCGGCCGGCAATGCCTGCATCAGCACATACCAGAACAGCAATTGCAGCAGCAGGGGGATATCGCGCAGCACCTCGACGTAGACGGCGGCAATGCGCGACAGCAGCCAATTCGCCGACAGCCGCGAGATGCCGACCAACGTTCCCAAAATCGTCGCCAGCACGATACCGATGACAGCGACGCGCAGGGTGTTGGCGACGCCGACCACGAAGGCCCAGAAATAGGTGTTTTGCGGGCTATAGGAGAGCAGGCTATCGGCGATCGGCATGCCGGCCTCGCGGCCGAGGAAGGCAAAGCCGGTGGTGATGCGGCGAGCGGAAAGGTTGGTGACGGTGTTGGACCAGAGGAAGGCGATGATCGCGACCGCCATGCCAACGACCAGGACCTGCCAGAACAGGCCTTTCAGCTCGCGGCTTCCGAGGGCGAAGGAGAAGCGCCGGCGCGGCGGCGGCCTTGGGGCATCTTCGGTCGTCACGGCACAAATGTCCTCTGGCTAAAAGAAAAGGAGCGATGTCCGGCGAAGCGCGCATCAACTGTTGCACCAAACTCTGATACGTGCAACAAATGTTTCATGGCCGAGCCCGCGAAATCCTCGCCCCTGAGCGAACTCCGGATTGCATTGCCATCGCTCCCCCTGCGCTTGCAGGAGGTCGGGCGGTTTGTCGCGGCCAATGATTACGACGCCACCACCCGTTCGATGCGCGATCTCGCCGCGGAAGCCGGTGCCGATCCCGCGGCCTTCACACGGCTCGCGAAAGCCATCGGCTATTCCGGCTGGGACGAATTGCGTGCGGCGCTGACGGAAGCACGACGTCCGTCGCAGTCCTCGCCCTTCTCCGGCCGCGCAAAGATCCGGCGCCACGGACCGCATGCCGACATCGCGCTCGTCACCGACAAGCTCGACTCTGAGGCCGCCGGCCTTCCGCGCATCTCCGCGCCTGCGATCGTGAACGCCGCCAAGGCGCTGCATGCGGCCACGCGAATCTGGATCACCGGCTTCCGGAGCTGCCGCAGCGTCGCCGAGTTGCTCACCTATGAACTGCGGCTGTTTCGCCCCGGCGAAGTCCAGCTCGTCGGCGGCTCCGGCCCTGACGACCTCGACACCGGCGCCTTCCGCACCGGCGAAGCCGTCGTGGTGATCGGCTTCACGCCCTACACCCGTGCAAGCGTCCGGGTCGCGCAGGCCGCGCATCGCTCAGGTGCGACGCTGATCTCGATTGCCGACACCGTGACCGCGCCGATGGCCGAGGGCGCCGATCATGTGCTGTTGTTCGAAGCCGCCGCCTCTCCCGGTTTCTTCCCGAGCCTCACCGGCGCGATCGCGATCGCGCAATCGCTCGCGGCCGTGACGTTCTCGCTCGGCGGCGCGGCGTCGAAAAAGCGCCTCCAGGAAACCGAGGCGCGGCTTGCCGTGACCTCGACCTACGTTTCAGAGAAAGGTTGAACCATGGGCACTCGCAAAAGCCGCGTGCTGCACCGCTCCCTGCGTGACACGCCGCCCAAGGCGATCGGCGGCGAAGGCATCTATCTGATCGCCGAGGACGGCCGGCGCGTGATCGACGCCTCCGGCGGCGCGGCCGTGTCCTGCCTCGGCCATCAGCATCCGCGCGTGATCGAGGCGATGGCGAAGCAGGCCTCGACATTGGCCTATGCGCATACCGCGTTCTTCTCGTCGGAGCCGGCAGAAGAGCTGGCCGAGCGGCTGGTCGGCCATGAGCCGGGCGGCCTCGCTTACGCCTATTTCGTCAGCGGCGGTTCGGAGGCGATCGAGGCCAGCATCAAGCTCGCACGGCAATATTTCATCGAGCGCGGCGAACCGCAACGGCATCACTTCATTGCGCGTCGGCAGAGCTATCACGGCAATACGCTCGGTGCGCTCGCCGCCGGCGGCAATGCCTGGCGCCGCGAGCCTTATGCGCCGCTGCTCTCGTCTGCCTTCAGCCACGTGACGCCCGCCTTCGCCTATCACGAGAAGCGCGACGATGAATCGGATGCGCAGTTCGTGGCACGGCTCGCCGCCGAGCTCGAGGCCGAATTCCAGCGCCTCGGGCCCAACACCGTCGCGGCGTTCCTCGCCGAGCCGGTGGTCGGCGCGACCGCCGGCTGCGTGACCGCACCGGACGGTTACTTCAGGGCGGTGCGCGAGATCTGCGACCGCCATGGCGCGCTGCTGATCCTCGACGAGGTCATGTGCGGCATGGGTCGCACCGGAACGTTGCACGCCTGGGAGCAGGAAGGCGTCGCGCCCGACATCCAGGCCATCGCAAAGGGCCTCGGCGGCGGCTACCAGCCGATCGGCGCGATGCTCGCGAGCGGCAGGATCGTCGATACGATCCGCGAAAAATCCGGCGCATTCCAGCACGGCCATACCTACCTCGCGCATCCACTGGCCTGTGCCGCCGCGCTCGCCGTGCAAAACGTGATCCGCGACGATAATCTGCTCGACCAGATCAAGGTACGGGGCAAGCAGCTCGAACAGCGGCTCACCGAACGTTTTGGCAATCACCGCCATATCGGCGACATCCGGGGGCGTGGCCTGTTCTGGGCAATCGAGCTCGTGGCCGACCGCGCGACGAAGGCGCCATTCGACCCCGCGCTCAAGCTCAATCAGAAGATCAAGGCGGCAGCGTTCGCCGACGGCCTCGGCTGCTATCCCGGCGGCGGCACCGTCGATGGTCGTCGTGGCGACCATGTGCTGCTGGCGCCGCCCTATATCGCCTCGGTCGCCGAGATCGACCTGATCGTCGAGAAACTCGGCACGGCCGTCGACAGTGTTTTGCGAAGTGTCCATCAGTGAGGGGAGAGTAAGATGAACAAAGGGATTATCGCCGCAGGCCTGCTTGCGGCATCGACGAGCCTGGCATCTGCCGCAACGCTCGACACCGTCAAGCAACGCGGCACACTGATATGCGGCGTCAGCGCCGGCTTTGCCGGTTTCTCCGCGCCGGACTCGCAAGGCAACTACAAGGGACTCGACGTCGACTATTGCCGCGCGCTTGCCGCCGGCGTGCTCGGCGATGCCAGCAAGGTTCGCTACGTCTCGCTGACCGCGCAGAACCGCTTCACCGCGCTACAGTCCGGCGAGATCGACGTGCTGTACCGCAACTCGACGCAGACTTACTTGCGCGGCGTGACGCTGGGCCTGCGGCAGGGCCCGGTCAACTTCTATGACGGCCAGGGCTTTGTCGTGAAGAAAGACCTCGGCGTGAAGGAGCTGAAGGATCTGAAGGGCGCCACCGTCTGCGTCGCGCAGGGCACCACCCATGAGGTGACGCTCGGCGATTACGGCCGCGCCAACGGCATCGACTGGAAGCCGCTGGTGTTCGACCGCGTCGACACCATGTACCAGACCTTCTTCGGCGGCCGCTGCGATGCCATGACCCAGGACGCCTCGGCGCTTGCCGGCGCCGTCACCACCGCCGCACCGAACCCGGCCGACTACGTCGTGCTGCCGCAGACCATCAGCAAGGAGCCGCTCGGCCCCTTCACCCGCAATGGCGACGAAGTCTGGAGCGACATCATCACCTGGCTGCATTACGGGCTGATCGAGGCGGAAGAGCTTGGCGTCACCCAGGCCAACGTCGATGAGATGGCGAAGTCGCAGACACCGGCAATCCAGCGCCTGCTGGGCGCCTCCGGCGATCTCGGCTCGCGGCTGGGGCTCGACAACAAATGGATGGCCACGGCGATCAAGGCCGGCGGCAACTATGGTGAGATTTTTGAGCGTAATGTCGGCAAAGCCAGCCCCCTCAAGCTCGATCGCGGCCTCAACGGCCTCTGGAGCAAGGGCGGCCTGATGTACGCGATCCCGTTCAAGTAAGCCGGTCACTTCGCCTCTCCCCGCTCGCGGGGAGAGGCCGGATCGCATCGCAGATGCGATCCGGGTGAGGGGGACTCTCCACGAGTCCCACTCTCACCGTCCCTGCGGAGACTCCCCCTCACCCCAACCCTCTCCCCGCAAGCGGGGCGAGGGGGAAGAGGCACCATGCGCATCACCCTGATCCACGCCCTGAAGCACTCCATCGCACCGATCGAAGCCGCTTTCGCGCAAAGCTGGCCGGATGCGCGGCTGATGAACCTGCTCGACGACAGCCTGTCGGCCGATCTCGCGCGTGACGGCAAGCTGAGCGATGCGATGACCGAGCGCTTCCTCGCGCTCGGCGACTATGCCGCCGCGACCGGAGCCGACGCGATCCTGTTCACCTGCTCGGCCTTCGGCCCCTGCATCGAGGCGGTCGCGCGGGCGCATGCGCCGATGCCGGTGCTGAAGCCCAACGAAGCCATGATCGAGCAGGCCATAACGATGGGCCGGCGGATCGGCCTGCTCTCGACCTTTCCGCCGACACTCGCTTCGATGCCGCCGGAGTTTCCGGCCTCGGTCGAGATCGTGCCGAAGCTTGCCGAAGGCGCGCTGGCCGCGCTCGACCGCGGCGACCGCGCCACGCATGACCGGCTGATCGTGGAAGCCTCCCGCGACTTGCGCGATTGCGATGTCATCGCGCTGGCGCAGTTCAGCATCGCGGCGACCGCGCCGCTGGTCGGGGAAGCAACGGGCAAGCGCGTCGTCACGACGCCCGACAGCGCGGTCGCAAAATTGAAGACGTTGCTGGGGATGAATTAAGCGCCGGCCTTGTCGCGGCGGCGCGCGTCCTTGATGGCGGCGTCGAGCGCGACCTTGGTCTCGGTCACGAAATCCTCGACCAGCTCCGCACGCGTAGTGTGCGCGGCCTCGCCGGTCAGCATCCCCTGCTCGGCCAGCATCACCACGCCATGGAGCGCGGCCCAGATCTTGTATGCGTGCCGCTCCCGCAGATAGCCGACTGCCGGTGCCTCCAGCGCGTCGATGACCAGTGCAAAGGTTTCGCTCGCGGCCTTGTGCAGCTCGCTGCCCTTTTCGGCGCAGGACACCGTGCGCGAGGCGAACATCAATCGATAGATGCCATTGCGGCGCAGGCCGAAATCGAGCGTCGCCTGGGCGAGCCGCGACAGTTTTGATTGCTTCGACGGCTTTGTCATCGCCTCGCGCAGCATCGCCGTGAACTGCCGGAAGGCCTCCGCCGTCACTGCAGAGAGCAGCGCCTCACGATCGGCAAAATGCCGGTACGGCGCAGGTTGCGAGACGCCAAGCTCCTTGGCGAGTGCCTTGATGCTGATGGCCTCCGCCCCGCCCTGCTCTGCCTCACGCAAGGCAGCCTTGATCAGGGCATCGCGGAGATCGCCATGGTGGTAGGTATTTTGCGGCTTGCGCGCGAGTTGTGACGGCATGTTGCAGGGCAATCTATAAGTTTGCTCTTGACAGGGAAAGCCCGGCGATAATGTAATATACTATAACTTAGAACCTGCGGCTCGGACCGCAGACATAGAATCTATTGAGGAACGCACGGTGGCCCCTGTCGGCACGCCTGCACATGACCAAGGAAACGCTGCAATGGCAGAACGACTGAGGGTTCACGTCGATCCCGACAAGTGTCAGGGCCACGCCCGCTGCAAGGCGCTGGCGCCGGAGCTGTTCGAGCTCGACGAATTCGGCAACGCTCATGAAGTCGGCGACGGCACCGTGCCGGCGGGCCTCGAGGACAAGGCCTGGCTGGCCAAATCCAACTGCCCGGAAATCGCAATTGAAGTGACCGAGGAATAGGCGCCTTCCGCCTGTCCGCTTGCGTGCTTTGGCCTGAACTCACCCTTCAGAGGAATTTGCAGAGATGTCCGACGTCTTCACGCCGACCGATCATCCCCCGGTGACCGACTGGATCAACGATTTCGACCACACCGATCCCCGGTGGACGGAAAACCCCTTCCCGATCTGGGACGAGCTGCGCGTCGCAAGCCCGGTCGTGCACACGGAGCGCTTCCTCGGCTGTTACCTACCGACGAGCTATGAGGCGGTGCGCGAGATCGCCAACGACACCGAGCATTTCTCCTCCCGCCGCGTCATCGTCCGCGACGTCCGCCCGGAGGTCGCGCGCAACGCAGCGCCGCCGATCACCTCGGACCCGCCCGAGCACAAGCCGGCGAAGCAACTATTGCTCCCGCCCTTCACGCCTGATGCGATGAAGAAGCTGGAGCCGCGGGTCCGCGCCATCTGCAACGAGCTGATCGACGGTTTTATCGCCGACGGCAAGGTGGACGCCGCCGCGCGCTACACAAAATACATCCCGGTGCAGGCGATCGCGCACATGCTCGGCATCCCCGAGAGCGACAGCGATCTCTTCATCAACTGGATCCACATGATCCTGGAGCTTGGCATCAAGGACGAGAGCAAGCTCGTGCAGGCCGTTCAGGAGATGAGCGGCTACTTCGCCGGTCATGTCGAGGCACGCAAGTCGAAGCCGACCGACGATTTGATCTCCTATTTGATGAACGCCAGGGACAAGAACGGTCAGCCGCTGGAAGACTCCCACGTGCTGGGCTCGCTGCGGCTGCTCCTGATTGCCGGCATCGACACAACCTGGAGCGCGATCGGCTCGTCGCTCTGGCACCTCGCCAAAACGCCGGCGGACCGCGAGCGCCTGCTGGCCGAGCCGGAATTGATCCCGACCGCGGTCGAGGAGCTGCTGCGGGCCTATGCGCCGGTGACGATGGCGCGTGAAGTGATGAAGGAAACGACGATCTCCGGCTGTCCGGTCAAGCCGGGCAACATGGTGCTACTGTCGTTCCCGGCGGCCAACCGCGATCCAAAGATGTTTCCGGATGCTGACAAGGTCGTGATCGACCGGCGCGAGAATCGCCACGCCGCCTTCGGGCTCGGCATCCATCGCTGCGTCGGTTCCAACCTCGCGCGGATGGAGATGCAGGTCGCGATCGAGGAATGGCTGAAGCGGATCCCCGACTTCAGGCTCGACCCGGCGGGCACCGTGAAATGGTCGCAGGGAACCGTGCGCGGCCCCCGCCAGTTGCCGGTCCTGTTCGGCAAAGCCTGAGCGGTCGCCTCCGCTCGCTGCTTCATGCTAGCATGCATGGCGTCGCCGATGGCGGCGCCAACATGCGCGCGTGAGAGATGACCGACGAGACCGAGCCCCCGCCCGAAAGCAAGCTGACGCGGACCAAGGAGAAGTGGGCGCGCGAGGGCCGCTTCCTCACCGGCAAGATCGTCCGGCCCGAGGATCAGCGTCTGCCGCCCGGCCAGCATCTCACCAAGGACTGGCCGGTGCTCGATCTCGGCGTCGTGCCGCCGATCTCGCGTGAGCGTTGGCGCCTCGACGTCTACGGCGCGGTCGAGAAGCCGGTGTTCTGGACGTTTGCCGAATTCACGTCGCAGCCGCAGGCACAATTCACCTCGGACATCCATTGCGTGACGACCTGGTCGCGCTACGACAATCAATGGCAGGGGCTCGCGACCCGCGAGCTGCTGGCCACCTGCCAGCCCCGTGACGATGCCCGTTTCGTCGTGCTGCATTCCTATGACGGCTACACCACCAACCTCCCGCTGGAAGACTTTGCAGCCGAGGACGCCCTGCTCGCCCATAGCTGGTCGGGCGAGCCGCTCTCGGAGGAGCATGGCGGCCCGGTGCGGCTGGTCGTGCCGCATCTGTATTTCTGGAAGAGCGCAAAGTGGCTGCAGGCGATCGAATTTTTGACCGAGGACGCACCGGGCTTCTGGGAAGTCCGCGGCTATCATAACCGCGGCGATCCCTGGGCGGAGCAGCGCTATTCCGGAGACTGATCGATAGCAACGGGGGTACCCATGCCGACGGAACGCTTTCAATTCACGGGCGAAGGCGGCCATCAACTGGCAGCGGCGCTCGAACTACCGGACGGTGAGCCCACCGCCTACGCGCTGTTCGCGCACTGCTTCACCTGCGGCAAGGACACGCTTGCAGCCAAGCGCATCTCGGTCGCGCTCGCCGCGAAGGGGATTGCCGTACTTCGCTTCGATTTCACCGGGCTCGGCTCCAGCGAGGGTGACTTCGCCAATTCGACGTTCTCCTCGAACGTCGCCGACCTCGTCCGCGCCGCGGACCATCTGCGCGCGACGCAGAAAGCGCCGGCGATACTGATCGGACACAGTCTTGGCGGCGCAGCGATCCTGGCCGCGGCCGGCAGGATCCCGGAGGCCAAGGCGGTCGCGACCATTGCCGCACCGTCCGATCCCGCGCACGTCACTGGCCTGTTTAGGGAGCACATCGATAGCATCCGCAAGCAGGGTGAGGTCGAAGTCTCGCTTGCCGGCCGCCCCTTCCGCATCAAGCGCGAATTCCTCGACGACATCGCCGAGCATGAGCTGATGAAGGACGTCACCGGCCTGCACAAGGCGCTGCTGGTGATGCATTCGCCGGTCGACGATACCGTCGGCATCGACAATGCGACGAAGATATTCCTGTCTGCAAAGCATCCGAAGAGCTTTGTGTCGCTCGACCATGCCGATCATCTCCTGAGCAAGCCCCGCGACGCCGCCTATGCCGCGGATGTCATCACGGCCTGGGCCAGCCGTTACGTCGAACCAGCCGCGCCGCCAAACGCGATGGATCTCGGCGAGGCGCCACGCGTGGTCGTCGTGCAGGAGACGCGCAAGAGCAAGTTCAACCAGATCATCTCGGTCGGGCCGCATCGGCTGGTGGCGGACGAGCCGCTCGCGGCCGGCGGCGAGGACGCGGGCCCCGGCCCCTATGATTTCCTGCTTGCGGGGTTGGGCGCCTGCACCTCCATGACGATGCGGCTCTATGCCGACCGAAAATCGCTGCCGCTCGAGCGCGTCACGGTCACGCTGAAGCACAGCAAGATCTACGCAAAGGACTGCGAGGAGTGCGAGACGCGCGAAGGCATGCTCGACCAAATCGACCGCGTTATCGCCCTCGACGGCAACCTCGACGCCGAGCAGCGCAAGAGACTGATGGAGATCGCCGACAAGTGCCCGGTGCACCGGACGCTGACGTCGGAGATCCGGATCGTGACGAAGGCTGTAGAGTAACCCACGAGCGCTAGAAGCACGACGCCATCGTCCGCAGCGCCGCGCTGATCTCGTTCTCGCGCCAGGCCGCAAAGCCGAGCAGAAGCCCATGATCGCGCGGCTTGTCGAGCGCCAGGCTCGACAGGGCCCGCGTCACAACCCCCGCCTCGCCCAGCCGCTTCACCGCCGCATGATCCGCACGACCGCGCCTGAGCCGCGCCACGAGCTGGATGCCGCCCGAGGGCACTTCGGCCGTCAGCACCTCGCCGAGATGACGCTCCAATCCTTCCGCGAGATGATCGCGGCGGGCATGATAGAGCCGGCGGACCCTGCGCAGATGCGCCAGGAAATGCCCATCGGCAATGAACTCGGCCAGCGCCTCCTGGACGTGGCTGGACGCGATCAGCCCGATATGCCGCTGCGCGATCTCGAGAATGCCGGCCAGCGCCGGCGGCGCGACGAGATAGCCGAGCCGGATATCCGAGGTCATCGCCTTCGAGAACGTGCCGACATAGAACACGCGGCCGTGCGCGTCCAACCCCTGCAGGGCCGGCACCGGCCGGCTGTCGTAGTGGAATTCGCCGTCGTAGTCGTCCTCCACGATCCAGGTCTTGCCGGGTTGGCTTGCCCCAAGAAACGCAGTGCGGCGCTCCAGTGACATCAGCCGCCCGGTCGGGTGCTGATGCGAGGGCGTCATGAAGATGAGCCTTGGCGCAGGTGCTTCGGGCACCCGCTGCATGCCCTGCGCGTCGAGCTTCATCCCCGTCACGCGCGCGCCGGACCCACGGAACGCAGCCGCCGCGCCGGGATAGCCGGGGTCCTCGACCCAAACCTCGTCGCCTGGCGTAATGAGCGCGGCCGCGATCAAGGACAGCGCCGCCTGCGCACTTGGCAGGATCATGATCTGGTCTGCGATGGCGCGGACGCCCCTGCTGGTCGCCAAATAATGCGCGAGCGCTTCGCGCAGCCGCGTCCGATTCACCGGTCCGAGCTCGCGCCTGGCCGCATGCACTGCACTTCGGCGCAGGCACCGTGCCCACACCTCATTCGGAAACTCCCTGAAATCACCATGCCCGGGCCGCAGCGGTTTTAGCGGCGCCTGATACGACATCGGCCAGTCGGTCTGCTTCAGCTTCGACGCCCAGGGCGAGAGCTGCGTCCTGGTGGCACGAGTCTTCGACGCGACGGCGCCCGTCCCTTCGATGCGCTCGCTACCGTCGACCGTCACCACGGGACGGCGGCCGTGCGAGGCTTCGAGATATCCCTCGGCCGCGAGCTGCTCGAACGCGTATGTGACGGTGTTACGCGAAACGCCGAGATCGCCCGCAAGCCGCCGGCTTGACGGCAGCGCGCAGCCCTTGCCGAGACGACCGGTCGCGATCAGGGCCCGCAACTGGCTCGTCAGTTGAGCCACCAGCCCTTCGGCATCGGCCCTGTTCAGGTCGATCAGCGCGGAGATCGTGCTGTCCGAAACTGGCACCTTATTCCTTTCAAATCTGGCACTTTTTCAGGTGCCAGATTGGATGCTATCCGGCGAACCGGACTGCTTCAAGGATTTTGCGATGAACTCCCTCTCCCCCCGCGCGGCCGTCGGCCTGTTCCTGATCGTCGTGCTGGCCTGGGGCGTGAACTGGTCGGTGACGAAACAGCTCGTCCAGTTCCTTCCGCCGCTGTGGACCTCGGCGATCCGAAGCTGGATCGCGCTGGCCGGGCTGTTCGTGATCCTGGGGCTGAGCAGAAATCTGGTGATCCCCGAGCGGCGCGACATTCCTGTGATCCTCAGCGTCGCGCTGCTGCACATGACGATATTCTCGGTCCTGGTTGCGGCCGGTGTGCGCTTCCTGCCCGCGAGCAAGGCCATCGTGCTCGGCTACACCACGCCGCTCTGGGTCGCGATCGCCGCGCCCTTGCTTGGGAAGGATACACTGACCGCGCCCAAGCTCGCCGGCGCGCTGCTGGGGCTGATCGGCCTTGCCGTGATCCTGAACCCTACCTCGATTGATTGGACCAATACCAACGTCCTGTTCGGCGCCGCAATGGTCATTCTGGCCGCGATGTCCTGGGCCGCGAACATTATCTATATGAGCGCGCATCGCTGGATTGCATCGCCGCTCCAGCTGCTGCTCTGGCAGGTGCTCGTGGCGACGATCGTGCTGACGGGATCGGCTGTCATCACGGAGGGCCCGCCGCACGCGGAATGGTCGTGGAAGCTCGTGCTGCTGTTCCTGTATTCCGGCCTGATTGGGACGGCACTGGCCTATTGGGCGATGTCGATGGTCAACAAGAGCATCTCGGCCCTCACGACGTCGCTCGGCACCACCGGGACACCGCTGGTCGGCATTGCCAGCGCGGCGATCCTGCTGGGCGAGCCGATCGACATGAGCCTTGCCGTCGCGGCCGCACTGATCGTCACCGGCATCGGCCTTGCGACGCTGGGCGACCGGTTGCTTCGCGGTCAGACCGCCGCGAGCGGCTGAACGCGGAAGCTTCCGCGCAGGCCAAGCGTCGTGCCGAGCAGGATGCCGGCGACTGCGACGAACGAGGCCAGCGACAGCGTCGAGAGGCCAGTGAGGCCCTGCCCGATCGAGCAACCGAAGGCCATCACGCCACCGATGCCCATCAGCGCGGCGCCGCTGGCCGAGCGCAACATGTGGCGCGGCGAGGAATAGCCTTCGAGATGGAAGCGGCCCGTCGCGATCGCCGTCACCAGGCTGCCGGCGAATACGCCGCCGACCGTGGCGATGCCGAAGTTGAGCGTGAGCCCCGTCGAGAGCATGGCATATTGCAGGGTGTCGGCGATCGGCGCGATGAAGGTGAGCGAGGTCACCGGCACCGGATTGAAATCGTCGGCGCCAAGAGAGCCGGTGACGTACCAGCCGCCGGCGACCAGAAGCCCGACCGCGACACCCGCCGCGATCTGTCCCGCCGACCGGCGAAAGCCGTCATGCGCGAAGGAAAAGATGGCCAAGGCGCCCGCGACGACCAACACCACAAAAACTCGCGCGATCGTCTCCCCCATGCCGAACGCCGATGCGAGAAGCGGCAACGAATTCGCCGACATCGTCGTTTGCGTAGCCTGCACCATCGCAATCCGCGCCGGTGCGATCAACCCCTTCAGCGTCATCTGTGCGGCAATGGCGAGCACGGTCACGACGACGAAAGAACGGAGATTGCCGCGGCCGAGCAGCACCAGCGCGCGGGATCCGCAGCCGTTCGACAGCACCATGCCGTAGCCGAAGAGAAGGCCACCGAGGAACAGCACCGGCACGGAAAAGGTCGGCTGCAAGTAAATCGACTTGCCGAGATCGACGGTGCCGCGAACCACGAGAAACTGACTTGCCAAAATCGCAACCGCAACCGCCAGCGCATAGCTACGCACAAGGCGGCCATCGCCCTCACTGAGGACGCCGCGCATGCTGCTCATCAGGCAGAAGCCGCTCAGAAGGCCAACTGCGCCATAGACAAGGCCGATGCCGAGACCGGCGAGCGTGACGAGTTGCGCGGTTTCCATCAGTTGCTCTCTGGTCTCTCGTCATTCTCCGTCATTGCGAGCGCAGCGAAGCAATCCAGAATCTTTCCTCATTAACAGTCTGGATTGCTTCGCTGCGCTCGCAATGACGGGATACTACGGCTTCAGGATCACGCGATCGCGCGAGGAACCGGCGACGGCAACATATGCATCCTTGGCCCGGTCCAGCGGATAGATCGCGCTCGCATGAATCGGAAACGGTTTCAGATGCCCGCTGGCAAAGCCCGGGCCGAGATCGCGCAGCACGGCGCCGGTCGCACCCGACGACAGCCCAAGCGTGTCGATGCCGACATAGGTGTGCTGGCCCCGATAGAACTCGAGGATGTTGAACTGCACGATGCGGTCGATCGCGGCGATCAAAATCTGCCGGCCACGCAGGGCGAGCGCCTTGTGCGCGGCCTGGAAATAGGGATCGCCGACCGTGTTGAACACGATGTCCGCGCCCTTGCCCGACGTCAGCTCGCGCACGCGCGTGGCGACATCGGTGGCGGAGGCATCGATCACCTCGATCGGCGCATTGCTGTAGCCTTCATAGGCCTCGGCCTTGCGCACGACGCCGATGACGCGCGCACCTTGCCAGGTCGCGATCTGCACGGCGGCCTGCCCGACCTTGCCGTTGACGCCCATGACAAGCACGGTCTCGCCAGCCTTCGGCACGCCGGAGCGACGAAAGCCTTCCATGGCGGTCACGAAGGGCACGCCGATGCCAGCAGCTTCTTCCCACGAGACGGTCTTAGGCTTCTCCACCACGGCATCCGCCTCGACGACGAGATGCGTCGCATGGGTGCCATCACGGCGGATGCCGAGATCGCCGGACGAGCCGAACACCTCGCGCCCGATCGTGCCCGCCGGACCGTCGATGACAACGCCGGCATAGTCGCGGCCGGGCGTTCGCGGAAACACGGCATAGGGCATCAGCCCGGTCGCGGCCTTCACGTCGGAGGGATTGACGGCCGCCGCCTTGACCTCGATCAGGAGGTCGTTCGGCCCGCGTACAAGCTTATGCGGCTCAACGCGAGGCGCCAGCGCGTCGGCATTTTCGGCCTTGGCATTGAGGCGCACGCAGCGCGCTTCGACGGATTTTGCTTCGGACGACATCGGATGACCTACGATTTCTTGTGGCCTTGTCGCCTCTGGACCCGGTCAAGTCAATCCGTGGTCTAATCCTTCGGCCGCTTGTCGAAGAGACGCTTGGCCTTGCCGAGGGAGCGCTCCAGCGTGGCGGGCGCGACCACCTTCACCTTGGAGCTGATCCCGATGGTGTTCTTGATGTGGGTCGAGATCCGGTCGGCATGGTCCACGAGGCCGCGGCCATCCCAGCTCTCGGGCCGGGCCTCCGCGATGATGGTCAACTCGTCCATGCGGCCTTCGCGGGTGAGCTCCAGGATGAAGTGGCCGCCGCACCAGTCGGTCGCGAGCAGGACTTCCTCGATCTGGGTCGGGAACAGATTGACGCCGCGCAGGATGATCATGTCGTCGGAGCGCCCGGTCACCTTCTCCATGCGCCGCATGCCCGGCCGCGCCGTGCCCGGCAACAGCCGCGTCAGGTCGCGGGTGCGATAACGGATCACCGGGAAGGCTTCCTTGGTGAGCGAGGTGAAGACCAGCTCGCCCTTCTCGCCATCGGGCAGTACCGCGCCGGTTACGGGATCGATCACCTCGGGGTAGAAGTGATCCTCCCAGATATGCAGGCCGTCCTTGGTCTCGATGCACTCCTGCGCAACGCCGGGACCGATCACCTCGGAGAGGCCGTAGATGTCGGTCGCGTCCATGTCGAAGGCCTCTTCGATCTCGCTGCGCATCGCATTGGTCCAGGGCTCGGCACCAAAGATGCCGACCTTGAGCGAGCACTGCCGCGGATCGAGTTTTTGCCGCTTGAACTCGTCGAGGATCGCCAGCATGTAGCTCGGCGTCACCGTGATGATGTCGGGGCGGAAATCGTTGATAAGCTGCACCTGCCGCTCGGTCATGCCGCCGGAGATCGGCACCACCGTGCAACCGAGCTTTTCGGCGCCGTAGTGAACGCCGAGACCGCCGGTGAACAGGCCATAGCCATAGGCGTTGTGGATGATCATGCCCGTGCGGCCGCCCGCGGCACGGATCGAGCGCGCCATCACCTCGGACCAGGTGTCGATGTCGGCTTGCGTGTAGCCGACCACGATCGGCTTTCCCGTCGTGCCCGACGACGCATGCACGCGCACCAGCCTTTCGCGCGGCACGGCGAACATGTTGAAGGGATAATTGTCGCGTAGATCCGTCTTCACCGTGAACGGAAACTTTGCGAGATCGGACAACTCCCTGAAATCGGACGGATGCACGCTGGCCTTGTCGAAAGCCTTGCGATAATGCGTGACGTTGTCATAGGCATGCTTCAGCGACCAGGCGAGGCGCTGCGTCTGAAGCGCCTTCATCTCGTCGCGCGAGGCGCGCTCATGTGCGTCCATCTCGGCGCTATAGGTGCTGCCGCCTGCCTTGAGCCTGGTCAGAGCCATCTGCGTTTCCCCACATCGTCTGTTCTTTTCGACTTATTGCTTTTGATCTTGCGCCGGCGGCAGCCAATTACCCGGTATGACACGCGAATGCCCGCGGAATTCGGCTATGACGGTGTCGCCAACGGTGACCCGCACGTCATAGATGCCGGAGCGGCCGCCGCGGGTGATCTCCCGCGCGGTGGCGACGAGACGATCGCCGAGTTTGCCCGGCTTGATGAAGGTGATCTGGCCTTGCGCCGCAACCACGCGCTCATTGTGCGAGTTGCAGGCGAACGCAAAGGCGGAATCGGCTAGCGTGAAGATGAAGCCGCCATGGGCGATGCGCTGGCCGTTGACCATGTCCGGCCGCACGTTCATCGCCAGCGTCGCGTGGCCCGGACCGATCTCGACGATCTCCATGCCGAGCCCCTTGGAGGCATCGTCCTCAGCCCACATCGCATCGGCGCAGGCGCGGGCGACGTCTTGGGGCGACAAGGCTGCTTTGACGTTCACGCGTCTCTCCCGGACAGATATTTTTGCATGATGTTCTGCCGCCTGATCAGCGCTGTCAAATAATGCGACGCATTTGCATCATGAGGACCTGATCCGCCCTCTCAGACATGATCATAATCGACCACCACCCGTTCGGATGACGGCTTGGCCTGGCATGTGAGGACGAAGCCGGCCTCAAGTTCCCAGGGCTCCAGCGAATAGTTGATGTCCATCGGCGCCGTGCCTTCGACCAGCTTCGCACGACAGGTCGAGCACATGCCGCCCTTGCAGGCGAAGGGCAGATCGACGCCGGCGCGCAGCGCCGCATCGAGGATCGCCTCGTCCTCGGCAACGGGAACCTCGCGGCGCTTGCCGTCGATGATCAGCGACGCGATCGCTTTCGGCGGCGCATCGACAGCCACCGCCTTCTTCGGCCGCGGCTTGCCACCGAACTCGGAGACGAAGCGCTCGACATGGATGTGGTCTTCGGCAATGCCGAGGTCGCGGCAGGTCGTCTCGATGTCCTCGCTCATGCCGAGTGGACCGCAAACAAACACATGGTCGACGCTCTCGGCCGGCACCAGCGAGCGCAGCAGCACCCTCACCTTCTCGCCGTCCAGCCGCCCGTGCAGGATCGGGATGTCCTGATCTTCACCGGAGATGACATGGAAGATCGAGAGACGATCGATGAAACGGTCCTTCAGCTCCTCCAGCGCTTCGAGGAACATGATGTTGGCACTTGCCCGGTTGCCGTAGAACAGGAAGAATCGGCTCTTGGGCTCGCGCGCCAGCACGCCCTTGACGATCGACAGGATCGGCGTGATGCCGGAGCCGGCGGCGAAACCAACGTGGGTGCGCGGCGTCTCCGCCGCGGCGATCTGGCCGAAGCGGCCGGTCGGCGTCATCACGTCGAGCTCGTCGCCGCATTTCAGCTCGTCGGCGGCCCAGCTCGAAAACGCACCGCCATCGACCTTCTTCACGGCGATCCGCATTTCGCCGTCGTCGGGCCCGGAGCAGATCGAATAGGAGCGCCGCACCTCTTCGCCGTCGAGCGTGGTGCGCAGCGTCAGGTATTGGCCCGGCCTGAAGCCGTAGTCGGTTGCGAGGTCGGCCGGGATCGCAAAGGTCATCGATATAGCGTCGGATGCCTCGCGGCGGAGATCGTTGACGGCCAGGCGATGAAAGCGGGGCGCGGCTGCTGACATGGTCAATGACACTTGAAATAATCGAAGGGTTCGCGGCAGGATTTGCAACGCCACAGCGCCTTGCAGGAGGTCGAGCCGAATTCGGACAGCAGCTCGGTATCCTCCGAGCCGCACTGCGGGCACGCCACGCTCTGCGCACCGAACAGCGCGCGGCGCGAGTTCGAGGCCCGCGGCGGTGCAATGCCGTAGTCGCGCAGCTTGCGGCGGCCGTCCTCGCTCATCCAATCGGTGGTCCAGGCCGGCGACAGCACGGTGCGCACTTTTGGTGCGCGAAAACCTGCACGCTCCAGCGCCAGCTCGATCTCGAGCGCGATCATGCTCATCGCGGGGCAGCCCGAATAGGTCGGCGTAATCGCGACCTCGACGCGGTCGCCGTCGAACGCAACGTCGCGGAGCACGCCGAGATCGGCGATGGTCAGCACCGGGATCTCGGGGTCGACGACGCTGGCCGCCGCATCCCAGGCGCGCTGGCGCAGGTCGCTATCGAGCGTGGTCACCATGTCTGCCCCGGGAAGGTGCGCTGCATCGATTGCAGCTCGCTCAGGAGATGACCGAGATGCTCGCTATGCCGGCCGAACCGGCCACCCTGCTGCATCCAGTTGTTCTGCGGCAGCGCAAGCGTCGCTTCGGTCACCACGCTCGCAACCGTCTTCATCCAGCGATCGCGCAACGTGGCCGGGTCGATCGCAATGCCGGCATCGATCAGGCCGCGCTCGCTGTCGTCGACCGCAAACATCTCGCCGGTGAACGCCCAAAGCTGGTCGATCGCTCCTTGCGCGCGGGCATGGCTCTCCTCGGTGCCGTCACCGAGGCGGATGATCCATTCGGAGGAATGGCGAAGGTGATACGCGCTCTCCTTCTCCGATTTGGCGGCGATTGCCGCAAGCGTGGTATCGCGCGAATTCATCATCGCGCGCCAATAGAGATCGGCGAAGGCCGAATAGAAGAACTGCCGCACCAGGGTCTGCGCAAAGTCGCCGTTCGGCTGCTCGACGAGGAGCAGATTGCGGTACTGCCGCACGTCGCGCAAATAGGCGAGCTTGTCCTCGTCGTTGTCCCCGCCTTCGGCCTTGGCCGCGTAACCATAGAGCTCGCGCGCCTGGCCGATCAGGTCGAGCGCGATGTTGGAGAGCGCCATGTCCTCTTCCAGCATCGGCGCGTGCCCGCACCATTCCGACAGCCGATGGCCGAGGATCAGCGCGTCGTCGGCGCGGCGCAGCGTGTACAGCACCAGCGGCGTCTCGGAGACCTGGATGTTGGCCACAGTCATCACATGTGCCCCACTTCTTCGGGCACGTCGTAGAACGTCGGATGCCGGTAGATCTTGGATTCCGCCGGCTCGAACATCATGCCCTTCTCGGCGGGATCGCTCGCCGTGATCGCGGTCGACGGCACGACCCAGATGGAGAGGCCCTCGCCGCGGCGAGTATAGATATCGCGCGCGGCCTGCAGCGCCATGGTCGCATCGCTCGCATGCAGCGAGCCGACATGCTTGTGCGCGAGCCCGTTGCGGCTGCGAATGAAGACTTCCCACAGCGGCGTGTTCGGCGTGGCCATCCTGTTCTCTCCTATTCGGCGGCTTGCGCGGTCTGGCGATGCGCGCGCTTTGCGGCGTAGGCGGCAGCGGCTTCACGCACCCAGGCGCCGTCGTCATGCGCCTTGCGGCGCGCGGCCATGCGGTCGCGGTTGCAGGGGCCGTTGCCGGCGAGCACCTGCTTGAACTCGGTCCAGTCGATCTCGCTGTAACGCCAGTGCCCATCCGCATCCTGAGTCATGCCGGGATCGGGAATGGTGAGGCCGAGATATTGCGCCTGCGGCACGGTGGCATCGACGAACTTTTGGCGCAGCTCGTCATTGGAGAAGCGCTTGATCTTCCACTTCGTCGAGGTGTCGCTGTGCTGGCTCGCGGCATCGGGCGGGCCGAACATCATCAGCACC
>NZ_PPPT01000166.1 GCF_006483445.1 Bradyrhizobium guangdongense | reverse complement strand
TCGCAGGGCGTAACCCACCCTACAACTGCTCCTGGCTGGCGCTACTTCCCCCAGCGCAACGCCAGCGCGTCGCGCTCCTTGGCCAGTTCCAGCAATCCCGCGCGCGTGGCCGGGTGCAGCGGCTGCAGCGGATGGCGCACGGCGTCCGACTTGATGACGCCGCCGGCCTGCATCATGACCTTGCAGGCGATCAGGCCGCATTGCCGGTTCTCGTAGTTGATCAACGGCAGCCAGCGCTCATAGGCCGCCTTGGCCTCCTCGCGCTTGCCGGCAAAATAGGGATCGATGATCTGGCGGATGCCGTCGGGATAGCCGCCGCCGGTCATCGCGCCGGTCGCACCCGCATCGAGATCGGCCAGCAGCGTGATCGCTTCCTCGCCGTCCCAGGGGCCTTCGATGTCCTTAGCCCCAGCCTCGATCAGGCCGCGCAGCTTGGCGGCGGCGCCCGGCACCTCGATCTTGAAATAGCGGATGTTCTGGAACTCGCGCGCCAGCCGCGCCAGCAATTCCACCGACAGCGGCGTGCCGGCGACCGGCGCGTCCTGGATCATGATCGGGATATCGATCGCGCCCGACAGCACCTTGAAGAATTCGACGATGCCCTTCTCGGGCACGCGGAAGGTCGCGCCGTGATAGGGCGGCATCACCATCACCATGGCCGCACCCGCGGCTTCAG
This sequence comes from Bradyrhizobium guangdongense, assembly GCF_006483445.1. GTDB lineage: Bacteria > Pseudomonadota > Alphaproteobacteria > Rhizobiales > Xanthobacteraceae > Bradyrhizobium > Bradyrhizobium guangdongense_A. The sequence goes on along the minus strand of NZ_PPPT01000166.1, from coordinate 5,595 downwards.
CCTGCTTGCTTCGCGCGGCACAGACGGCCGACGAGAAATGCGTGGTCGTGACGATGACGGGAACACGGCCGGCGACATGCTCGAGCACCGCATGCATCACGCTCTCGCGCTCGGCATCGGTCAGCACGAACTGCTCGGAGAAGTTGGCGAGAATGCAGATGCCGTGCGAGCCGGCATCGATCATGAAATCGATGCAACGGCGCTGGCCTTCGAGGTCGAGCTCACCATTGGCATGGAAGATCGTGGGGGCGACGGGGAACACGCCCCGGTACGGGCGTTGGGCCTTGGCTTGCGACATCGAAACTCTCCGGATCAGCGCCTAAAGCGCGATGATCATCATCGCGCTTTAGCTCATTGTTTGAGCATGATCTCTTCGGAAAACCGCTTCACACTTTTCCGGATCATGCTGTAGCGCGATCCAGTAGCATCGTCATGGGCGGAGCGGCAATGCCGACCGCACCGCGGCAAAATTTGAGGTGTCTGAGGTGATCGATTAAGCCGCCCGCACCGCGCCCAAAAAGCCCTCGACCGCGACGCGCAGGCGATCGGCATCGTCGGACATCTTCTTCACGGATTCGAACAGCACCGTGCCGGCATTGCCGGTCTCGCGGTTGAGGCTCGCGACGCTGCCGATGGTGTCGGTCACCTCGCGCGTGCCCACGGCGGCCTGCTGGAAGTTGCGCGATATCTCGGTGGTGGCCGCGCGCTGCTGCTCGACCGCCGCGGCGATCGCCGTCATCTTCTCGTCGATGCCGCTGATCGAGCCGCCGATCGAGCGGATGGCGGCGACGGCCTGACCGGTGGCGGCCTGGATCTCGGCGACCTGGCGCGTGATGTCTTCAGTGGCATTCGCGGTCTGCGCGGCGAGGTTCTTCACCTCGCCCGCGACCACGGCGAAGCCGCGGCCGGCCTCGCCGGCCCGCGCCGCCTCGATGGTGGCGTTCAGCGCCAGCAGATTGGTCTGCCCGGCGATGGCGTTGATCATCTTGACGACTTCGCTGATGCGCCCCGCCGTCTGGTCGAGGATCTCGACCGTGGCATTGGTCTGCTCGGCCTGGGCCACAGCCTCGCGCGCCTCGCGGGCGCTGGCCTGGACCTGGGCGGAGATTTCGCCGACGGAGGCCGACAGCTCTTCGGTTGCCGCCGCGATGGTTTCGAGATTGTTGGTGGCCTGCTCCGCGGCGGAGGACACCGCCGCAGTCTGATTACTCGATTCCGAGACCAGCGAGCGCACGCCGGTGGCGGTGGCGTCGAGCTCCCTGGTGGACGCGGCGACGCTCTGGATCACCGCCTTGACGGTGTCGTCGAACTGCCGGCAAGCAATGTCGACGGAACTCGAGCGCGCGAGCTGATGCGCCTGCTGCGATTCGCGCTCCTGCCCCAGCCGCTCCGCGGTTGCCGCGCTCTCGCGCAGGCCTTCGAGGGCTGCAGCCATGGTGCCGAACTCGTCGGGATATCTCGTCTGCGGCACCGGCGTCATGTAGTCGCGCGCGCCGATCCGGGCGATCGCGCCCATAATCGACTGCACCGGCTTCATCATGCGGTTGCGCACCACGTACACACCGGCCAGCGTCACTGCCAGCGCCAGCAGGAAGCCGACCGACTGCACGATGAGGTTGGTCAGCGCCTTTTCCTGTACGGCCTCGGCGCGGGCGATCGACTGGTCCAGCGCCGTGGTGGCAACCGCCACGATCTGCGCGAAGGGCGACTGGCACAGCGCGTTCCACTCGGATGCCGGCATCGCCGGACGGCCGCTGCCGTCGAAATCCTTCGTCACCTGACCGATCTGCTTGAGCACGCCGTCGGTCTTGGCGCGCGCTTCCTTGGCCTTGGAGACGAGGTCGGCGGCGACATCGGGCGCGGCCAAGAGCTCCTCCATGCCGGTCCAGCCGGCGGTGACGATGCCGTTCCAGCTTGCGAGAGTCTGCTTCTGGGTTTCGTCGAGCGGCTTGCTGGTGTTGACGTTCGAACGCAGCGCCGAGCACTGGATGCCGTAGCGGTCGCGCACCTGCCAGGCGAGCCGGCGAACCTGGATCATCCGGGCAATGAAAGGATCATTCATCCAGGCGCGGTTGGACACCGCGGTCGAGGCGAGGTTTGCGGTGTCGATCACCTTGGTGACCGCATCGTACCAGGATGCGGTACGATCGATCTTGCGCTCGCCGCGCGGGCGCTTGGCTTCGTCGCGGAACAGGCTGAACTGCGGTGCGGCCTCGCTCCAGCGCTGCTTCAGGGTGCTCGCGAACTCGTCGCGGCGGGCGAAGTCGACCGTGCCCAGCGCGGCGAGGATGGATTCGTAGCCCGCCTGCTCGGCCTTTTCGACGGCACCGAGCTTGGCGCTGGGGTCATCCTCGCCGAGCAGCGCGCTCTGCGCATCGCCGCGATTGCTGCGCAGTGCCAGCACACCCTGGAACATCGCCTTGTCCGCCGCAGCCAGCCGTCCGGTCTCGAGGCTGTCATGGTAGCGGCCAAAGGCCCCGACCATCTGGATCGCGGTGCTGGTGAGAGCGCCGGCGGCCAGAAGGGCCATCAGGACCAGGAGGAGATTGCTTACCGATTTCTTAAACATGGACATTGGCAGGGACCCGGTTTCGCGGTCCACTGTGCCGGGGTACCTGCCAAAGTTCCGTTAAGGTTTTGGTCAACCTGTCTGCAATGCGTGTTTCGCAGAACGCATGGCTTGGCCGACGTTGCCGCCTGCCAAGCGTTTTCATCACGCCACCTTCATGAAGTCAGGCGGACGACGCTCGGCGAAAGCGGTGAAGGCTTCGCCCGCCTCGGCGGTGCGCAGGCGCTGCGCGAACTGCTCGCCTTCCGCAGTCATCTGCGCGACCAGCGCCTCGCCGTTGCGCATCAGGCGCTTGGTGGCAATGAGCGCGCCGGCCGGTTGCTTGGCGAGTCGTTCGGCAAGGCCGCGTGCCTCGGCATCGAGCTTGTCCAGCGGCACGAGCCGGTTGGCGAGACCCCATTCGAAGGCCGTCTTCGCCGGCACGGTCTCGCCGAGCGCGAACATCTCGTAGGCGCGGGCATGGCCGATCCGCAGCGGCATCAAGAGGCTGGAGGCCGCCTCCGGCACCAGCGCGAGACTGACGAACGGCGTCGAGAGCAGCGCGTTATCGGCGAGCACGACGAGATCGCAATGCAGCAGCATGGTGGTGCCGACGCCGACCGCGCGCCCCTGGACGGCTGCGACCAGCGGGCGCGTACAGCGCGCCAGCGACTGGATGAAGCGGATGACGTTGCGGCTGCCCTCAGACTTGCCGGCTGCCACCATCGCGAACTCGCCGACATCGTTGCCGGCGGTGAACATGTCGCCCTCGCCACGGATCAGCAGCACGCGCGCGGACGGATCGAACTCGGCCGATTCGATCGTATCGGCTAGCTTGCCGTACATCGCATCCGTCAGTGCGTTCTTCTTGTCGGGACGCGCCAGCGTCAGGGTCAAAATCCCACCGGTGTTCTCGATCCGGACATGGTCGGTCATTGCAAAACTCCTTCTCTAGTCATCTGCTCTCGGAAACTTGGTTTGAATGCTCGTCAGCCAGCGCGCGACGATGTCGATCTCCGCGGCCGTAAATCCGTCCGTCAGCGCCGCATTGACCTCCGCCGCGGCGGCCTTGGCCTGCGTCAACGCAGTCCGGCCCCTCGCCGTGAGCCAGACGCGCGAGGCGCGGCCATCCTCCCGATCGGCACGCCGTTCGACGAGGCGAACGGCCGTCATCCGATCGACGAGACCGGAGATACCGGCCGGGCCGAGATCGAGCGCGGCGCCCGCCTCGCCCATCAAAATCCCGTCCTGCTTGCCGAGGATGAACAACAGCCCCGCCTGCGCTGGCGTGACTTCACTCTCCGGCTGCGCCGCCATCCAGCGCTGCAACCGCCGCTGCGCGACGCTGAGCAGGTAGATTAGCCGATGATGCTTCGCCGCGCTCACGCGGTGGCCGATTTATTTCGCATGCGAAGCATATAACGAAGCAAAAGCGGCCTGTCACGCAAAAAATCTCGCGCCGGGAATCAGTCCGCAACACTTACCGATCCGCCAGCCGCGCTCTCATTCTCGTGACGGGGACTGTTCCGGGGATTTGACAAAAATCAACGACAGATAACCGGTGCAGAGGGAGGTTTCGCACATTGAACGAACCCTTACCTATGAAGGAGGAAGATCATGGCCAATGAAACCAAGCTACCCGTCACCAGGAAAGCCAACGAGCCCGCCTTCGCCGGCGACGCGTGGCGGCCGTTCGAGACGCTTCGCAAGGAGGTCGACCGGCTGTTCGAGGATTTCGGCACCGAGGATTTCTGGCGCCGGCCGTTCCGTTCGCTTGCCGGCCTCGAGCGCAACCTGGCGCAGAAGCTCGTGAGCACGCCGGCGGTGGACGTCGCCGAAACCGACAAGGCCTACGAGATTACCGCCGAATTGCCCGGGATGGACGAGAAGGACATCGAGGTGAACGTCGCCAATGGCGGCCTCACCATCAAGGGCGAGAAGAAGGTGGAGACGGAAGAGAAGCAGAAGGGCTATCACGTCTCCGAGCGCCGCTACGGCTCCTTCGAACGCTATTTCGGCCTGCCCGAGGATGTCGAGGCCGACAAGATCGCGGCCGCGTTCAAGAACGGCGTGCTCAAGGTGACGCTGCCGAAGACGGCGGAAGCGCAACAGCCCGCCAAGAAGATCGAGGTCAAGGCGGCCTGAGATCTTGCACAACCGTGCGAGGCCGCGAGGCGGCCTCGCACGATCTGCGGCTACGGCACGCAGAAATAACTCGCCGCGTCCGTCACCGGGCCCGCCTTGAAATGCGGCCAGGCCGGCCAGCGGCACAGCGGCAGCGAGCGCATGACCGGGAAGGACGGCGCCTCGACCTTCTGCTCGGTGACCTCGAGGTCGCCGGGCGCCTTGTCCTTCTCGACCCAGTCGACCAGTACGCCGAGCATGTCGACATTGGCGGGCGCGCCCGAGCCGACGTGATCGACGCCGGGCGCGGTGTAGAGCCGGGCGAACTGCGCCACCGTCGCCGAGCCCATCAGGCGCTCGACAGTCTCGAAATAGCGAATGCCGGCATAAGGGCTCTGCGCATAATCGGCCATGTGCTCGAGCATGATCAGCTTGCCCTTGCGCGCCAGGAAGCGGCTGAGGTCGGGATTGGTCGAATCCATCAGGTTCGAGACTTCGAGCAGCCGCGCCTTGTGGTCCTCGACCTTGTAGGTGGTGACGTCGAGTTTTGGATCGCGCGCAACGACATATTGAAGCGCGCCGGCACCATAGACCCAGGCGATGCCGTTGTTCGGCGCCGGCGGCTGCGTGGGAGGCGCGGTCCCGAGCCACCACGACGTCCAGCCGCCTGTGGGCCCAAACGACGCGGTGTCCTCACCCGATACGCCCCAGCCGGGATAGTCGTCGAGACCGTTGGCGAGCGGGAACGGAAACTTGTAGTCCGCATGCAGCGTCTGGACCGCCTTGATCTGCAGATCGGTCAGGCACTGATCGCCGCTCTGACCGCCGGCACAGCGTAACGTCTCCACCTTGAACGCCGCCTTGCATCCGACGGGATCCTGCACCAGCGCATCATTTGAACCGTCGGCCTTGTCGCAGGCCGC
>NZ_PPPT01000165.1 GCF_006483445.1 Bradyrhizobium guangdongense | reverse complement strand
CGATGCCGAGGCGCGCGCGGTGCTGGTGCGCATGGCCGATGGCGACGGCCGCGCTTCGCTGACATTGGCGGAGGAAGTCTGGCGTGCCGCCCGCAAGGACGAAATCTTTGACGCCGCAAAATTGCAGGAGATTTTGCAGCGTCGCGCACCGATCTACGACAAATCGGCCGACGGCCATTACAATCTGATCTCAGCCTTGCACAAATCGGTGCGCGGCTCCGATCCCGATGCCGCGCTCTACTATCTCGCGCGCATGCTGGACGCCGGCGAGGACCCGCTGTTCCTGGCGCGCCGTGTCGTCCGCATGGCCGTGGAGGACATCGGCCTTGCCGATCCCCAGGCGCTGGTGATCGCCAACGCCGCAAAAGACGCCTTCGACTTCCTCGGCCATCCCGAAGGCGAGCTCGCGATCGCGCAAGCCGTCGTCTATCTCGCCACCGCGCCGAAATCGAACGCGGTCTACACCGCCTTCGGCGCGGCCATGCAGACCGCAAAGCAGGCCGGCTCGCTCTTGCCGCCAAAGCACATCCTCAACGCGCCGACCGGCCTGATGAAGTCGGAAGGCTACGGCGCGTCCTACGAATACGACCACGACGCCCCCGACGCCTTCTCCGGCCAGGACTATTTTCCGGAAGCCCTGGGCCGGAAGACGTTTTACGATCCGCCCGAGCGCGGTTTCGAGCGGGAGATCCGCAAGCGGCTGGATTACTGGGCGAAGCTGCGCAAGGAGCGGGGCGGGAAGTAGGGCCTGTGCTCATTAGACCAGCGGCCGACGGATGGCCGATCACCCTCCGACAGCGGCTCACGAGCGGACATTCCCCGCCAGATGAGTCATCAGCAGAAGCGACCCGGCTTATTCGATCACCTCGTCGGCGCGGGCAAGCAGTGTGGGTGATAGTTGCAGGCGGAGTTGCGTTGCCGCTTTTTGATTGACGACGAGCTCGAATTCGGTTGGAACTTGAACCGGTAGTTCGGCCGAATTGGCGCCGCGCAAAATCCGGTCAATGTAGGAAGCCGCAGCGACAAATATCTTCTTGATGTCGCTACCGTACGAGATCAGGCCGCCAGCATCGACGAAGCCACGAAGCGGATATATCGCCGGAAGACGGCATTGTCCGATCAAGGCGGTGAGATGAGCCCGATGAACCCAAGTAAAAGCGTCAGGCAAGAAAATAAGCCCAGTATGGGGCTTCTCCTTTAGAGAGAGAATGAGGCGCTCGATGTCGGAACTGCCGCCGCTTGGTGCTTCCACCGACACAACGCCTGTCGTGCCCGCAGTCTCGTCAATCGATTTGCGAAACGACGCGGCATTGTTTCCAGGCTCAGGATTGTAGATGAGGCCAATTCGCCGGATGTCCGGTGCGACCTCTTTCAGAATGGAAACCCACTTGGCCCCAAGCGATGGCACAAATGGCGTAAAACCGGTCACGTTGCGGCCCGGTCTGGAAAAGCTATCGACGTAGTGCCTCTGGACCGGATCGCTCACCATCGCAAAGACGGTCGGAATCGTTGAACCTTCCAGTTGAAGTGCGGCCATCGACGTATTGGTTACAGCATACAGGACATCCGGCTTTAGGGAGATCAGCTCGCGGGCATAACGGTGCGCCAGATCGGTGTCTCCATTGTATATCCGGTATTCGATCTGGAGATTTTGGCCGAGCGTCCAACCCCGCTGCTTGAGAGTTTCTTCGAGAAGCTGCGGTGCGGGCCCCTCCACAGCGAGCACACCAATTCGACGGATTTGTCCTTGAGCTCTCGCGGGAATGGCCGTCATGCCGAGACCGGCAATGGCGCCAACAGCCCGCATAAAATCCCGTCGCTTCATGGCACGCCCTCCCTGCTTCCAATGGTACCGCGGCACAGAAACGGAGGATAGCACCGCTCGCAGGCCCTGAATCTCGCCGCGAAAGCACGTTTACGGTTTACGTAACACGTAAATCTTGCTACTCCACGCGCGAAATCCCATGCCCCAGACACCGATCCATCCCGGCGAGCATCTTGCCGAAGAGCTGCGCGAACTCGGCATTTCGGCCGCGGAATTGGCGCGTCAGATCGATGTGCCCGTCAATCGCATCACCGGCATTATCAACGGCCAGCGCGGCATCACAGCTGATACGGCGCTGCGGCTCGGCCATTGGTTCGGCACGAGCCCGCAATTCTGGATGAACCTGCAACAGCAATACGAACTGCGGTTGGCCGAGAAGGAGATGGGCGCGAAGATCGCGTCGCTTCCTCGGCGTGCCCAGACGACACGAAAGCTTGGAAAGACCGCATGAGCCGCCGCATCAAGAGAACCAACCAGGAGCCTCGCTCGCGCGACGAGCGTCGCGAGGCGCGTCCGTTCAGGGCGAAGAGCCCGCACAAGGCGGGACCGCGTCCGGGTGGCAAGCCGCCGCGTTTTGCCGGCGAGCGGGCCGAGCGGCGGGCGCCCAAACCTGCGCTGGAAAAGGAAGCACCGACCAAGCCCGTCGAGGCGCTGCTGCCGACAAAAGTGCAGACCGTCACCGTCACGGCCGACGAGAACAACATGCGCGTCGACCGTTTCCTCGAGGCGCGCTTTCCCGGCCTGTCATTCTCCCACATCCAGCGCGTCGTCCGCAAAGGCGAGCTGCGCGTCGACGGCAAGCGTGTCGACAGCAAGGACCGGCTGGAGGAGGGGCAGAGCGTGCGCATTCCGCCGCTCAAGCTCGACACGCCGAAGACCGCCGGCCCACTCTCCGAAGCCGCGCAAAAAACGCTGGCCGCGCTGAAGGAGATGACGATCTACGAGGATGACGACGTCCTCGTGCTCAACAAGCCGGCTGGCCTTGCCGTGCAGGGCGGCTCCGGCATCACGCGCAACGTCGACCAGATGCTGGAGGTGATGCGCGATGCCAAGGGCCAGAAGCCGCGCCTCGTGCACCGCATCGACCGGGAGACGTCGGGCTGCCTCCTGATTGCAAAAACGCGCTTTGCCGCCTCGCATCTGACCGGCGCGTTTCGTTCGCGCTCGGCACGAAAGGTCTATTGGGCGCTGGTGCCGGGCCTGCCAAAACCGAAGCAGGGCCGCATCTCGACCTTCCTTGCCAAGGAAGAGAGCGAGGACGACACCATCATGCGCATCGCCCAGCATGGCGACGAGGGAGCGAGCCACGCCGTGACCTATTACGCCGTGGTCGAGACCGCCGGCAACAAGCTGACCTGGGTGTCGCTGAAGCCGGTGACCGGCCGCACCCACCAGCTCCGCGCCCACATGGCCCATATCGGCCATCCCATCGTCGGCGACCCCAAGTATTTCAACATCGAGAACTGGAAGCTGCCCGGTGGCTTGCAGAACCGGCTGCATCTGCTCGCGCGCCGCATCGTCATCCCGCATCCGCGCGGCGGCGTGATCGATGCGACGGCGCCGTTGCCGCAGCATATGCAGCAGTCGTGGAACCTGCTCGGCCTCGATGCAACCAGATTTGATCCTATCGAGAACGCGCCTGAAGACTAGTTGGCGCGTTTCTGCAAAAAGTGGGCGGTTCTTTGCGCGTTAATGCAAGAATCTGCAGCTTTCGGTCCGATTTTGTCGGACCAGAAAGTTTTGGGTTGCGGAGCGCGGGGAGGCGCACGACATGTCCTCCATGACGCGGCATACGGTTTCGATCCTCCTCGTGATTGCGGTGGCTCTGCTCGCTGGTGAAGGCGCCCGGGCGCAATCGACGCTGCCCGGCACGTCGCAGTTCAATCCGCCGCCGCCTCCGCCACCCCCGCCGCCAAAAATCGAGGCGCCGAAGATTCCGCAACTCGGTGTCGTGCCGAGCCCGAACTACAAGCCCATCCCGCGGAACTCGTACGGCGACCGCTTCAGCAAATGCCTCGATGCTGCAGCGGCTGCAGGCATGGGCCCCGGCGATCGCGGCACATACGCGCGAGGCTGTGCGAACCAGTAGCCCCGAGAGTCGTCCTGGCGAAGGCCAGGACCCATACCGCGTGATCTATCGGGAGCGCACTCTGCGAATACCGAGCGGCTCCCGGTCTTCGTCAAACTGCGGCCTGGAGTAATGGGGTCCTGGCGTTCGCCAGGACGACACCGGAGATGGCGACTTCAGGACGGTTGCTGCGAGGATACCAACATAGCACTGATTTGCCCGACGGGTCAAGCGAAATTCGTAAAATCAGCAGCCCATGCCCGCCCACATTTTCTACTGTGCATGGGGTTGTTTTCGACGTCATTTTCCGGCCGGTCGGAGACGAGCCTCGTCAGGCCCTAATTCCTGAATTGCTCCAAAAACATCCGCAAACTGTCATGCGGGCTCTCGACATCGGTGATGACCCAGCCCTCCGGGCCGCTGACCAGGATGAAGTTCAGCGTCACCCGGCGCCCGTTATTGTCGAAAACGACGGTGACATAGGTCTTGTCGAACTGCCTGCGCAGGATGGAGATCGCGACCGGGCCGAGCCGCCAGGTCGGGCTCTGCACCAGGAAGTCGTAGGGCTCGCTTCGCGGGGCACTCCAGGCCTTGCGCAGGCTGGCGTCGAAGAACTGCCGGGCGGTCGCCGCGTCCCGCGGCAGGCCTCTTGAGACATCCGGCGAGCCCTGGCCGTAATGGGCGTAGACGTTGCGGACCAGCGATTCCGGGGACCGGAAGCCGGCCTCGGCGGCGGTCAGCCAAAGCCCGGCGAACAGGGCCAAAATGCCGGCTATTTCCTTCATCCCGCGGCTCGCTTTATCGGCCGCAATTCTTATCTTAAAAGCCTTCCTTCATGCCACCAGAGCCGAACACCGACGATGCGCGAATTGTTTGACGAAGTCGCGGGCAAATCCCCGCTCGATCCGCAGGAGGCCGTGCGCCAGGCGACCCGCACGCCCCTGCGCAAGCGTTTCTACAAGGAGGCGGGCATTGCTGCCGCCGACGGTGGCTTTGCGATCACGCTCGATGGCAAGGCCATCCGCACGCCGTCCGCGCGCCAGGTCGTGATCCCCGCGCGAGCGCTTGCCGAGGCGGTGGCCGCGGAATGGGCGGCGCAGGCGGAGACGATCAATCCCATGACCATGCCGCTGACGCGGCTCGCCAACAGCGTGGTCGAGGGCGTGGTCGATCGCGTCGATGATGTCGCCGACGATCTCGCAAGATATTTCCAGTCGGATCTGCTGTTCTATCGTGCCGGGCACCCCGAAGGGCTGGTCGCCCGCGAGGCCGCGCATTGGGACCCCGTGCTGTTCTGGGCCGCCGAGACGCTGGGTGCGCATTTCATCCTGTCCGAAGGCATCATGCACGTGCCCCAGCCCGAGCAGGCCATCGCGGCTGCGCGGGCGGCCCTGCCTGGCGATCCCTGGTCGATCGCGGCGCTGCATGTGATCACGACGCTGACCGGCTCGGGCCTGCTGGCCCTGGCGCTGGCGCACGGGGTGCGCGAGCCCGACCAGGTCTGGGCCGCCGCCCATGTCGACGAGGACTGGAACGCCGAGAAATGGGGCGTGGACGAGGAAGCTGCCGCCCGGCGCGCCGCCCGCCAACGGGATTTTGACGCCGCCGTCCGGGTTCTCCAGGCCGTGCAGGCGTAAGGTCCTTAACAAGACGTTTACGACGCGGGCGTTAGGGTGAGGGCCGCTTTCCGCGAGCCCCAGAGAATGCCGACGCCCGTCAGCTCCATCCTTCCGGTGACATCAGCCGCCTCTGTGGCCGATGCTACGACGCCTGACATTACCCTGCAGGCCGGCAGCGTCGTCAGCGCCAAGGTCGTCAGCGTGCTCGCCGACAATCTGGTGCGGATCGCGATCGCAAACCTGTCCCTCGACGTGATGTCGGAGGTGGCACTGGCGCCGGGCCAGAACCTCCAGCTCGCGGTGTCCAAGAACGACACCGGCGTGCGCCTTGCCATCGTCAACGGCGCAGGCGAGGCGACAGCCGATCAGGTCACGCTGACGCCAAGCGCTGCCGCAATGGTCGACAAGGCGATCTCGGCGCCGTCGGCCAGCGTCGCACGCAATCAATTGACGCCGCTGGAGCAGATCGCCGTCTCGGTGGCATCAAGCGAAGCCGTCACGAAGCAGGGCAGCCAGGCGCCGCTATTCGCCGATCTGACGGCGGCGGTGAACGGCAGCAACCTGCCGCCCGCGCTGAAGCAGGCGATGCTCGACGTGCTCGCGCAGCAGACGCCGCTCGATCCCCAACTCGGTGGCGACGATATCGAGGCGGCCTTCCAGAAATCCGGGTTGCTGTTCGAGGCGTCGCTGGCATCAGGCGCGCCACAATCATCGGGCACCATGCCCGATCTGAAAGCCGCGCTGCTCGTGCTACGCCAGACGCTGGCGGCCACCTCGGGATCGCTCGACGCGCCAACCCAGCCGCAGACGTCAACACAGGGCAAGGCCTCGCCGTCCGTCGTCGTGCCGCAGGCAGCCACATCGCCGGAGCAGGCCGCGCTCAAGACCGTGCAGTCGCCGCCGCTGTCGCCCGATCCTGACGCAAGCCCAACGCCGGCCGCGCCGCGCGTTGCGACCGGCGCAGCAACGGCGCTCGCCGAAAACATCGCTACCGCAGCGACGCCAGCATTGCCGCGCAATGTTGCCGCCAGCGTTGCGCTGAGCCTGTTGCAGGAGGCCGTGCAGGATTTGCCGCGCGCGCCCGGCAACCCGTTGTCCGCGAACAAGGCGCCGGACTCTCACCTCGTCGATCCCCGCGCGGCCACCGTGCCACCGCCATTCCGCGGCGCGCTGCCGTCGGCGCAGCCGGTCGCGCTGCCGTCGCTCACGACAGACGCGCCGCTGGCGCAAACTGTGCATCACCTGCTCGACGACACCGATGCCGCGATCGCGCGGCAGACGCTGCTCCAGGTCGCTTCGCTCCCGGATCGCGTCGACAGCGGCAATCACCGCATCGACCCGTCCGTGCCGCAGTGGAATTTCGAGATTCCCTTCGCCACTCCGCAGGGCACGGCGATGGCGCAGTTCGAGATCTCGCGCGACGGCGGCAACGAGGCGGCCGAATCCGAGAAGCGCGCCTGGCGCGCGCGCTTCTCGCTCAATGTCGAGCCGAGCGGACCGATCCACGCGCTGATCACGCTGATCGGCGACAAGACGTCGGTGCGGATGTGGGCGGAGCGGCCGGCCACGGTGGCGCAATTGCGCGCCGGCATCGGCGAGCTCAGCGACGCCCTGAACAAGGCCGAGCTGAAGACCGGCGATATCGTTGTCCGCGAGGGGACGCCGCCGCAGCCGGCGCCGGCCAAGGCCGGGCATTTCCTGGATCGCGCGCTATGAGCGTCGACGAGAAAACCAAGCTCGCGATTGCGCTGCACTACGACCGCGAGAACAGGGGCGCCGCACCCGTCGTCGTCGCCAAGGGCAAGGGCGCGATCGGCGCAAAAATCGTGGAACTCGCAAAGGCCCACGACATCCCGATCGAGGAGAACGAGGTGCTGGCCGGCGCGTTGTCAAAGGTCGAGCTCGGCGAGGAGATTCCGCCGGACCTTTACAAGGCCGTTGCCGAGGTGCTGGTGTTCGTGCTGCGCCTGTCCGGGCGCATTCGCTGAACCGTCATTGTTTGACCACGATATCTGCGGCATTCTCGCGCCGTCATGAACAATCACGGACAAGACTCTTGATCACTCGTCGCGCCACTTTTGGCTTGCTTGCCGCGGCCACCGTCCTGCCGTCGCGTGCGCTCGCCGTCGTGGCGCCGCCGCGCAGCGAGATCCGCGACAGCCTTGCAAAACGCTTCACGGATGCCGGTACGGCCGGCACCTTCGTCGGCTACAAGGTCGACGACTACATGATCATCGCCAGCGACAAGGAGCGCTCAGGCGAGGGCAAGCTGCCGGCTTCGACCTTCAAGATCGCGAACTCGCTGATCGCGCTCGAGACCGGCGTGGTGCAGGACGCCGACAAGGACGTCTTCCCCTGGGACGGCGTGAAGCGGCCGATCGAGGCCTGGAACAAGGACCATACGCTGCGTAGCGCGATTCTCGTCAGCGCGGTGCCGGTCTATCAGGAGATCGCGCGCCGCATCGGTGCGGAGCGGATGCAAAAATATGTCGATCTCCTCGACTACGGCAATCGCGACATCGGCGGTGGCATCGACCAGTTCTGGCTGACCGGCGCCTTGCGCATCGATCCGATCGAGCAGATCGACTTCGTCGATCGCCTGCGCCGCCGTGCGCTGCCGATCGGCCAGCGTAGCCAGGATGTCGTCGTCGACATCTTGCCGGTCACGAAAGTCGGCGACAGCATCATTCGCGCCAAATCCGGCCTGACCGGACAGGAGCAGGGCTCGCTCGGCTGGATGGTCGGCTGGGCCGAGAAGGGTAGCGCGCACACCGTGTTCGCGCTCAACATGGACTGCCGCGATCCCGGCCTCATCGCCCAGCGCATGCCGCTGACGCAGGCCTGCCTCACCGACATCGGCGCGATCTAGCGCGTCGCTATCCCAGCTTGAACAGCGCCTGCAAGAACTCCACCACGGCCTTCCGCGCTTCGTTGGCGGTGGTGGGATTGCCGCCGACATGCGGATTGAGCTCGACGCAGGCGTCCTTGTAGGTGAAGGGCGCGTTGGTCTCGCCGTTCATGAGTACGCCGCCTTCACCTTCGCGGATGCGGCAGGAGCGCACGGTCTGCGCGTTCGCCGATACCGCGACCATGTTGGCGCCGAGCAGGCCGGCATCGAAGCCGTGGGCGCTGTCGGGATATTCGGTCAGCACCACGTCGCGCTTGGCCTCCTTCAGCCGCTCGACAAAGGCCTTGCAGCTCTTCACGGGATTGTAGTCGTCGGGTGTCCCGTGGAAGATGCGGATCGGGCGCGCGGCGACTTCGGTATCGGTCGCGTAGGTCGTCGAGCAGTCCGGATAGAAGGGGATGTAGGCGGCGAACTGCGCGCCGGACTTGTTCCAGAGCTTGTGGAAGCGGTCGAGGCTCGCATAGAGCGTCGCCTGTCCGCCGCGCGAGAAGCCCATCAGCACGATGCGGTCGGGATCGACGCGCGGGTGCTTTGCGAGGATCTCGAGCGAGCGATAGATGTCGACGATGAGGTTGAGCCGGCCGAGCAGGGCCTGGTTCGGGCCGACCACGGTCAGGCCGCGGCCGGTAAAGCCGTCGATCACGAAAGTGGAGATACCCATCGCATTGAACGCGTGGACCCAGGCTTCGGTGGTGGCGCCGACGCCGCTGGAGCCGTGCATGAGCACGACGACCGGCATCTTGCCGGTGCCCTGCGCGACGCGGAATTCGCCGGCGACCGTCACCGGCTTGCCGGCCGCCGCATCGCCGCTGAGGAATTGCTGGTCGGTGAGCGTCAGCGATGGGATCGCGTAGATCTCGGTGCGGGTGGCGACTTCCTTGGGCAACGATTGCGCCTGGGTCTCGATGCCGATCAGCAAGGTCGAGACAACGAGTGCAATGAGCGCGACAACGACACGCGACGCCGTCAGCATAGCCATCCTCCCATGATTTTCGTTGAATAGAACAACCGGTTTGCGCGCTGTCAATTCGCGGTGGACGCGCGGCGAGGGGACTACGCCGACTTCTCGGTCTTGCTTGCCAGCACCTGGTCGATGGCGCAGCCGCCGATCTCGCTCATTGCCTGCGAGATCAAATCGCCGTTCTTGGCAAAGCCGTCGGAGAGGAAATCGAACTGCGCCCGCGCCAGCCGCAGCACCTCGACCGGCACGGAGACGGCGGTGGCGTTGAATTCATCGACCGATTTTTTCAGCGTATCGAGCTCGGCCTCGACGCGCGCGACATGGGCTTCCGCATCCTGCATCAATCCGGCGAGCCGCTCGCGCTCCGCCTCGAACCTTGCGCGTTCCGTCTCGAAGCGGGCTTGCTCGGCTTCGAACTGCTCGCGCTCGGTGGCCGCCTGTTCGGTGACCCCGGCAAGCTGGGCGCGCAGGGCGCCGATCTGGCGGAGCAGGCCGTCGGAGGCGAGCTCGGCGACCTCGCGCAGCTCGGCATTGCGGGTGCTCTCCTCCTGCTGGCGGTGGAAGAGCTGCTCGGCCGACATCGCCCGGTGGGTGAGTGAATCGATCATGGCGGCGGCGCGCAGCAGCATCTCGCCATTACGGCCGGAGACCATGCTGGCCATCCGCCGCAAGAAATCGGTGGTTTCGGAAGCGCTGTTCGGCGGCAAGGGAACGACCGTCGCGGACATCGGTGATGCAATCGAAGTCATGAGTACAGGACACGGGAACGGAGCAAGTACGCAGATGACGCTGACCGCCGCCGTACCAAATGACTGAGCTCACGCTTCACATTCGGCGCTGATCGAGATTCGGAGCAAGCCAGAGTCAGGTGAATCGGTCAACCGTAACCGGGTGACGGGCAAGCGGGCCGGGCCGGACGTTCACGCTTTCCCCAGCCGCCCGATCCGGCCCAGATGGGTGAAGCCGAAACCGGCGGCATATTTCAGCCCGTAACCGAGCGCGCGGTCGATGCCGATATGGGCGAGCCAGATCATGGCGACCGACAGGGGCAGCGGCGAGGACAGCGCGAAACCGGCCGTCATCAGCGCCACCGGTGCCAGGTAGCTGTGGGCCGCGTTGTAGACGAGCGCGCCGGCTCTCGGGCCTGCAAGGTAGGCCAGAAAGCTGAGGTCGGGTGCCAGGAAGAGCAGGGCGAACACCAGCCAGGAGCCGCCCCAGACCGCATAGAGCAGCACCATGCCCAGAAACAGCGTCAGCCCCTCCAGGCGGAGCAGGGTCCTGACGCCGCCGCTTGCCGCGCCCGTTTCGCCGATCGCCTCGTCCATCGTCCGTCTCCGCCTAGCGCCTTGGAAAGCCTTGGGCTTTTGCGTCTACCGGCTATCGCCCGGTGGGCTGCAAACCCGCTTCCCGGCTCGCAAAATGCCGTGTTAGAACCCCCGCCAATCATCCCTTACGTAAGAACTGGCGGGAGCAAATGAAACACATCCTGGACGCCCTTGAAGACCGGCGCGCCGGCGCAAAACTCGGCGGCGGTGAGAAGCGCATCGAGGCGCAGCATGCCCGCGGCAAGCTGACCGCCCGCGAGCGCATCGAGCTTCTGCTCGACAAGGGTTCGTTCGAGGAGTTCGACATGTTCGTCGAGCATCGCTCCACCGAGTTCGGCATGGAGAAGACCAAGGTGCCGGGCGACGGCGTGGTCACGGGGTGGGGCACCGTCAACGGCCGCAAGACCTTCGTCTTCGCCAAGGATTTTACGGTGTTCGGCGGCTCGCTGTCCGAAACCCACGCGCTGAAGATCACAAAGCTCCAGGACATGGCGATGAAGGCGCGGGCGCCGATCATCGGCCTCTATGACGCGGGTGGCGCGCGCATCCAGGAAGGCGTCGCGGCGCTCGCCGGCTATTCCTACGTGTTCCGCCGCAACGTGCTCGCCTCGGGCGTGATCCCGCAGATCTCCGTCATCATGGGCCCCTGCGCCGGCGGCGACGTCTATTCGCCGGCCATGACCGACTTCATCTTCATGGTGAAGAACACCAGCTACATGTTCGTGACCGGCCCCGACGTCGTGAAGACCGTCACCAACGAGGTCGTCACCGCCGAAGAGCTCGGCGGCGCCTCGGTGCATGCGACGCGCTCCTCGATCGCGGACGGCGCCTTCGAGAACGACGTCGAGACGATCTTGCAGATGCGCCGTCTCATCGACTTCCTGCCGGCGAACAACACCGACGGCGTGCCGGAATGGCCGAGCTTCGATTCCATCGAGCGGGTCGACATGTCCCTGGACACGCTGATTCCCGACAATCCGAACAAGCCCTACGACATGAAGGAATTGATCCTCAAGGTCGTGGACGAGGGCGACTTCTTCGAGATCGCGGAAGGTTTTGCCAAGAACATCGTCACCGGTTTTGGCCGTATTGCGGGGCGCACCGTCGGCTTCGTCGCCAACCAGCCGATGGTGCTGGCGGGCGTGCTCGACAGCGATGCCTCGCGGAAAGCCGCGCGCTTCGTCCGCTTCTGCGACGCCTTCAACATCCCGATCGTCACCTTCGTCGACGTCCCCGGCTTCCTGCCCGGGACCGCGCAGGAATATGGCGGCCTGATCAAGCACGGCGCAAAACTCTTGTTCGCCTACTCGCAGTGCACCGTGCCGCTCGTCACCATCATCACCCGAAAGGCATATGGCGGCGCCTTCGACGTCATGGCCTCGAAGGAGATCGGCGCCGACATGAACTACGCCTGGCCGACCGCGCAGATCGCGGTCATGGGCGCCAAGGGCGCGGTCGAGATCATCTTCCGCAGCGACATCGGCGATCCCGACAAGATTGCCGCGCGCACCAAGGAATACGAGGACCGCTTCCTGTCACCGTTCATTGCCGCCGAGCGTGGCTATATCGACGACGTCATCATGCCCCACTCGACGCGCAAGCGCATCGCAAGGGCGCTCGCCATGCTGAAGGACAAGAAGGTCGAGGCGCCGGCGAAGAAGCACGACAATTTGCCGTTGTGACACCAGGCGGCGACGTGACAGAAGACGATCCGACCGACGCGATCTCCGATCTCGAAGCTCGGATCGAAGCCCTTTCCGAGGTCGCCGAGCGCTGCCGAAAATTCATCCTTGCCTCGAAGATCGCGATCGGCGGTGGAGGGGTGTTGCTGCTTCTCATCGTGCTCGGACTGCTCGGCGCCAGCCAGGTCGCGGCACTCGGCTCGATTGCGCTGGTGCTGGGCGGGATCGTGTCGCTGGGCTCGAATGTCAGCACGCTGCAGCAGACTGAGGCGGCCATCGACGCCGCCGAGATGCGCCGCGCGGAGCTGATCAGCAGCATCGACCTGCGCCTGGTGGACGATGTGCCGATGAAGCTGATGTGATGGCACGCTGATCCGCTCTACGAATGCACGGCGACATCGGCTATCCTCCCGCCAAACAATCATTGGGAGGAACCGCCGATGCCATCAGCCTTCTTCATCGTCCGCGCCACCGTCACCGATGCCGGTAAGCGTGCCGCGTTCGACCGCTGGTACGAGAAGGAACATCTGCCCGATGCCGTCAAATCGTTTGGCGTGAAGAAGGCGTGGCGGTTCTGGAGCGCGGCGGATCCGTCTTTGCATCAGGCGATGTATCAGTTCGACGACCAGGCCTCGCTCGATCGCGCGACCACGGGCGACGAGATGAAGCGGCTGATCGCCGATTTCAATCGCGACTGGCCCGACGTGATTCGCACGCGCGAGACGCTGCTGCTGGCGCAGGAATTTTCCGCGTGACAGCGCCGCGCCAAACCTGAACGCACAGTTCAGCCGTCATTCATTTCGCTCAGCCGACACTTCCCCTGCATCACCTACGCTTGATCCAGAGGATGACGTCATGGAACGCCGGGACTTTCTGAAATTCGCATTGGGTGTTGCCGCGGCGAGCGCCGCGCTTGCGGCCACCGCGCAAGCCGCGCCGCTCACGCCGCAACCGATCGAAGG
>NZ_PPPT01000164.1 GCF_006483445.1 Bradyrhizobium guangdongense | reverse complement strand
AAAGAGCGTAAGCTCTTTCCGCATCGTCATTGCGAGCGCAGCGAAGCAATCCAGTATCTTTCCGTGGAGGCGGTCTGGATTGCTTCGTCGCAAGGGCTCCTCGCAATGACGCGCGGAGGCGCTACTCCGCAGCCACCGCAAAGCGACTGTTGTCCAACTCCGCTTCCAGCCGCGCTGTCTCCGCCATCGCCTGCTTGATGTTGGCCTCCTTGATGTGCCCAAAGCCGCGGATCGTCTCGGGCACGCGCGCGAGCCGTGACAGCAGCGGGATCTGCGCTGCCGAGAGCTTCGCGATCCGCTGGTCGATCATGCCAAGATAGTCCTCGACCAGTTTGCGCTCGGTCCTGCGTTCCTCGGTGCGGCCGAACGGATCGAAGGCGGTGCCGCGCAAAAACTTCAGTTTTGCCAGCAGGCGGAAGGCGTGGATCATCCAGCCGCCGAACTCCTGCTTCTGCAGGCGGCCGGTCGCGGCATCGCGCTTTGCGAAGATCGGCGGCGCCAGGTTGAACTTCAGGGTGAAATCGCCGTCGAACTTTTCCGACAGTTTTTTTGCAAAGCTGCCGTCGGTGTAGAGCCGTGCGACCTCGTATTCGTCCTTGTAGGCCATCAGCTTGAACAGGTTCTTTGCCACTGCTTCCGTGAGCTCCGTGGACGAGGGCAGGACGGCGCTTTCGGCCTTGCGGACCTTGGCGACTGCAGCAAGGTAGCGGTCGGCATAGGCCTTGTCCTGATAGTTGGTCAGGAAGTCGGCGCGGGTGGCGATGATCTCGTCGAGCGACCTCGTCGGCGCGGACGCCCGGCTCTTGAACTGCAGCACGCTCTTCACGCGCGACATGTCGTGCGCGGCAAGTCGTCCCCAGGTGAAGGCGAGCTTGTTCATCTCGACCGCCGCGCCGTTGATCTCGATGGCGCGGAGCAGCGCTTCCAGCGAGAGCGGGATCGCGCCCTTCTGGAAGGCGAAGCCGAGCATGAACGGGTTGGTTGCGATGCTGTCGCCCATCAGGGCCGCCGCAATACCCGTGGCGTCGACGATGTCGAGGTTCTTCTCGCCGATGGCCTCGCGCAGCACGTCCTGCATCGCGCCCGCCTCGAAATCGAGATCGGGGTTTTGCACAAAACTCGCGGTGGGCTGAAGGTCCGCGTTGACGAACGCCTTCGTGACCCCGCGCTCGGCACGGATCAAGGCGCTCGGCCCGGCCGAGACGATCATGTCGCAGCCGAGAATGAGATCGGCGCCGCCATTGGTGATGCGGACGGCGGAGATATCCTCCGGCTTCGGCGCGATGCGCACATGGCTCATCACCGCGCCGTTCTTCTGCGACAGGCCGGTGAAATCCAGCGCCGAGCAGCCCTTGCCGTCGACATGCGCGGCCATGCCGAGCAGCGCGCCGATGGTGATGACGCCGGTGCCGCCGATGCCGGTGACGAGGATGTTGTAGGGGCCGTCGAGCTGGCGTGCCGGAGGCAGCGGCAGGTCCGCGAACAACTGGCCGGAGTCGACAGTCGAGGTCTTCATCCGCTTCAGCGTGCCGCCATGGACGGTGACGAAGCTCGGGCAAAAGCCTTCGACGCAGGAAAAGTCCTTGTTGCAGTTCGACTGGTCGATCTGCCGCTTGCGGCCGAACTCGGTCTCCAGCGGCTGCACGGAGACGCAGTTGGAGGCCTGCGAGCAATCCCCGCAGCCCTCGCAGACCAACTCGTTGATGAAGGCGCGCTTCTGCGGATCGGGATAGAGCCCGCGCTTGCGGCGGCGGCGCTTCTCGGCGGCGCAGGTCTGGTCGTAGATGATGACGGTGAGACCCTTGATGTCGCGCATCTCGCGCTGCACGGCGTCGAGCTCGCGACGGTGATGGATGGTCGCGCCTTGCGGGAAGTAATTGCCGGCGGGATACTTTTCGGGATCGTCGGAGACGATTGCGAGCCGCTTGACGCCTTCGGCCCAGACCTGATGCGCGATCTGCGCGACGTTGAAGGCGCCTTCAGCGGGCTGGCCGCCGGTCATCGCGACCGCGTCGTTATAGAGGATCTTGTAGGTGATGCTGATGCCGGCGGCAGCGGCAGCGCGCAGGGCGAGCAGGCCGGAATGCGTATAGGTGCCATCGCCGAGATTTTGGAAGATGTGCTGTTCGCTCGTGAACGGCGCCTGTCCGATCCAGCTCACGCCTTCGGCGCCCATATGCGAGATCAAATCGGTGCGCCGGCTCGGCATGCTCAGCGCCATGCCGTGGCAGCCGATGCCGGCCATGGCGCGGCTGCCCTCGGGCACACGCGTCGACGTGTTGTGCGGGCAGCCGGAGCAGAAAAACGGCGTGCGCGACAGCTTGATCGGCGCGGACGCCGTGAAAGGCTTCTCGAAGGCTTCGAGCCGCGCCAGCCGTTGTTCGAGCACGGGACTCTGATGACCGAGACGGCGCAACCGCGCGACGAGCGCGGCGGCGACCATAGTCGGCGTCAATTCGCCCTCGCTCGGCAGCAGCGTCGCGCCGCTCTCGTCGCGCTTGCCGGCGATCGAGGGGCGCCGCGAGGCATCCATGTTGTAGAGGATGCGCATCAACTGGTCTTCGATGAAGCCGCGTTTCTCTTCGACCACGAGAACGTCCTGCAGGCCCTCGGCAAAGCGTCGGGCACCCTGTTCCTCCAGCGGCCAGGTCAGCGCCACCTTGTAGATGCGCAGGCCAAGCTCCTGCGCGTCCTTGTCGGAGATGCCGAGATCGGCCAGCGCCTGGCGCAGGTCGAGATAGGCCTTTCCGGTTGCGATGATGCCGAGCCGCGCAGGTTTTGAGTCCAGCACGATGCGGTCGAGCTGGTTGGCGCGGGCAAAGGCCTGCACCGCAGCCATCTTCGGGCCGAACAGACGCTTCTCCGCCTCCAGCGGCGGATCGGGCCAGCGGATGTTGAGACCGCCCGGCGGCATCTCGAAATCATCAGGAAGCTTGATCTGGATGCGAGTGGGGTCGCTGGTGATCGAGGCCGAGCTCTCGACCGTCTCGCCGATCGCCTTGAAGCCGACCCAGCAGCCGGAGAAGCGCGACAGCGCAAAGCCGTAGAGACCGAGATCGAGATAATCCTGAAGGGTCGACGGGTTGATCACCGGGATCAGCGCGGCCGCGAACACCTGCTCGCTCTGATGCGCGAGCGTCGACGACTGGCAGCCGTGATCGTCGCCGGCGAGTGCGATCACGCCGCCATTGCGGGAGGTGCCGGCGGCGTTGGCATGCTTCAGCGCGTCCACCGAGCGGTCGACGCCGGGACCCTTGCCGTACCAGATGCCGAACACGCCATCGACCTTGGCGCCGGGAAACAGGCCGACCTGCTGGCTGCCCCACACCGCGGTCGCGGCGAGGTCCTCGTTGAGGCCCGGGACGAAGGCGATGTCGTGCTCTGCGAGGTGCGACTTCGCGCGCCACAACGCGTGGTCGTACATGCCGAGCGGCGAGCCGCGATAGCCGGAGATGAAGCCGCCGGTGTTGAGGCCCTGCAGCCGGTCGCGTTCGCGCTGCAACATGGGGAGCCGAACCAGGGCCTGGGTGCCGGACAGGTAGATCCGCTTGGCTTCGAGCCGGTATTTGTCTTCCAGCTCGACCTGCATCAGCGTCATCTCGCGATCCTTATTATTCCGGCGGGGGAAATGCTCCGCGGGAGAGGGCGGCGCACGAAGCAGAGGTCCGCAGTCAAAAGCATGCAGCAGCGAAGTCAATATCGCTGGCCGCATCCGTGTCGGTCCTGCTAGTCATGGCTTGTTCTCAAGGAGGCCCCGATGCCCAACGCGTTCGACACTGAGATCACCGAGACGGCGGAGGCCCTGATCGGCCCGTGGCGCAAGCCGCGCCAGATGCTGCAGGCGCAGACCTATGATGCGCACGCCTCCATCCATGACGACGCGACGGCGCAAAAGCTCGGCTTCAAGGGCGGCACGATCGAGGGCCCGACGCATTTCAGCCAGTTCGCGCCGCTCGGCGCTCGGCTGTGGGGGCAGGCCTGGTTCGAGAGCGGCTGTCTCTCCGCACATTATCGCGCCGTCTGTTACGAAGGCGAGGAGGTGCAGGCGATCCTGTCGAAACCGGCCAACGGCGCGCGGTAATGCGCGATCCAGATGGTGAAGCGCGACGGCACCGAAGTGCTTCGTGGCACCGCGTCGGTCGGTGAGCCCTCGGCGCCCACTGCGCTCGAGGCCCGGCTTGGCGAGCTCAAGCCGCTGGCTGACCCCGTGATCCTGCGCGACGTAAAACTCGGCCAGACCAGCAAGCGCCAGACGGTGCGCATGGCGTTCGACCAGAACATGGGCGACCTCTATCCGTTCTCGTTGCGACAGAAGCTCGCCGTCATCACGGAGAATTCGCCGTACTATGGGACGTCAGAGAATCCCTGGGGCAGGGCGATCATCCCGATGGAGATGCTGAGCGTGCTCTTCCAGTATCGCTCGAAGGACGAGCCGCTGCCGACCAAGGGGCCGGCGGTCGGCCTGTTCGCCGACCAGGAAATTCGCCTGGTGAAGGGGCCGCTGTTCGTCGACCAGGAGTACGAGGTCGAACGCGAAGTGGTCGCACTGTCAGGCAGCCGCCGCACCGAAAGCGCCTGGGCAAAGACGCGCGTCTTCGACAAGGGAGGCGCGCTGGTCGCGACCATGCTGCTCAACATGGCGACCATGAAGGATTCCTACGCGCCGTATCAGGACGAGTATCGCCAGCTCTACGGTCGCGCTGCGGGGTAGTGGCGGCACGCCGCCCCCTCCTGTCATTCCGGGGCGACGCGAAGCGTCGAGCCCGGAATCCATTTCACCTCACGCATTGTGGCCCGATGGATTCCGGGCTCGCGACTTCGTCGCGCCCCGGAATGACGAGAAGAGAGCGCTTATCCTTTGAGCAACTGCCCGTCACCGTGCCGTCGCACAGCGAATAAGCAGCGGCGGGTCCTTCACATAACACGCTGAAAGCGCGGGTGTTTCCCGCACGCTCCAACGCCGTCGGCCATTGTACACAATGGCACGGCGCTTGCAGAACTCTGGGAGATAAGAGTTCTCGCAGGGGCGTGGGTCATGTTGAACGCGAGCAAGCCAACGTCAGGCACGATCGTCGCCGAGCCGGAGCCGATCAAGCTGGACTGGTCGACCACCGCACTCGTCATCATCGACATGCAGCGCGACTTCATGGAGCCCGGCGGCTTCGGCGAGACGCTCGGCAATGATGTCAGCCAGCTTGCGCGCGCGGTGAAGCCGATCGCTGCGGTGCTTGCGCGGGCGCGCGACACCGGCATGCTGGTCGTGCACACGCGCGAGGGGCATCTGCCCGATCTCTCCGATGCGCCGCCGGCCAAGGTCGAGCGTGGCGCGCCGTCCCTGCGCATCGGCGATCCCGGACCGATGGGCCGGATACTCATCCGCGGTGAAGCCGGTCACGACATCATCCCCGAGCTCTATCCGCTCGACAGCGAGATCGTGATCGACAAGCCGGGCAAGGGCGCCTTCTACGCCACCGAGCTCACCGATGTGCTCGAAAAATACGGCATCGAAAATCTCCTGGTGTGTGGCGTCACGACGGAGGTCTGCGTCAATACCACCGTGCGCGAAGCCAATGACCGCGGCTACCGCTGCGTCGTCATGTCGGATGGCTGCGCATCCTATTTTCCCGAGTTTCACGAGATGGGCCTGAAGATGATCAAGGCCCAGGGCGGAATCTTCGGCTGGGTCGCGGACTCGGCCGCAGTGCTGGAGGCGATGAAAACTTCGACCACATAGAGGTACGATCATGAGCACATTGACGGGGACGGCCGGCAAATCTGAGATCGATAAGTCCGAGTTCAAGCCGGCGCTATGGACATCGGGAGACTGGAACGCGTTTTTCGGCTTCGGCACCAACATCCTCGTCAACATGCTGGTGCTCACGGGCCTGTTGCGCTTCGTGCTGAAGATGCCGGACAGTCTCGTGTTCGGCCGCATCCTGCCCGCGCTCGGGCTGATGATGTGCCTCTCGACCTTCTACTACGCCTTCCTCGCCTATCGTCTCGCGCAGAAGACCGGCCGCAGCGACATCTGCGCGCTGCCCTCGGGCGTCAGCGTCCCCCACATGTTCATCGTCACCTTCGTGATCATGCTGCCGATCACGATCAAGACCGGCGATCCGCTCAAGGGCTGGTCGGCCGGTCTCGTCTGGGTGTTCTTCCAGAGTTTTATTCTCATGATCGGCGGGTTCATCGCGCCTTTCATTCGAAAGATCACGCCGCGCGCGGCCCTGCTCGGCACGCTCGCTGGCGTCTCCGTCACCTTCATCTCGATGCGGCCGGCGTTAGAGATGTACATGACGCCGCAAATCGGCCTGGTGTGCTTCGCCATCATCCTGGTGAGCTGGTTCGGCGGCGTGAAATATCCAAAGAGCATTCCGGCAGGCCTGATCGCGATTGCGGTCGGCATGGTCATCGCCTGGGGCTCGAACCTGTTCGGGCTCAATCTCGGTGGATTAAGCATCAAGGGCGTCGGCGATGCCTTCGCAAGCTTCGGCTTCTCGGTGCCGATCCCTGCCGTGGGTTACGTTTTCTCCGGGTTCGAATTCCTCGGCATCATCCTGGTCACCGCCATTCCCTTCGGCATCTACGACCTCGTCGAGGCCATGGACAATGTCGAGAGCGCTGAAGCCGCCGGCGACGAATATCCGACCACGCGCGTGCTGACCGCCGATGGCGTCGTCAGCCTGATCGGCTGCCTGATGGGCAATCCCTTCATCAACGCGGTCTATATCGGCCACCCCGGCTGGAAGGCGATGGGCGGTCGGATCGGCTATTCGGCCGCGACCGGCGTGATGGTGGTGGTGCTGTCCTGGTTCGGCATCATCTCGGTGCTGCTTGCGCTCGTGCCCGTCGTCGCGATCTCGCCGATCCTGCTCTATATCGGCATGCTGATCGGCGCGCAGGCGTTCCAGACCACGCCGGTCAAGCATGCGCCCGCGGTCGTTCTGGCGCTGACGCCGCATCTTGCGGCCTGGGCAAAGCTCCAGATCGACACGATGCTAGGCTCGACCATGAATGCCGCGGCGAGCGTGGGCGGCATGGCGGCCGACAAGGCCGACGCAGTCAAGGCCGCCGCGATCGCCGCGTTGCCGCAGCAGGGCGTGTTCTATCACGGCCTCGAAGTGATGGGCGGTGGCTCCATCCTCGGCGGCCTCATCCTGGGTGCGATCGGCGTTTTCATTATCGAACGCGATTTCGAAAAGGCCTCGGCCTTTGCGCTTACCGGTGCAGTGCTGACCTATTTCGGCTTCATGCATGGCGAAGCCGTCGGCATCGGCGGCGGCTTTGGCGTGACGCCTGCGGTTGCGTTCGCCTATGCCGTGGTGGCCGCTGGCCTGTTCGCGCTCAGCCGTTCTGTCAGCAGCGAGAGCTACAGCTCGCATCCGGAGATGTCGGCCGCTCCAGCGGAGTAGGGTTCCAGCAAAAGTTGATCGCGGCCGGGCGATGTCAAATCGCCCGGCCGTTTTCTTTTTGAGGCCGCGGTGACCACATGCCGCACCCGGCGGCCGAGCGTGCCTTTTCGCTTGCAGGCAATCTTAGATAGAATAGTATCGCCATATACTTTTTGAATTGCTTTCAAATCCGGGGCATGCCCATGCAACGCATGCGCCTTCGCTATCGCCAGTCCTTCGGTCGTCGTCGCGGCTTGCCGCGAATGGTCAGTTGCGCTCGCTGCTGCGGGCGCGACGTCTGATTCTATTGCCGGATAGGGAGCATCAAGATGCGCAAAGCCAAGGCCAAAGCAAAGAAAGCAAAGCCAGCTAAAGCAACGGCAGGGAGCCGCAGCGTCCGTTCACCGAAGGCCGCCAGCATGGCCTTGGCGTTGCCCACGCTCAGCACCAGGCTTGGCGCACGCACGGAGTTTCGCATCTATCCGAGCATTGGTGTTGCCCGGATCGGCGACTGCGCCGACAGTTTTATGATCGGGCCCGAGGCACCCGGTCAGGTTTCGACGGGACCGTTCCGCGGTGCCGACCATGGCATCAAGCCCCAGGCCGCGCGCTTCCGGATCTACAAGGTCGAAATCGACGCCGGCGAGAACGAGGTGGTGACGGAAGAGATCGTCGTCGGGAAGGGCTGCGAGATTGAATGGAGCGTCAGCCTCGGCAATCGCAAGGCCGCGGGTTTTCGCATCGGCGACACGCTCGGGCGCGATCCCAATCCAGGCCTTCGCAATGACGGTCTCGATCGCAAGAAGCTCGTGATCTCCGCAGACGGATCTGTGAAGGGTTGCGGGACAAACGGCCCGCTGCTTTCGGGAACGATCGAGTTCGCCAAGCCGAACACCGCGGGGGCGAAAGTCACGGACATCGCGCTTGCAAAATTGCGGACGGATGAGGCGGGACGTCTCCTCGTCGTCGGCGGTCCCGGCACATCCGGATCGCCTCTCAACGCGTCGATCAACGTGTTCTCCGACAACGACGGCTGGTACGACAGCGTCTCAGACGGTCCCGTCTCGGCGACCTTGCGCATCAAGGGTGAGGCGCAGGACGTCGTCCCGGCCTGGGTGCTCGTCACGGTGCCGCGTTACGCCCCTGCCATCCAGGGTATCGTCACCTGGTACGACCAGGCGGTGAATATGGCGCGGACGGGAAGCGATGGCCGCTTCAATGCCCCCAGAACGACGTCGTTCACGCACGACATCTTCCCCATCCTCAGGCGAGCCGACTATTTGAGCGGAGTTCACGGCACCGCACATTCCAATGGCGCTATTCGTCCGCTGTCAGATGCCGCACGGATCGCGGGGTTCAGCGACCCCGCCAGACGAAAGGCGATTGCGCTCCGGTTGACGCAGACGGGTGCCACGGCGCCCGGGCCGGAGCAGCTTCCTCCCGGGATGCCGCGCCTTTTCAGTGGCGCCAATCCCGCGCCCGACGGGCCGACCTTCACGTTCCTTGCGCTGACACGCTACCAGCTCGCCCACATCGACAATTGGGTGAACGGCAACTTCGCCGATGACTGGCCCGGCTCGGCGCCGGCTCCCGTGGCGTTTGCCGATATTCCCGTGGCCCGGCAGGCATGGGCGCTTTGCGAAGCGGCTCTCGAAAATTGTGTCGGGGGCTCGTTCTATCCCGGGATCGAAGGGACCTACGATATCGCCCGCATTCCGACGTATCATTCGGAGGACAATCTTCGCAGCGAATTCCGGATCGATCCGGCGCATCCGGCAGGTTTGCTGACCGAGAAGATGGCGCTGCCCTGGCAGGCCGATTTCGTCGACTGCGGCAATTTCTGGTGGCCCTCGCAGCGACCCGACGACGTGACCCTGAAAACCGGGCAGAAAGTGAGATGGGATCGCGGCGTATCTGACCTCGGCGGTAACCGGCATCTCAAGATGGTTGAATCCTGGTCCGAGCTCGGCTTCGTGGTCCTCGACAGCACGACCGGCAAGTTCGTCGAGGATGAGCGAACCTTGGGGGCGGCGGTCGCATGACGCCGTGCGTGGACATGATCGACCGGTCCTGATCGTCGGCGGCGGCCCGGCAGGGCTCGCGACCGCGCTTGCGCTTGCGCGTCTCGAGATTGCCTCCGTTGTCGTCGAGCGCAGCGCCTATGACGATCGCAGGCTGGGTGAGCATCTCACGCCGGTGGGCCTGTTGCAGCTCAGGGCGCTCGATCCCGGCTTCGCTGTGTCCGGTGTCCACGGCAGGAGCGCGGGGACCACCGCTTATTGGGGATCGGAGACCGCCGGCCATACCGACTATTTTCTTCACCCCGGTCAGCATGGACTGAATCTCTCACGCCCGCACTTCGACGCCGATCTCGCCCGTGCCGCCGAGTCGGTTGGCGCGAAGATTCTGCGTTCTGCATCTCTGAGAAGCGCGGTGCGAAGCCAGGTCGGCTGGCAGGCGCAGATGGATCGCGATGGCGGCACTGACGACATCTCTGCTGCTTTCATCGTCGACGCGACGGGACGCCCCGCGACATTCTCCCGCCAGCAAGGCGCAGAGATTCAAGCGCATGATCGTCAAGTCGCCGTAGCGACCTTCTGGGATTGCGCGGATGAAGCAGGCGCGAACACGCGAAGCCTGATCGAAACCGTCGAAGACGGCTGGTGGTACTGCGCGCCCATCGGTCCGACCAGGCGCATGTGCATGTTCGTGACCGACGATGATCTGTTGCCGCGCGGACCGGAACGCGACTTGCGTGGATGGTGGCTCGATCAGCTGGCGCGGACCGTGCACATGTGTTGCCTGCTTCAAGGCGTCGCACCGGCAAGCGAATTCATCACCCGCTCCGCCCGGTCGCAATGTCTGGACATTGTGGTCGGATCAGGCTGGCTTGCTACTGGCGACGCTGCGATGGCGTTCGATCCGTTGGCCTCGCAGGGCATCGTCAAGGCACTCGATCATGGGCAGCGTGCAGCGGTCGCCATTGCAGCGCATTTGAACGGCGATGATGCGACGCTCGCGACTTATGCGCTTGATCTGAAGCGTGAATATTCGGCGTTCCAGAATACGCGAACCCGGTACTACGGCATGGAGCGGCGCTGGCCTCGCTCCATCTTCTGGAGCAGGCGGGACGCCGGCATTGCATCGCACAGCGCGCGAGCGCCATAGCGACACAAAATATAACGCTGCGCTCAAGACGCGCCGAAACGTCAGCGCGATTGACGTTTCGCCTTCTGCGAGCATTCCGACGTTGCACTCCCAAAGATCAAGCGTACTCTAAGCTTCGGGAAGGAATGCAACTGCAGCCAGTCATGAACATGCCTCTCTGGCGGTTCCGCCGGAGAGGGGTGATCTGTTGATGGCTCCCATGCAGGGGAGGCGTACAAACAGCTGACCTGCGAAATTTATCGCAGGCGGCGCTCACAAATGCAGTCAACAAACATAAACGGGAGGAACGGATGAAGAAGCAGTGGCGTTATTCTGGGTTACCCCTTGTTGCTGCGGTACTCGCGATGTCGCCGGCGCTGGCGCAATCGGTGGACACCGCACGGATCGAATCCGCAGGTCAGAACGATTGGCTGACCTATCACGGCTCCTACAAATCCCATCACTACAGCCCGCTTGCGCAGATCAACGCGAACAACATCGGCAATCTGAGCGTCGCCTGGATCCACATTCCCGGACGGTCGACCCGCGGCGTGCAATCGATGCCGCTCGCGGCCGATGGCGTGCTCTACTACACCGGATCGTACAGCCGCGTGTTCGCGCTCAACGGCGCGACGGGCGAGGTGATCTGGTCGCACTTCCCCGAATTGGACGAGGGGTTGATCGCACGTCAGACCCACTCCCCCTACAATCGCGGCGTCGCACTGGGTGAGGGCAAGGTCTTCGTCGGCACCATGGACGGCCGGTTGCTCGGGCTGGACGCCAAGACCGGCAAGGTGATGTGGGAAACCAAGCTGATCGATTCCCAGAAGCTCACGGTCGGATTCACCGGCGCGCCGCTCTATGCCAAGGGGACCGTGATCATCGGCTCGCAAGGCGGCGAATGGCCGGGCCGCGGTCCGATCTTCGCGGTCGATGCCACGACCGGCAAGAAGAAGTGGGAGTTCTTGACGGTTGCCGGCACCGACGAAGCCATGAAGACCTGGGGCAATGATTCCTGGCGCACCGGCGGCGGTGGCGGCTGGATGCCGGGTACCTACGACTCCGAAACCAACTCCGTGTTGTGGGGCACCGCCAATCCGGCGCCGCTCTACGACTGGTCGGGCGCCGACTACAAGACGCAAGGCGCGCGTCCCGGCGACAATCTCTACACGAGCTCCGTGATCGCGCTCGACATCGATACCGGCAAGCTGAAATCCTACCATCAGGAACTGCCGCACGACGCCTGGGATTTTGACAGCTCGGTCGGCGAGTTCGTCATGCTCGAACGCAACGGCGAGAAGCTCGTCGTGCATCCGAACAAGGGTGGCTTTGTCTTCGTCTACGATCGCAATCTCGGTGTGAAGAACGTCTGGCGGCTGGTCGAGAACATCAACTTCGTCAAGGATATCGATCCCAAGACGGGGGCGCTGATCGGCCGGCGCGACTTCTCGGCGGGCAAGGTCACGGAGCCGCTGTGTCCGTTCATCGGCGGCGGCATCAGCTGGAATGCCGGCTCCTACAGTCCGAAGACCGGCCTGTACTACAAGATCGGCCAGGAATGGTGCATGACGCTCGACGTCCAGAAGACGACGCCGGTCACCACGCCGCAAGCGCAGCTCAACATCGGCGCCGACTTCAAGATGGCGCCTCCTCCGAACGGCGAGATCTACGGACATCTCGACGCGCGCGACCCCATCACCGGCGCGAAGAAGTGGGAGATCCGCTATCCCGAGCCGCCGCTTGGGAGCGTGCTGTCGACCGCGGGCAATCTCGTATTCGTGCCTGACTCCCGCGGCATCCTCCATGCCTACGATGCCGAAACCGGCGCCGAGTTGTGGAGCCGCAACAACGGAACCGGCCATCAGGGCGGCATCATCAGCTACGCCGTGAACGGCAAGCAGTTCATTGCCGTGACCGCGGGCTTTGGCGGCATGCTGGCGGACGAATACGCGCCGAACTTCGGCGGCGTGTACAAGAGCATGCCGCGCGATGACGGTGCGCTCATCGTCTACAGCGTGAAATAGGCGATTGGCCGATCAATGCCGGGGAGCGGGCGCAAGCCTGCTCCCTTCGCATTGGAATTGCAGCGCCTGTTGTGGCAACGGAGTTGGACACTTGAACTTGTATGCAAGGAAGATCACCGCGCTGCTGCCCGCGGTGCTTGGTGTAGCGTTGTTGTGCGCCGCACCGGCGCGTGCGCAGTCCGCGACCCCCGAGAACGAAACGATCGACGTCGAGCAGTTGTTCGCAGGCACCTGCGGCTTCTGCCACTCCGACGGCGGGCGCGCCGCGGGCAAGGGGCCGCAACTGATGAATTCGCCACGCGACGACGACTTTCTGCGCGATCGCATCGCCGGGGGCAAGCAAGGTGCGATGCCCGCGTTTGGCGGCGCCTTCACCGGCCCGCAGATCGATCAGATGGTCAAGTACATCCGTGCCCTGAAGCCGCGTTAGGGGTAAGGCCGAATGAAGATAATTTTGCTATTCGCGATTGGCGCCGTGCTTGGATTGTCGGGCCCGGCGCAGGCGCGAACTCTGGAGGCGATCCGCTCGGACGGCAAGATCGGCCTCTGCGCCCATCCCAATTCGCTGCCCTTCGCGAGCAAGGCCGGTAACCCTCCCGGGTTTCAGGTCGAGCTGGGTCAGGCGCTCGCCCGTGAGCTCGGCATCGCGCTGCGGCTCGACTGGATCATCACCCAGTACCAGATGCGCAGCGCCAATTGCGACATTCTCCTCGATATCATCGCCGATCGCGAGGCGCAGGGCGAAACCCGCTTGCGGATATCGAAGCCCTATTATCGCTCAGGCGTCGCATTGGCGGTGCCATCGGCGAGCGCGCTGACGTCGTTCAAAAGTCTCAACGAGCAGACCAAGGTCGGCGTGCAGGTCGGATCCGTCGCGGCCATGATCATCAATCGACGCCGCGTACCGATCTCTACGTTCGGCTTCGAGAGCGACAGCCTCGATGCGCTGGCAAACCGCGAGATCGACGCGGCGGCGGTCACGCCGACCGCGGCGAGCTATTTTAACCTCACTCACCCGGACAAGCCTGTTCGCATCCTGGATCGCGACGAGAGTGAGGCCGATCTCAATTGGAATGTCGCGGTCGGAATGCTCCGCCCCGACGATGCCTTGCGCGACGCGATCGACGGCGCATTGGAGCGGCTGCGCGCCGACGGCACGATCGATCGCATCTACCGTCGGTACGGCATCGTCCTGCAAGCGCCGCGGTAACCGCGCGGCGCGGCATGGGACGAGGATCTACCCGCCCTTGACGGCGCCTGCCGTGAGCCCGGCCACGATCTGCCGTTGGGCGAACATCGTCAGCAGCAGCACCGGCGCCGTCACGATCAGCGCGGCCGCCGCCAGCGGCCCCCAGCTCAACTGGTCGAACGAGATCATGTTGTAGACGGCAACCGGCAGAGTGCGCGTCTCGCGTCCGGCCAGCACGATGCCGAAGACAAAATTGTTCCAGGAGAAGATCACCGCCAGGATGAAGGCGACCGCGATGCCGGGCCGCGCGATCGGCAAGGCGACATGGCGAAACACCTGCCAGCGATTGGCACCGTCGATCAGGGCTGCTTCTTCCAGTTCCAGCGGCGTGGTCTCGAAATAGCCGATCATGATCCAGATCACGATCGGGACGGTCACCACCAGATGGATGATGATTTGCGGCACCAGTGTGCCGAGCAGTCCGAGCCACTGGAACAGCAGAAATAGCGGGATCAGATAGGACAGGCCCGGCGTAATGCGGGCGATCAGGATCACGATCGCGGATTTATGCGCCGCCATCCGCGCGATGCCGTAGCCGGCGGGAACGCCGACCATCAGCGCGAGCGCCGTGGCGCTGCCGGTCACGATCAGGCTGTTGAAGAAATAGGTGAGAAAGCGGTTGGAGCCGAGCACGTCGGCATAGTTCTTCCACGCAAAATGCTCGGGGATGAACACCGGCGGGTAGGCGGCGTTGTCGACCTCGAACTTGAGCGACAGCGAGGCCATCCAGAGGAAGAACAGGATCGCCGGCGACACGATGACGAACACCGCGAGCCACAGGCCGATCTTGGCGATGATCTGCCTTGGATTGACTAGACTTGGGGTCATGCGCCGCTCGCAATCTCGGTCCACAGCATGCGTTGCCGGGCGTAAAGCATCAGCGCCGCAAGTGCGACGATCAGCAGGAAGAAGATGACTGCGATCGCCGAACCATAGCCGAGGTCGTAATAGATGAACGCGACGCTGTAGAGATAGAGGTTGATGGTCTCGGACGCCGAGCCCGGTCCGCCCTGGGTGATCGCGAAGATGATGTCGAAGCTCTTCACTGCGTCGATCATGCGGATCATGCCGGCGATGAACAGGAACGGCATGATCAGCGGCAGGGTGATGAAGCGGAAGGCCTGCCAAAAGCTGGCGCCGTCGATCTGCGCGCTCTCATAGGGCTCGGTCGGGATCGCGGCGAGGCCGCCGAGCACGATCAGCATCACCAGCGGCGTCCACTGCCAGGTTTCGACCAGCACCAGCGAGGGGATGACGGTCGCGGGATGAAACACCCAGAGCTGTGCGGGAATGCCGACGAGCGACAGCAGATAGTTGAGGACGCCGAGCTGCGGATGGAACATCATGGTCCAGACCAGCGCGATCGCGACCGGCGTTGCCATCATCGGCATGATGAAGATGCCGCGCAGGAAGCCGCGTCCGGCGAACTTCTGGTGAAACACCACGGCCGCAAGCGTGCCGAATACCAGCGGCAGCACCACCGACAGCACGGTGTATACCAGCGTGTGTCCGACCGCCTCGACGAAGCGGGGATCGGACGTCAACCGCAGATAGTTGGAGACCCCGACGAAGGTGGTCGGCGAGCCGACCTTCCATTCGTTTAGGCTCATCCAGATCGTGAAGACCCACGGGAAGATGATGATCGCGAGCACGACGACGAGCGCCGGCACCACGAACGGCCAGTAGGACGGCGGCCGCAGCTCTTTCTCCGGCGCGGCATCAGACTGTGCCGCGGCCGGAGTCGATTGTGTCAACGCACTCACGCTTTTTCGCTGCGCTCCAGGATCGGGCGGTACTGCTCGTGCGCCTTCTTCAGCTCAGTCGCGGGGTCGCCGCCGGTAAGGGTCGAGGTGACGGCGGCGCCGACGAGATCGCGGAATTCCGCAACCGGGATCACCACGGGCAGGCCGAGCTTGCTGATCTTGGCGGAATCGATCACCGATTGCAGCCATTCCTTGGGCATCTTCACGCCGGCCTGGACCTCGGGGTCGTTCAGGATCGAGTTGCGGAACGGCACGCCGCCGCCGGCCTGCAACAGCCGCGCGCCCTGCTTCTTGGAAACTGCCCATTGGCAGAGCAGATAGGCGGCTTCCTTGTTCTTGCTCGCCGCGGCAATGCCGAGGCCGTCGCCGTAGGTCGCTGAATATTGTCCCTTGGGCCCGGCAGGGACCACGGTGTAGCCGACCTTGCCGACGACGCGCGAGGCGGCCGGATCCTCCAGCGGCGGCGCCCAGCCGACGCCGTCGATCCACATCGCCGAACGCCCTTGTGTGAACGACGCCATCGACTCCATCCAGTTGAAGCCGACGACGCCGGGCGGTGCGACCTTGGTCAGCAGCGTCTGGTAGAGCTTCGTCGCCTCGACTGCCTCCGGGCCGTCGGTCAAAATGTTGCCCTTGGCGTCGAGGAATTCGCCGCCGTAGTTGAGGAAGAAGTTGGTCCACAACGTCATGTTGGCGTTGCGCAGGCCGCGCCCGACGAAACCGTAGGTGCCTTCCTTGGTGTCGGTCAGCTTCTCGGCGGCCGCGACCATCTCGTCGAAGGTCTTGGGCACCGCGACGCCCTTCTTCTGGAACAGTTCCTTGTTGTAATAGAGGATGAAATAATCGACCGACCAGGGCAGCGACAGGATCTGGCCCTTGTCGTTCTTGCAATATTGCAGGCCGGCGGCCGAGAAATCGCTCTCGACGAGGTCGGGCGCGGTCAGCGTCGGATCCTTCATGAAGGGCGTGATGTCGGTGAGCCAGCCGGCCTTCTCGAACTGCCGCTTCTGCACGTGATAGCTTAGATGCACCACGTCGAAGCTCGGCTTGCCTGAGGTGAGCTCGATCACGCATTTCTGCCGCTGCTGCTGCTCCGGAATCTGCTCGGATTCGACCTGGATGCCGGTGAGATCGGTGAATTCCTTGATGTTCTTTTGCAGATTGTCGCCGCGCGGGCCTTTGGCGAGGATCACCTCCAGCTTGGTCCCGGCATATTTCTTCCAGTTGACCTCGGCGTGTGCCGGAAGTCCGGTCAGGCTGAGTGCGCCCGCTGCGGCGGTACCCTTCAAAAGCGTGCGGCGCGAAATGCTGTGGTCAGCCACTTTGATCCTCCCTGTGACTCGTCTTGTTTGGCGGATACTAGCGTCCGCGCGCTGTCTGGCTAGCCTGAATTTGGTTGCGCTGCCAATTCGTTTCCGGCGCGACGCTCCGCGCCGCTGTTTCTGCCTTATTTAACCGTCAGGCGGAGGAAGCTCATGACGCTGCCGAGCGCGGCAAAGCCCGCGCCGAGCGCCAGCGCCACGGTGGCGCCGTTGTGCCCGGACAGTGCAAAGCACAGCGCGGCCAGCGCCGCGCCCGTGGTCTGCCCGGTGAGCCGGGCGGTGGCGACGATGCCGCTGGCGCTGCCGCTCCGATGCGGCGGTGCGCTCGACATCAGCGCGCGCATATTGGGCGCCTGGTAGAAGCCGAAACCGATCCCGCACACCATCATGCGCCAGATGATGTCGATCGTGCCGGGATGATCAGGCAAGGTTGCGAGGAGTGCCATCCCCGCGCCGAGCGCGACGCAGCCGATGCCGCCGAGCACGCCGACGGGGTGCCGGTCGGACAACCGCCCCGCGATCGGCGCCATGATCCCGACCACCAGCGGCCAGGGCGTCAGGAAGAAACCGGTCTCGACCTGCGAGCGGTGCAGGACTTCCTCGAGATAGAACGGCAGTGCGACGAAGGCGAGGCCCTGCGCGGTGAACGCGCAGACCGCGGTCGCGGCCGATAGCGCGAACATGGGACGGGCGAACAGGTCGATCGGCAGCATCGGCGCCGGATGGTCGGCATGGCGACGGGTGAGGACGACGCCGAGGATCAGGGCTGCGACCAGCTCGATGCCGACGAGGAGCGGTGACAGCTTATGCGCGGCGCTGCCGATCCCGGTGATGAACAGGCTGAGGCAGATCGCGGCCAGCACCGCGCCGACAAAGTCGAACCTGTGCGTGGCGCGCGGCGTCTTCGGCAGCGTCGCGAGCCCGATGCCGATCGCGATCAATCCGAACGGGAGATTGATCGCGAACAGCCACGGCCAGTTTCCGACCGACAGGATGCCGGAGGCGATCGTCGGGCCGAAGGTGAGGGCTGTCGCGACGACGAGCGCATTGTGGCCGAGCCCGCGGCCGAGCATGCGCGACGGGTACACGAAACGGACGAGGGCGATGTTCACGGCCATGACGCCGCTGGCGCCCAGGCCCTGCAGCGTACGCGCGACCAGAAGGCTCGGCAGCGACCATGCCACGGCGCAGAACAGCGATGCAATCGTGAACAGGATCAGCCCGCCGAGATAGATGCGCTGGTGGCCGACGATCTCGCCGAGCGCGCCAAGCGGCAGCAGCGTCGCCACGACGGCGATCTGGTAGACATTGACGACCCAGATCACCTGCTCCGGGCTGACATGCAGGTCGACCGCCATCGCGGGCAGGGCGATGTTGGCGATCGCGGTGTCGAGCGAAGCCATCGCAAGCGCGGTGAAGATCGCGGCGATCGCCCAAGGCCGCCGCTCGGCCGGAAGGCCGTCGGTGATGGGATGCTCGGGCTCGCGTGCGGGCGCAGGTAACGTGATGGTCATTGCCTGCGCTTGTCTCCGGACGCGCCGTACGTTGGATGCCCCGATGTACTACGCCCCCGCGTTCTTCTGCAGACGCAGCGACGCATGATGTCCATGCGGTGAGCGGTGAGGTGACGTGGACGTGATTTGTGCAGCTCCCTTCACCTTGCCCCGTCAGAACGGGCGAGGGAGCGCACTATCCTGGCGGCCGCAGCCATAGTTCTTCGCCGTGCCTAGAACTGGTACCGCCGCAGGCCGCCGTCCACCGGGATCACCGTGCCCGTGATGTAGCGCGCCACCGGCGAGCACAGGAATACGGCGAGTGCGGCAAGATCTTCCGGCTCGCCCCAATAGCCGACCGGGATTTCCTCCTCTGCAAACCGCTCGCGATAATCGGGCGGATAGTTGCGGCGGATCTGCTCGCTCATGATCCGGCCCGGCGGGATGCAATTGATGGTGATGCCGTGCTTGCCGATCTCGCGCGACAGGCCTTTTGCCCAGGCATGCACGGCGGCCTTCGCGGCGAACGCGGCGTTCAGCCCTTCCGGCTCGGATTTGCCGGTGATGTTGACGATGCGGCCCCAATTGCGCGCGACCATCTGCGGCAAGAGCGCATGCGCGATGCGGCGATAGCTCGTGAAGTTGAGCGCGATCGCCTCGTCCCATTTGCTGTCGGGCGCGTCCACCGGAAGCGGTCGGCTGCCGCCGGCATTGTTGATGAGGATGTCGACATGGCCGAGCTCCTTCACTGCGAAGGCCGATAGCTGCTCGGCTGAATCCTTTGCCATCACGTCCTGCGCGAAGGGCATGATGGCGTTTCCGCCGACCTCCTGCACCAATTGGTCGAGCAATTCCCTGCGCCGGGCCACCGCCACCACGCGCACGCCTTCGGCCGCCAGCCCCTTGGCGATGGCGCGGCCGATGCCGATGCTCGCACCCGTCACGACGGCGGTCTTCGACTTGAGCCCGAGGTCCATGGTTCTCTCTCTTCGTTTCTTGCTATTCGTTTTGCTGATCGTTTCCGGCCCTGTCCCTGTCAGGTGATTTGCCCGACCGGGACGAGCAGTGGTAACGAAGCCGGGCAACGAAGGAAACACGAAAAAGAAAAGGCGCAAGTGATGGTCTGGGATCCGCAGCAATATCTCAAATTCTCCGGTCACCGCTTGCGACCGGCGGTCGATCTCCTGATGCGGATCCCCGATTTCGCGGTGCGCAGCATTGCCGACCTCGGTGCAGGCGCCGGCAATGTCACCAAGCTGATCAAGGAGCGCTGGCCGAGCGCGGCCGTCGCCGGTGTGGAGGGTTCGGCCGAGATGGTCGCGGCAGGCCGCAAGGCGGCGCCGGATGTCGAGTGGGCGCATGAGGATCTCGGCCGATGGCATCCCGCACAGCAATATGACCTGATCTACTCCAATGCCGCGCTGCACTGGCTGCCCAATCACGCGGCACTTTTCCCGTCAGTGATGGACAGGGTCGCCCCCGGCGGCATGCTCGCGGTGCAGATGCCGCGGAATTTCACCGCGCCGTCGCATGTGCTGATCGGCGAGACCGCGCTCAACGGACCCTGGCGCTCGAAGGTCGAGCACCTCGTGACCCCGCCGCCGGTCGAAGGGCCGGCCTTCTATCACGACCTTCTTTCGCCCCTCTCCCAGAATATCGACATCTGGGAGACCGAATATCTCCAGGTCCTGGAGGGCGAGAACCCGGTCAAGGAATGGACCAAGGGCACCTGGCTGACGCGCTATCTCGACGTGTTGCAGGGCGAAGAGAAGGCGGCCTTCGAAGCCGCCTATGGCGAGCGCGTTGCAAGAGCCTACCCGAAGAATGCAGCGGGGCAGACGCTGTTCCCGTTCCGGCGGCTGTTCATGGTCGCCCAGCGCAAGAGTTAACCGTCGAGCCGCCCGGCATTCGGGGCTGGAGCGGGCGGGCCATTGCGTCTACAAAGCTGTTCAGGACGATTTGGACCCGCGCCAATTCGGCTTAGGTCTAGTTGTTCGGGTGGCGGTTTGCTGCCACTACTGAAGCCGGAAACAAGAAAAAGAACCGGTTTTCCGAGGTTGTTGGGAGGTTATCTTATGCGCAAACTGCTTCTTGCGGTTGCGGCGGCTGCCATCGTGCTGGCCCCTGCACCCGTCATGGCCCAGAGTCCGATCGTCATCAAATTCAGCCACGTCGTCGCCAACGATACGCCGAAAGGCAAGGGCGCGCTCAAGTTCAAGGAGCTCGCCGAAAAGTACACGGACGGCAAGGTCAAGATCGAGGTCTATCCGAACTCGTCGCTCTACAAGGACAAGGAAGAGATCGAGGCTCTGCAGCTCGGTTCGGTGCATATGCTGGCACCCTCGACCGCAAAATTCGCGCCGCTCGGGGTCAAGGAATTCGAGGCACTCGACCTGCCCTGGCTGTTCAAGGATGAAGCGACCTATTCGAACGCGATGAAGGGCACCGTCGGGAAGTGGCTGTTCCAGAAGCTCGAAGCCAAGGGCATCACGGGCCTCGCCTATTGGGACAATGGCTTTCACATGGTCTCCTCCAACCGGGCGCTGATGAAGCCGACGGATTTCCAGGGCCTGAAGTTCCGCATTTCCGGATCGAAGATCGCCGACCAGTATTTCCGTCTGGTCGGCTCGATCCCGCAGATCATGGCCTTCTCGGAAGTCTACCAGGCGCTGCAAACGGGCGTGGTTGACGGCTGCGAGAACACCGCGTCGAACTATCTGACTCAAAAATTCTACGAGGTGCAGAAGGACATCACGGTGTCCTATCACGCGCATCTGCAGTACGCGGTCATCGTCAACTCGAAGTTCTGGTCCGGCCTGCCGCCCGACATCCGCACCCAGCTCGAGAAGGCAATGGCTGACGCGACCGAGTACACCAATTCGATCGCGCGCACGGAAAACGACGAGGCGCTTGCCGAGATCAAGAAGACCGGCCGGACCACGCTGCACTATCTCACCGACGCCGACCGCAAGGCGTGGCAAGAGGCGATGCAGCCGACCTACAAATGGGCCAAGGGCCGTGTCGGGCAGGAGGTTCTCGACCTCCTTGCCAAGGAACTCGACGTCAAGATGAACTGACGCACGACGGCCGGGAAACAAGACAACGGTCGGGAGTGATCGCACTCCCGACCGTTTCGGTCTGAGATGGCGGGCTAATCTGGGGGGACGACTTTGCTTCGTGTGCTGAACCGTGTGCTCAATCATCTCGAGGAATGGCTGATCGCGACCTTGATCGCCGCCGCGACGTCGCTCATCTTCGTTGCCGTCTTGCATCGCTACGGCGCCGGCCTGTCGATCGACATCGCCAAATGGGCGGCGGCACGTGGCCTGACGTTTATCGCCGTTCCGGCCAACGCGC
Source organism: Bradyrhizobium guangdongense (assembly GCF_006483445.1). Classification (GTDB taxonomy): domain Bacteria; phylum Pseudomonadota; class Alphaproteobacteria; order Rhizobiales; family Xanthobacteraceae; genus Bradyrhizobium; species Bradyrhizobium guangdongense_A. Next base: position 55,778 of record NZ_PPPT01000164.1, on the reverse strand, counting down.
TATTCACCTGGCTTGCCTCGCTCGATTTGTCCTGGGCGCAGGAGCTCTGCATCTACATGTTCATCTGGATGGCGAAGTTCGGTGCCGCCTATGGCGTGCGCACCGGCATCCATGTCGGCGTCGACGTGCTGGTCAACCTTCTGCCAGGCGGCTCGCGTCGCCGCGTCATCACCTTTGGGCTCCTGTGCGGCGCGCTGTTCACGGCGATCGTCGCGTATTTCGGCGCGGCTTTCGTCAACCAGATGTGGCACACCGGCCAGCAGTCCAACGATCTCGAAGCGCCGATGTGGATGGTCTACCTCACCATTCCGCTCGGCTCGGGCCTGATGTGCTTCCGCTTCCTTCAGGTCGCCTGGTCGTTTTATCGGACCGGAGAATTGCCGCATCACGACGTCGCCGGCGTCGAGGGCGTTGACCAGGACGCCGCACATCCGGCGCCAGTCACCCGCAGCCAGGTGGTGCGGGACGAGCGCAGTCCGCTCGGCTGGATACTGATCCTGGTGCCAATCCTTGTCGTCGCGCTCTGCTTCGCGCATGCGAGCCACATCATTACGCTGCCACAGGGCCTGCGCGTCGTCGTCGTCTTCGCGCTGCTGCTATCGTTGATGCTCACGGGCATGCCGATCTCGATTGCGCTCGGTCTCACCGTGCTCAGCTTCATGTTCACGCTCACCGACGTGCGCACGGAATCCGTGGCGCTGAAGCTGTTCACCGGCATCGAGAGCTTCGAGATCATGGCGATCCCGTTCTTCATCCTTGCCGGAAACTTCCTGACCCACGGCGGTGTCGCACGGCGCATGATCGCATTTGCAACTGCGCTGGTCGGCCATTGGTACGGAGGCCTCGCGCTGGCCGGCGTCGTGGCCTGCGCGCTGTTTGCGGCGATCTCCGGCTCTTCCCCCGCAACCGTGGTCGCGATCGGGTCCGTGATTCTGCCGGCCATGGTGGCGCAGGGCTTTCCGAAACGGTTCGGCGCGGGTGTGATCACCACGTCGGGCTCGCTCGGCATTCTGATCCCGCCGTCAATCCCGATGGTGCTCTACGCGGTGTCGACCAACAGCTCGGTTGGCAAGCTCTTCATCGCCGGCATCGTGCCGGGGTTGGCCCTGGCCAGTCTGCTCGGCGCTACCACCTTCTACCGTGCCTGGCGTAACGATTACCCCCGGATGCCCAAGGCGACGTTCAGGGAGCGTATCGATGCGTTCCGCAACTCGATCTGGGGTATTCTGCTGATCGTCATCGTGATCGGAGGCATCTATAGCGGCCTGTTCACGCCCACCGAAGCTGCTGCGGTCAGCGCGGTCTATGCCTTCATCGTCGCGGTCTTCATCTACAAGGACCTGAAGCTGAGCGACGTACCGCGGGTGCTGCTTTCGTCGGCGAACCTGTCCGCGATGCTTCTCTACATCATCACCAACGCCGTGCTGTTCTCCTTCCTGATGACCTACGAGAACGTTCCGCATGCACTGGCGCAGTGGATGATCGACCAGGGCTTTGGCTGGATCGGCTTCCTCCTCATCGTCAATTTGTTGCTGCTCATCGCCGGCAACGTGATGGAGCCGTCCTCGATCATCCTGATCATGGCGCCGATCCTGTTTCCGGTGGCGATCAAGCTCGGCATCGATCCGATCCATTTCGGCATCCTGATGACGGTCAACATGGAGGTCGGCCTCTGCCATCCGCCTGTCGGACTCAACCTCTATGTCGCCTCGGGCATCGCGAAGATGGGCATCACCGAGCTCACTGTCGCGGTCTGGCCGTGGCTGTTGACGATGCTCGGCTTCCTGGTGATCGTGACCTACTGGCCGGGCCTGTCGCTGTGGCTGCCGAGGTTGCTCGGGATGTAGTGCGAAGCGTGGCCCGGCCTTACTGGCCGGTCATGCCGCTCGCCTTCACGATGGCGGCGAGCTTCTCCTGGTCGCTCTTCATCAGCGTGGCGAGTTCGCCCAGCGCCATCGGCTTGCCCGGGATGTCGGCGACCGCGAGCTTCTTCTGCACGGCCGGATTATTCAGCGCCTTGTTGATCGCCTGGTTGATTCTGTCGACGACCGGCTGGGGCGTCGCTGATGGCACGTAGATGCCGTACCAGGGCACATAGGTCGCCGCGGCAAAACCGGCCTCCGCGATCGTCGGAACATCCGGAAGCTGATGCACGCGCTTGTCCGTGAACACGGCAAGCGGCGTCACCGTGCCGTCCTTGATGTGCGGCAAGGCGAGAGCCAGCGAGACGATCTCAAAATGCATCTGGCTGGTGATCAGGTCGATCAGCGCCGGCGGCTGGCCCTTGTAGCCGACATTGGCGAGCTTGATATTTGCCGCCTGGAAGAATTTTTGCGCCGTCAAGTCGATCGAGGTGCCGACGCCGGGGTTGCCAAAGTTGAGCTCGCCGGGCTTTGCTTTCGCCAGCGCCACGAGCTCGGCGATCGTCTTCACCTTCAGCGAGGGCGGCACGACGGCTACGCTCTCGTTCCAGACCGCAAGCCCGACGCAGGTGAAGTCGCGGAGCGGATCCCAGCCCGCGTCCTTGTATAGAGTGGGATTGACCAGCACCGCGGGCCCCGTGATGAGCCAGGTGTAACCATCGGGCGCGCTGCGCGCGGCGGCCGCCATGGCGATGTTGCCGTTGCCGCCTGGGCGCGCCTCCACCACGATCGACTGCTTGAGGTCGCGGCCGATCTGCTCGGTGACGGTGCGCGCGACGATGTCGACGATGCCGCCGGCCGGGTACGGCACGATGATGTGGATCGGACGGTCGGGATAGTCACTTTGCGCGCGTGCGGCGGGCGCGGAAAATTCCGCGACAAGGCATGCGATGATGCCGAGAGCGCCTCTTGTCCAGCCCATGCCTTCCTCCGCGGTCGGCTTATTTTATGATCCGATGGTATCGCGTGCAGCGGCAGACACAAGGGAGCGGTTGGAACAGCGGTTAAGATGCGGTTAGATGCGGTCAACAACGACAACAAGGCGCGACAGACGCCCCAGGAGAGGCATTTCCCCGATGACGATGACGGATCAATCCCGGGCCCCGCAGGCTGCCTCTGTCGACAAGGAGTGGCTGCGCAACAAGTACCGGGAGGAGCGTGACAAGCGCCTGCGGCCCGACGGCAATGACCAGTATATCGAGATCAAGGGCCAGCTCGCTCATTATCTTGACGATCCCTATACGCCCGTTACACCGCGCGCGCCGAAGACCGATCACGTCACCTTTGCCTTCGTCGGCGGCGGCTTTGCGGGGCTGGCGACCGCCGCGCGACTCAAGGAAGCCGGCATCGACGATGTCCGCATCATCGAGAAGGGCGGGGATTTCGGCGGCACCTGGTACTGGAATCGCTATCCCGGCGCGCAATGCGACACGGCGTCGATGGTGTACATGCCGCTGCTCGAAGAGACCGGCCACATGCCGTCGGAAAAATATGCGCATGCGCCGGAGATCCTCGCGCACTGTCAGCGCATCGGCAGGCAGTTCGACCTCTACGACCATGCGCTGCTGCATACCCAGGTCGCGAGCATTGTGTGGGACGAAGCGGGCTCCCGTTGGCGGATCAAGACCAATCGCGGCGACGATTTTACGGCGCAGTTCGTCGGCATGGGGACGGGGCCGCTGCATGTGCCAAAGCTGCCGGGCATTCCCGGCCTCGAGACGTTCAAGGGCCACTCGTTCCACACCAGCCGCTGGGACTACGACTACACCGGCGGCGATCCCTTGGGCGCGCCGATGCACAAGCTCGCGGACAAGCGCGTCGGTATCATCGGCACGGGGGCGACGTCCGTGCAGTGCGTGCCGCATCTGGCGCGGGCTTCCAGGGAGCTCTACGTCTTCCAGCGCACGCCCTCGTCGGTCGATGTTCGCGGTAACGCGCCGATCGATCCGGACTGGTTTGCCGGAATTGCGACGCCAGGCTGGCAGCAGCGCTGGCTGGAGAACTTTACGGCCAATCAGGCCGGCGGCACCGCTGAGATCGACCTTGTCCAGGACGGCTGGACCGACCTGAACCGGCGCATCCGTGCAAAGATCATCGAGCTGCCCCGCGAGCAACGGACGCCGCAAAACATGCTCGCGGCCTTCGAGGACGCCGACTTCGACAAGATGGAGGAGATCCGCGCCCGCATCGACGGTATCGTGGGCGACAGCGAGACTGCTGCGAAGCTCAAGGCGTGGTATCGCCAGCTCTGCAAGCGGCCCTGCTTCCACGATTCCTATCTTCAGGCGTTCAACAATCCCGGCGCGCATCTGGTCGATACCGACGGCAAGGGTGTCGAGAGGATCACCGAAGAAGGTGTCGTCGTCGCGGGCAAGGAATATCCGCTCGACTGCATCATCTATGCGTCAGGCTTCGAGGTCGGCACCGCCTATGAACGTCGCTCCGGCTTCGACCTGACGGGGCGGGGAGGCGTGAAACTGTCGGACTATTGGGCGGAAGGCATGCGCAGCAAGCACGGGGTCCACGTCCACGGCTTCCCCAACGCCTTCTTCGTGCAGCCCGCGCAGGGCGCGAATCTGATCTCCAACGTGCCGCATAATCTGACCGATTCCGCCCGTACCATCGCACTGACGGTCAGTCACGCGCGCAAGAACGGCTTCAAGGAGGTCGAGGTCACCAAGGAGGCCGAGGATCGCTGGATCGAGCTGTTGCTCACCGGCGTCGGCCGCATGATCGGCTCGCCCGATTGCACGCCCGGTTACTACAACAATGAGGGACGCGAGCCCGGTCCGCAGGCCCGGCTCAATGTCGGCTATCCCGCCGGCCCCAACGCGTATTTCAAATACATCGATGAATGGCGCGAAAGCGGCCAGTTCGACGGGCTGGCGTTTCGTTGAAGTCCCAAGAGCAAGAACGCCATCTGACGTGAGGGAGGGAAAATCATGACCGAGACCGCCGAAACCCCGAAGGATGCGTCCGCTTCCGTCATCGCCCAGAACAAGGCGATCCTGGACGCCCTGCCTTTCTCCGATGTCAGGGATTTCGACGAGGCGGCGCGTGGCTTCCTCGGTACCATCGAGAACGCCAAGATCACCAATCAAGGCGGTCGCACGGTCTGGAGCCTGGAGCCGTACGGCTTCCTGTCGGCGGAGCAGGCGCCGCCGACCGTCAATCCGAGCTTGTGGCGGCAGTCCCGCCTCAACATGCATCACGGCCTGTTCGAGGTCGTGCCTGGTATCTATCAGGTGCGCGGCCTCGACATCGCCAACATGACGCTGATCGAAGGCGACAGTGGCGTCATCGTCGTGGACACGCTGACCTCGATCGAGGGAGCGCGCGCGGCGATGGAGCTGTATTTCAAGCACCGTGGTCTGCGCCCGGTTGCGGCCGTCATCTTCACCCATACCCATACGGATCATTGGGGCGGGGTACGGGGCGTGCTGGCGGAGGACGTGCTCGCCTCCGGCCGCGTGCCGATCATCGCACCGAACCTGTTCATGGAACATGCCGTCTCCGAGAACATTATTGCGGGCCCGGCGATGTTGCGCCGCGCGCAATACCAGTTCGGTCCGTTCCTCGCCAAGGGCGTGCGCGGACAGGTCGATTGCGGGCTCGGCAAGACGATGGCCGCGGGATCGGTGGCGCTGCTGCGGCCGACCGACTTGATCATGGCGACCGGCGACAAGCGCGTGATCGACGGCGTCGAATTCGAATTCCAAATGGCGCCGAACTCGGAAGCGCCGGCGGAGATGCACTTCTTCATCCCACGCTACAAGCTGTTGAACCTCGCCGAGAACTGCACGCACAATTTTCACAATCTGCTGCCGTTCCGCGGTGCCGACGTGCGCGACGCGCTCGCCTGGTCAAAATACCTCAACGAGGCGCTGCAGCTCTGGGGCGGCAAGGCGGAGGCGATGTGCGGCCAGCATCACTGGCCGGTGTGGGGCCGCGAGCGCATCGACACCATGATCCGCGAGCAGCGCGACCTCTACAAGTTCGCGCATGACCAGACCATCCGCCTCATGAACCACGGCCTGACCGCGAGCGAGATCGCGGAGACGATCCAATTGCCGAAAAGCCTCGACGGTGCATGGCACGGCCGCGGCTATTACGGTCACATCAGGCATAATGTGAAGGCGATCTACCAAAAATATCTCGGCTGGTACGACGCCAACCCCGTCAATCTCGATCCGTTGCCACCGGCCGAGTCCGGAAAGAAATATGTCGAGTATATGGGCGGCGCCGACGCGATCCTGACCCGTGCCCGCAAGGACTTTGACAAGGGCGAATTCCGCTTCGTCGCGCAGGCCGTGAGTCATCTCGTGTTCGCCGAGCCCGACAATCAGGCGGCGCGCGCCTTGCTCGCCGACACGTTTGAGCAGCTCGGCTATGCCGCCGAAAGCTCGACATGGCGCAACGCCTATCTGTTCGGCGCGCAGGAGCTGCGCCAGGGCATGCCGAAAACGCCGCCGCGTCCGCCGATGCCGCGCGAAACTCTCGCAGCCCTTCGCACCGAGCAGCTCTGGGACGTCCTCGGCATCCGCCTCAACGGCCCCAAGGCGGAGGGCAAGCGCATCGTGCTGAACTGGAGCTTTACCGATACCGGCGAGACGTTCGTCCTCAACCTGGAGAACTCGGCGCTCACCTACACCGAGGGCGTGCAGGCCGAAGGCGCCGACGCGAGTTTTACGCTGGCGCGCTCCACGCTCGACGAAGTTATCGCAAAACTGACGAGTTTTCCGGAGGCCGTTGCAGCGGGGAAGGTCAAGCTGTCCGGCAACCCGATGCGGCTTGCCGAGCTGATGAGCCTGATGGACGAATTCCCAAGAATGTTCGAGATTGTGGAGCCGAAGCGGACGGTGGTGACGTAGGGCGGTGCTGGGGCAACGACCTCTCGTGCCCCGGACGCAGCGCAGCGCTCCTTTAGCGGTGCGCTGCAGAGCCGGGGCCCATGTTTCCGAGAGTATGCTTTGTCGCGTGGGTCCCGGCTCTGCGCCGCAACGCTAAGGGCGTTGCAGCGCGTCCGGGACGCGAGAGTTGGCGGATGGCAACCTACTCTGCGCTGCTTACCAGCTTGATCCGCGGTGCTGTCGCCTCCATCAGGCTGCGATAAGCGGCGAGATAATCCAGCGCCATCCGTCGCGCCGTGAAGCGCGTCTCGAACTGCTTGCGGACGGCGGTACGGCTCAATTCCGACAGGCGGCCCACCGCGGCGGCGGCGCTGAGCACGTCCTCGACGACAAAGCCTGTCAGCCCCTCGTCGATGATCTCCGGTACCGAGCCGCGATTGAACGCAACGACCGGCGTGCCGCAGGCCATCGCCTCGATCATGACGAGCCCAAACGGCTCGGGCCAGTCGATCGGCAACAACAGGCCGAGCGCGCCGCTCAAAAACTCCGGCTTCTCCCTGTCGCTGATCTCGCCGATATACTCGACCAGCGGATTGCTCTCGATCAGCGGCTTGATCAGCTCGTCATAATAGTCCTGGTCGGCGCGATCGACCTTGGCTGCGATCTTGAGCGGGATCCCGCAATGGGTCGCGATCTTGATGGCGCGGTCGACGCCCTTTTCCGGTGCGATGCGGCCAAGCACCGCGAGGTATTCCTGTTTTGCCGGTCGCGGCATCAGCAAATGTTCCGGCAGCCCGTGATGGATAGTGCGCAGCCAGTTCGCCTGCGGTACCGGCCGCCGCTGCGCTGTCGAGATCGAGATCACGGGGATTTTAGAGAAAGTGTTGAAGACGGGCTGGTGCTCGGGGAGGTCGAGCCGGCCATGCAGCGTGGTGAGGAAGGGCGTCGGTTGACGGTAGAACAGCGACCACGGGTAATAATCGAGATGGAAGTGGAGGAAGTCGAACTCCTCGTCGTCACATTTTTGCCGCACGCGCTCGAGCATCACCATATGGAGCGCATTCGGATCGCGGACCGCACCGTCGAGACGCAAGGCCTTGGGCCATAGCGCGTCCAGTTTTGCCGAGGTCTGCGAGTCGCCGCTCGCGAACAGCGTGACATCATGGCCGAGCGCCACCAGTTCCTCCGTCAACCAATGCACCACCCGCTCGGTGCCGCCATAAAGCCTGGGTGGAACAGCCTCCGTCAACGGAGCTACCTGCGCGATGCGCATCTCACGATCTCCTTAGTCTGCTTGAGCGTCTGAAAACCCCCAGCGCTTGTCGGCACCGGCATGCCAAGTGAGGGAACGTTCCCGCAGTTGCGAAGTTCCTCTCAACAAACGTTACTTCTTCGACACATCGCGCTCGCGTCTTGATGATGCCATCAGCTCTTCTCAGAACGTCCGCATCCCCATGTCGTGATGTGCCAGCGATGGAACCGAGGCGAAGCCGCCGATGTTCAATCGGCCAATAGCAAACACTTACAATTCTCACGACGGGGTGGCATCCACATGGATCAACTTTCAGGCTATGCGAGACGGCCGTTTGCCTTTGTTTTGCGCTATCTCCGCGGGCGACTCGCATCGCATCTGGTGATCCTCGGCGCCGTCGTCGCCGCTGTTGCCTGTTCGGTGGGCACGCAATATGGCGTCAAATATCTCGTCGATAATTTGTCCGGCGGCGCTTCGCATAGCGGCGGTGTATGGCTGGCATTCGTTTTCCTCATGTCGCTCATCACTGCCGACAATTTTCTGTGGCGTATCGCGAGTTGGACAGCGAGTTTCACCTTTGTCGGTGTCACCGGCGATCTCCGCCGCGACATCTTCCGGCACCTGACGGGACATGCGCCGAGCTATTTCTCCGATCGCATGCCCGGCATGCTGACGAGTCGCATCACGGCAACGTCGAATGCGGTCTTCACCGTCGAGAACATGTTTGTCTGGAACGTGTTGCCGCCGTGCATTGCCACAATTGCGGCAATCCTCTTGATCGGAACCGTGAGCCCGCAAATGGCGGCGGGTCTGATCGTGGTCGCCGGCGGCATGGTGATCGCGATGTTCCGTCTCGCTGCTCGCGGCAAGCCGCTGCACGATGATTTCGCCGACAAGGCCGCGGTCGTCGACGGCGAGATGATCGACGTCATCAGCAACATGCCCTTGGTCCGCGCCTTCTGCGGCATCAGTCACGAGCACGAACGTTTTGACGCCACCGTGAACCGGGAACTCACCGCGCGCGGGCGAAGCCTGCGCTATCTGGAAAAGCTGCGCCTGACCCATGCCGCCGTCACTGTCCTGCTGACCATCGGGCTTCTCGCCTGGGCGATCACGTTGTGGCAGCGCGGGCAGGCGACGACGGGCGACGTCGTGCTGGTCTGCACGCTCGGGCTTTCCATCCTCAACGCCACGCGCGACCTGGCCGTCGCGCTCGTCGACGTCACCCAGCATGTCGCGCGCCTGACGGAGGCCGTTGCGACGCTGCTTGTGCCGCACGAATTGCGCGATCACCCCGAGGCCGAGCCGCTGGTGAAGAGCGGTGCCGCGATTGCCTTCAACAAAGTCACCTTCGGCTATCCCGGCACCGAAGCGATCTTCGAGCGGTTCAGCCTGCGCCTTCAACCCGGGCAGCGCGTCGGGCTGGTCGGCCAGTCCGGCGGCGGCAAGTCCACGTTGTTCACGTTGTTGCAGCGCTTCTACGACGTCGATGACGGCAACATCACCATCGACGGTCAGGACATCGCGAAGGTCACGCAGCTCAGCTTGCGCGAGGCGATCTCGGTCGTGCCGCAGGACATCTCGCTATTCCACCGCTCGATCCGGGAAAACATCCGCTACGGCCGACCCAACGCCACCGACAACGAGGTGCTGCGCGCGGCGATCGCGGCGCGCTGCGACTTCATCGAAAGCCTGCCGGAGGGATTTGAGACCATGGTCGGCGACCGCGGCGTAAAACTGTCGGGCGGTCAGCGCCAGCGCATCGCGATCGCACGCGCCTTCCTGAAGGACGCGCCGATTCTGCTGCTCGACGAGGCGACCGCCGCGCTTGACAGCGAGTCCGAGGAGGCGATCCGCGAGTCGCTGTCGCGACTGATGCGCGGACGCACCGTGATCGCGATTGCGCACCGGCTGGCGACCCTGCGCAACTTCGATCGCGTGCTGGTGCTGAAGGCCGGCAAGATCATCGAGGACGGCTCGCCCGACCGCCTGATGCAGGCCCATGGCCCGTATCGCGAGCTGGTGACCCAGGAGATGAACCGTCTGGCCAAGTTCGCCGCGTAGTTCAGTCAGTTGCGTCCCGACCGAATGCGTCTTCGATCATGAGCGCAGGGGATGACCGCATGTCAGCCGAAGTCGTAACCCAGATCGCCCTGGCCTCGCGCACCCTGGAAGTGGTCGCCGAGCAGCCGTTCTATATTCCGATGACCGGCCCCGCGGCGCGGCCGCGGCGATCGCTCAAGCACGACGACACGTTTATCGTGCTGGACAGCCACGGTGATATCGGTGCGTCCGCTGGCGGCCCGGACGGGCTGTTTCATTGCGACACCCGCTATCTGGCGCGGCTCGAGCTCGTGCTCGACGATCTCCAGCCCCTGCTGCTCGGCTCCAATCTGCGCGACGACAATTCGGCGCTGACCGTCGATCTGACAAATCCCGACATCTACCGTCAGGGCCGCATCGTCCTGCAGAAGGACATGCTGCACATCGTGCGTACGATCTTCCTGTGGCGCGGCACGGCCTATCAGCGTATCGGCGTGCAGAACCACGGCGACCGTCCGGCGAGTTTCGAGATGACGCTGCTGTTCGACAGCGATTTCGCAGACTTGTTCGAGGTTCGCGGCGAAAAGCGCAAGCGCCGCGGCACCGGGGCGAGCCGCCTGAACGGTCCTACCGACGTCGTGTTCGACTATCACGGGCTGGACGAGTCCGAACGCACCGCGGCGCTGCATTTCGATCCGCGCCCAAGCCGCTTGTCGGTGAATGCCGCGACGTGGCAGTTGGAGCTCGATCCCCATCAGTCGAAGTCCTTATTCGTCGCCGTCTCCTGCAACCGACCGCCGACGCTGAAGCCCGCGCGGTTCTTTTCCGGGCTGCTGGCGCATCGCCGCGAGATGCGGCAGTCGACCATGGGCGCCGCCAGCATCGAGACCTCCAACAACATTTTCAACGAGGTGCTGTGCCAGGCCATGGCCGACCTCAATATGCTGATGACCGACACGCCGCAGGGTCGTTACCCCTATGCCGGCATCCCCTGGTATTCCACCACGTTCGGCCGCGACGGCCTGATCACCGCGTTGCAGATGCTGTGGATCGACCCGCGGGTTGCCAAGGGCGTGCTGCGGCGGCTGGCGCATTTCCAGGCTCAGCGCGACGATGCGCTCGCCGACGCCAACCCAGGAAAGATCCTGCACGAGATGCGCGGCGGCGAGATGGCGGCGCTGCGCGAGGTGCCGTTCGCGCAATATTACGGCAGCGTGGATTCCACCGCGCTGTTCGTGCTGCTGGCCGGCCGCTACTTCGAGCGCACTGGCGACGAGGCGACGCTGACCGAACTATGGCCGGCGATCGAGCTGGCCCTGTCCTGGATCGACGGGCCCGGCGACCCCGATGGCGACGGCTTTGTCGAGTATCAGCGGGCGTCCGAACAGGGGCTCGCGAACCAGGGCTGGAAGGACTCTTACGACGCGATCTTTCATGCCGACGGCACACTCGCCGAAGGCTATATCGCGCTGGCGGAAGTGCAGGGCTACGTCTTCGCGGCCAAGCAACTGGCCGCCCGCTGCGCGCTGCGGCTTCGCAAGCCGGAGAAGGCGGCACAGCTCATGGGCGAAGCGACGGGGTTGGCCGAACGATTTGAGCAGGCGTTCTGGTGCGATGATCTCGGCACCTATGCCCTCGCGCTCGACGGGGCCAAGCGACCCTGCAAGGTGCGGACATCGAATGCGGGGCAGTTGCTGTTCTCGGGCATGATCCGTGAGGACCGCGCGCGAAAAGTCGCGGCCGACCTGATGCGGCCGCACTTCTTCTCCGGTTGGGGCATTCGCACTGTCGCGCTCGGTGAGGTTCGCTACAATCCAATGTCCTATCATGACGGCTCGATCTGGCCACACGATAACGCGTTGATCGCGCTTGGACTTGCCCGCTACGGCCTGAAACATTCGGTGGCCCATGTCTTCAAGGGCCTGTTCGATGCCGCGACCTATATGGATCTGCGGCGATTGCCGGAACTATTCTGCGGATTCCGGCGCGAGAAGCGGCGCGGCCCGACGCTGTATCCAGTCGCGTGCGCGCCGCAGGCCTGGGCCAGTGCAACGCCCTTCACCCTGCTGGAAGCAGCCCTCGGTATCGAGTTCGACGTCGCGCGCAACGAGATCCGCCTGCGCAATCCGCATCTGCCGGCATTCCTGAACGAAGTGGTGCTGCACGATCTCAGGCTCGGCGAATCCAGCGTCGATCTCAGGGTTCGTCGTCACGGCGACGACGTCGCGCTCGAGGTGCTGCGCACCCGTGGCCAGATCCAGGTCTCGATCGTGCTGGCGCGCTAGCTGTCAAAGCCGGAGGAAAGCCGCATGCGTATCATCGGGCGGTTCGTGTTGAGTGCGATGATTGTCGCGAGTGTCACGACGGTCGGCTTGCGTGCCGCCGACGAACCACCTGCGGCGCAGACCGAGCCCAATACACCGCCACCGCCACCACCTCAGGTGCCGGCGGTGCCGAAGGACGCGGCGCCGCCGCCCTCCGTCACCATCATCGGTGCCAGCGACGCGCACGGTGTGCTCGGCCGCGACGTCCGAAGCGCAGCCGATGAGGACATGGGGCGAATCGTCGACGTCATCGTCGATCGCGTCGGTAAGGTGCGGGCTGCGGTGATCGACTTCGGCGGCTTTCTCGGCGTCGGGAGCCGCAAGATCGTGGTCGATTGGGGCGCGCTGCGCTTCGGCAACATCGCCAAGAAGAAGGACAGCATCTGGCTCGAGCTCACGAAGGCTCAGGTCGCCGCCGCCCCCGAGTACAAGGAGGATACCCCGATCGTCGTGCTTGGTGCATCCGGCACCCTGCAACCACTTCAGATCATGCCTTGAGGAGAAGGGGAGGCTGGCTGCCGGTGCGCTTGTCCATGAAACCGATCCCTCCGGTTGACGACCACGGCGAACGCCGCAGCGCTGAACCTGTGTCTTCCGCCCCGCGGGAGCCGCCGACCCCGTCGCGCCAGAGCCTGCGCGGGCTCGATTGGTTCATTTTTTTCCTGGCCGACGTCCAGACCGGTTTTGGCCCCTTCATTGCGGTTTACCTGACGACGCAGAAATGGACGCAGGTCGAGATCGGACTCGTGCTGTCGATCGGCGGCATCGTCGGGCTGATCGGCCAGATGCCGGGTGGCGCCATCATCGATGCCGCGAAATCCGAGCGGCTGGTCGCGGGGCTTGCCATCGCCACCATCGGCTGCGTCGCGTTGGCCTATGCGGCCATGCCGGTGTTTCCGGTCGTCGTTGCGGCCGCGACCCTGCATGCGGCGGCGAGCTGCGTGTTGGGGCCGGCGATCGCCGCGATCAGCCTCGGCCTGGTCGGACCGCTCGCGATCGGCGAACGGCTCGGCCGCAACGCGCGCTTCGCCTCGCTCGGCAACGGCGTCGCCGCCGCCGTGATGGGCACGGCCGGCTATCTGCTGTCGAGCCGCTCGGTCTTCCTCGTCACCTTCCTGCTTGTCATCCCGACCCTGATCGCGCTCTCGCGCATCCGCGAGGAGGAGGTCGACATCAGGCGCAGTCATGGCGCGATGCCGCGCGAAATGGCCGACAAGGCCGATACCAACATCTGGCATCTCGTGCGGCAGGGGCCGCTGTTGATCTTCGCAGCGAGCGTGCTGCTGCTACAGCTCGCCAACGCGGCGATGCTGCCGTTGATGGCGAGCGTGGTGACGACGCGGTCGAGCCAGTGGGCCACCGTGCTGATCGCCGGCTGCATCATCGTTCCCCAGGCCATCGTCGCCCTGATGTCGCCGACGGTCGGGCGCAAGGCGCAGGAATGGGGCCGGCGGCCGCTGCTGCTGGTCGGATTCGGTGCGTTGGCGATTCGCGGCCTGTTGTTCGCGACCGTGCGCGACCCTTATCTGCTGGTGCTGGTGCAGGTGTTCGACGGCATCACGGCCGCCGTGTTTGCGGTGATGATTCCGCTGATCGTGGCCGACGTCGCCTTCGGCAGCGGCCATTTCAACCTGGCGCAGGGCGTCGTCGGCACCGCGACCGGCATCGGCGCGTCGCTCTCGACCGTGCTCGGCGGTTACATCAGCGACAAGTTCGGCAGCAGCACCGCCTTTACCGGGCTCGCTTGCGTTGCCGCGACCGGGTTGTTGCTGGTGTTTCTGGTGATGCCGGAGACCCGACGCACGACATAAAGAAAATGCCGGCCGAAACAGGTTCGGCCGGCCAGGCGAGGAAGATGGATGGCAGGGGAGTTAGGAACTCAGGCGTCGAGATTGTGGAGGCGCTGGCGGTTGCGCAGCACGATCTGGCGGGCACCGGAGAAGCCGAGGATGCCCTGGGTGTGGAGTTGCGACAGCGCGCGCGACACGGTTTCGAGCGTCAGGCCGAGATAGTCGCCGATATCGCGGCGGCACATCGGCAGCGCCATCATGCCGGCAACGGCGAGGCGGCGGTCCATTTCCAGCAGGAAGGTGGCAACGCGCTCCATAGCGGTCTTGCGGCCCAGCAGCAGCATGTGATCTTCGGCATGACGCAGCTCGCCGGCGGTCATGGCCCAGAGCTTGCGGGCGACCAGGACGTCGGTGCCGGCGGCTTTTTCGAGGCTCGAGCGCTTCACCAGACGCACGGTGGTGTCGATGATGGCTTCGGCGGCGAGGCGATGAGTAGCGCCGGATTCGAGGCCGAACACGTCGCCGGGAAGATGGAAGGCGCCGATCTGGCGGCGGCCGTCGGAGAGGAGCTTGTAGCTGCGCACCGCGCCGGAGACGACCTGGTAGACGTACTCGGCGGGTTCGTCCTCGCCGTAAATCTCCTCGTCCTTGCCAAAGGAAAACTCGGTGGCGACCAAGCCGACATGGCCAGTGACTGCGCCAAACTGGTCGGAGACGGGATAGATGACGGCGGGAGCAATCTTGCTGCCGGTGATCTTGGTGTTGAGCGTCTGGGTGAGCATGTGAGCCATCTCCGTTTGTGATGGCACATGGGTACCGGGGATTCTGCGGGCTGAAAATTTCGAGCGATATCTTAAGGAGGTCTACCTACGTAGATTCCCGTAGGTCGTCAGGACCGCCGATCCCGGATCGCGTGGCGGATCTGCTTGATCAGGTTTTCGTCCAGAAGCGGCTTCAAAATCACGTCTCTTACCCCGGCAGCGGCGGCGCGGGTCGAGATGTTCTCGTCGGGATAGCCGGTGATCAGGATCACGGGGGCGTCGACATTTGATTTCCGGAGGCGCGTGACGAGGTCGATGCCATTGATGTCGGGCATCTTGTAGTCGATCACATAGCAGTCTGCGCCACGACTTCCGGCGGCGTTGAGCAGGGCCGTGCCGTTCTTGAAGGTGCGCACGGCAAAGCCGTCGGTTTCCAGCAGGAATCGCAGGGACCCCAGCACGGCCGCATCGTCATCGACGACATAGACGACAGGTTTTGCGGTAGATGCCATCGGCCGCCGCTCATGTTGCGCGCTCATCGCGGTCATGCAGCATTAGTAGCACGCGGCGACGGCCAGCCCTTTGACCTGCCTCAATCCTTGAGCATGCCGGCCCGCATCGCCAGCCGGACCAGCTCCGACAGGCTGTTGGCTTGCATCTTGGTCATGACATTGGCCCGGTAGACCTCGATGGTGCGCGGGCTGATGTCGTATTCGCGGGCGATCAGCTTGTTGGAGAGGCCGGCGATCAGCCCCTCCATCACCTGGCGCTCCCGCGGGCTCAAGGAGGCGACGCGGGCCGCGATGTCCTGCGCGATCGCCTCGTTCTTGGCGACCGGTTCGGCCTGGCGGATCGCGACGTCGATCATCGCGATCAGCCGGTCGTCCTCGAACGGCTTTTCGAGGAAGTCGACCGCGCCGAGCTTCATCGCCTCGACCGCGAGCGGCACGTCGCCATGGCCGGTCATGATCAGGATCGGGAAGGGGCTCGCCTGCGCCTTGACGCGCTTGAGCAGCTCGATGCCGTCGATCCCGGGCATGCGCACGTCCGAGACGACGCAGCCGAACACGAGGTCGGGCAGGGTATCGAGAAAGGCTTGCGCCGACTCGAACAGCCGCACGCTGTAGCCGGACGAATCCAGCAGGAAATGCAGCGAGTCCCGCATCGCCTCGTCGTCGTCGATAACGTAGATATGTCCTTTGATCGTCATCGCTTCAGGTCTCGTCGGCTGCTGGCAGGGTAAAGCGGAATGTTGCGCCGCTGGATGCGTTGCTCTCGGCCCACATGCGGCCGCCGTGAGCCTCGATGATCGAGCGGCTGATCGACAATCCCACGCCCATGCCGGTCTCCTTGGTGGTGAAGAAGGTCTGGAACAGGTTAGGGATCACGTCGTCCTGGAAGCCCGACCCCGTGTCGGAGACCTCGACCTCGATCATGTCGTCAGGAGCCCTGGCATTGACGACGACGAGCTCGCGCCGCGGCGACTGCGCCATGGCCTCGAGCGCGTTGCGGAACAGGTTGACCAGCACCTGCTGAATCTGGACCCGGTCGGCCAGCACCAGATCGGCCTCCGGGTTGAGATTGAAGCGGAGCTGGACGTTCTGCTCGCGCGCCCCGGCAAGGCCGAGCGCGCCGGCTTCCTCGATCATCTTGGACAGGCTCTCGACCCGCTTCTCGGATTCGCCGCGCGCCACGAAGTCGCGCAGCCGCCGGATGATCTGGCCGGCGCGCACCGCCTGCTCGGCGGCGCGATCCATCGCGCTCTCGATCTTGGCGATGTTCGGGTCCGCGCTTCCGGCTAGCAGCCGCCGCGAGCCCTTCATGTAGTTGCTGATCGCAGCCAGCGGCTGGTTCAGCTCATGCGCCAGCGCGGACGCCATTTCACCCATCGCGCTCAGACGCGAGACGTGCACGAGCTCGGACTGCAATTCCTGCAGTCGCGCCTGGGTCTGCTGGTGCTCGGTGAGGTCGCGCACGAAGCCCGTGAAATAAGGCTCGCCGCCGGACTGCATCTCGCCGATCGAGAGGTGCATGGGGAACGTCGTGCCGTCGTGGCGCTTGCCGGTGACGATGCGGCCGATGCCGATGATGTGCGGATCCCGCGTCGTCCGGTAGCGCGCGATATAGCCGTCGTGCCGCGACTTGTCGGGCTCCGGCATCAGGATGCTGACGTTCTGGCCGATCGCCTCGTGCTCGGGATAGCCGAACAGCCGCTCCGCGGCCGTGCTGAAGAGCTGGATGATGCCGTGGCCGTCGATCACGATCATGGCGTCCGGAATGGTGTGCAGGATCGAGCGCAGATGGCTCTCGCGCGTCCGCAGAGCCTCCTCGACCTGCTTCTCCTTGCCGATGTCGAGAAAGATACCGCTGAGATGGCGCGCGACGCCGGCATCGTCGCGAATCACGCCCGCACGCGCCCGAATCCATTGCCCGGGGCCGGGCACGCGGAAGGAGATGTCGAAGCCGCCGCCATGCTCGGTGACATGCCGGATCGCTTCCTCGACCCGCGCGCGATCCTTCGGATCCAGGCGGTCGAGGAAGAAGTCGTAGCTGATCGGCTGGTCGCCGAAGACGCCGAACAGGACCTTTGCCGCCTCCGACCATTCCAAATCGCGAGACCCAAGATCGAGATCCCAGGTGCCGACGCCGAACCCTTCGATTCGGATCCGAAAATGTTCGCCCCGGCCGTCATCTGCGGGATGCGTGACGCGGGTCGGGCTCAAGCTGTTTCATCCTTCTCTTGCAGGTGCGGGGCCAATTCGGTCGCCCTGATTTTCGCGCATGGGAGCGGCGGAGGCAAGTTCCGATATCTGATTCCATTGCCGAATTCCCGGGGTACGACCCGCGCGCAGATTTGATCTATCTCATCCCGCCGCGCGTCGAGCCGCCTACAGTTTCATAACAATTCGACTGCAGCGGAGAAACGAGATGAGTTACGCGACCGTGATGGTCAGCTTGGCCGTTAACCAGGCCAACGAGGCGCGCCTTCAGGTCGCGGGCGAGCTCGCCGAGCGGTTCGAGGCCGCCGTCATCGGGGTTGCGGCCGCACAATACGCCCCGCCGCTGTATTTCGCCGACGGCGCCGCGGCCCAGAGGGTGATCGACGAGGGCGAGGCCTCGGTCAAGCAGCGCCTTGCGGATCTGGAGACGCAATTCCGCGGTGCGACGCGGAATCGCGGCGGCCATGTGGAGTGGCGCGGTGCGGTCGACTTTCCGGTGCGCCATATCCTTCAGCAGGCTCGCTGCGCCGACATCATTGTCAGCGGCGGACGCAGCCCGGCCTTTTCCGATGTATTCGCGCTTGCAAGTCCGAAGGATCTGGTGATGCAGGCCGGCCGGCCCGTTCTGGTCGTGCCCGACGGCGTCAACTGGCTCGATCTGCGCAGCGTGCTGGTGGCGTGGAAGGACACGCCGGAAGCAAGGCGGGCGGTGAGCGATGCGCTGCCGCTGTTGCGCAAGGCCAAGGAGGTGACGGTGGTCGAGATCGTCGAACGTGATGACGACCGTGAGGCGGTGACGGCCGGCTTGAGCGATGTCGTCGGCTGGCTCGCGCGTCAGCGGGTGACCGCGACGGCGCGGGTGTTGGAAGCAGCTCAGGGGGCGACGGCCGCCGATCAGCTCGGGAAGGTTGCCGGCGACGTCGGCGCGGGCCTCGTCGTCGCCGGGGCCTACGGGCATTCGCGCTTCCGCGAGATGATCCTCGGCGGCTTCACGCAATACCTGATCAACCAGTCCGCTCGCTGCGTGCTGCTGTCGCACTAGCGCGAAGCAGCAAGACGAACGTCAATGAGGATGCGCCGTGTACAGATTTCTTGAGCAGACCACCGACGGCCACATGACGCGCAACGTCAAGACCGTGGCACGCGACCTCAACATGCTCGAGCTCAGCGAGATGTTCGAGCGTGACGATTTCAACAGCTATCCGGTCGAGGACGACGGGCAGGTGGTCGGGATCGTCACCAAGTTCGACATCCTGAAGTGTTTTGCCTTTACGCCGAGCCAGATGGTGCCGCGCTATCTCGACCTGATGAACCGCAAGGTCGGCGACGTGATGACGCCCGAGTTCATTTATGTGCATCCGGACACGCGCTTGACCCGCGTGCTCCAGCTCATGGTGGAGCACCGGATCAGGAGCATTATCGTGCTCGACGGAGCCCAGCGGCTGGTTGGCATCATCGCCCGCGAGGACGTCATCACCGCGCTGAAGGCAACTGCGCGCGACTGAATCTAGTTCCAAAGTCGGTATCGACTTCGAAAGTCGGTGCTAGGTCCGTGGTTTCGCGGAAGATTTGCGCTGGCGCGCGTTGCGCCTGCGCTCGTTGTGCTGAAGCAATTTTCTTGTCTTGATCTTGATCAATTTAATGCGAGGTCGAATGTGGTTTCTGGCCTCGTGTTCTTTCAGAGAGAATCCGCATGAGCCAGCCCTCCATGTCCAAGTCAATGACCGTCGGTGAAAGCGGCCTGGCGGCGTTGTTCGCGGTCACCGCCTTCCTGTGCGTGATCGCAGCAGCCAAGGCGCTCGACGCGCCCTTCGCGTTCCACGCTTCGCTGAGTGCCGCGGCGAGCCTCGCAGCGGTCTTCGTCATCCTCAATCGCTATTTCGAGCGCCCCGCGGCGCTGCCGCCGGCGGAGATCAACGGCCGGCCCAACTACAATATGGGACCGATCAAGTTCTCGGCCTTCATGGCGATGTTCTGGGGCATCGCCGGCTTCCTGGTCGGCCTGATCATCGCCTCGCAGCTCGCATGGCCGGCGCTGAACTTCGATTTGCCCTGGATCAGCTTCGGCCGTCTGCGGCCGCTGCATACGTCGGCGGTGATCTTCGCCTTCGGCGGCAACGTGCTGCTCGCCACCTCGTTCTATGTCGTGCAGAAGTCCTGCCACGTGCGCCTTGCGGGTTATCTCGCACCCTGGTTTGTCGTGGTCGGCTACAATTTCTTCATCCTGATCGCCGGCACCGGCTATTTGCTCGGGGTCACGCAAGGCAAGGAATACGCCGAGCCTGAATGGTACTCGGACCTCTGGCTGACCATCGTCTGGGTCGTTTACCTGCTCGTCTTCCTCGTGACGATCATCAAGCGCAAGGAACCGCATATTTTCGTGGCGAACTGGTTCTATCTCGCCTTCATCGTGACGATCGCCGTGCTGCATCTCGGCAACAATCCTGCGCTCCCGGTCTCGGTGTTCGGCTCCAAGTCCTACATCGCCTGGGGCGGCATCCAGGATGCGATGTTCCAGTGGTGGTATGGCCACAACGCGGTCGGCTTCTTCCTGACCGCCGGCTTCCTCGCCATCATGTACTACTTCATTCCCAAGCGCGCCGAGCGGCCGATCTACTCCTACCGCCTCTCGATCATCCACTTCTGGGCGCTGATCTTCCTCTACATCTGGGCCGGTCCGCACCATCTGCACTACACCGCGCTGCCGGACTGGACCCAGACGCTGGGCATGACCTTCTCGATCATGCTGTGGATGCCCTCTTGGGGCGGCATGATCAACGGCCTGATGACGCTGTCGGGTGCCTGGGACAAGCTTCGTACCGATCCCGTGCTGCGCATGCTCGTGGTCTCCGTCGCCTTCTACGGCATGTCGACCTTCGAGGGCCCGATGATGTCGATCAAGGTGGTCAACTCGCTCAGCCACTACACCGACTGGACCATCGGCCACGTGCACTCCGGTGCGCTCGGCTGGGTCGGCTTCGTCTCCTTCGGCGCGCTGTACTGCCTGGTGCCGTGGGCCTGGAACCGCAAGGGTCTCTACAGCCTCAAGCTCGTCAACTGGCATTTCTGGATCGCCACTCTCGGCATCGTTCTCTACATCTCCGCGATGTGGGTGTCCGGAATCCTGCAGGGCCTGATGTGGCGTGCCTACACCTCGCTCGGCTTCCTCGAATATTCCTTCATCGAGACCGTTGAGGCGATGCATCCCTTCTACATCATCCGTGCGGCCGGCGGCGGACTGTTCCTGATCGGCGCGCTGATCATGGCCTACAATCTCTGGATGACGGTTCGCGCAGGCGAGGCAGAAGTCCAGGCGCCCGTCGCTCTTCAGCCGGCGGAATGAGGAGTTCAACAATGTCGTTCTGGACACGTCACCAAATCTTCGAAAAGAACTCGATCATTCTGGTCGTCGGCATCCTGCTGGTGATCGCGATCGGCGGGCTCGTCGAGATCACGCCGCTGTTCTACCTGAAGAGCACGATCGAGGTCGTCGACGGTGTCAGGCCGTACACGCCGCTCGAGCTCGCGGGCCGCAATATCTACGTCCGCGAGGGCTGCTATCTCTGTCACTCGCAGATGATCCGCCCGCTCCGCGACGAGGTCGAACGTTACGGTCACTTCTCGCTGGCGGCCGAGAGCATGTTCGACCATCCGTTCCAATGGGGTTCGAAGCGGACGGGGCCGGATCTCGCCCGCGTCGGCGCCAAATACTCCGACGACTGGCACGTCACCCACCTGACCAATCCGCGTGCCATCGTTCCGCAGTCGGTGATGCCGGGCTATCCGTTCCTCAAGGAAACCGAAGTCGATCCGGCTGCGATCACCGACCACATGCGGACGTTGAAGACCGTCGGCACGCCCTACACCGACGATCAGATCGCCAACGCGGCCGCCGACATGAAGGCGCAGGCCGATCCGGACAACGCCGGAACCGACGCCTTCACCAAGCGCTATGCCAAGGCATCGGTCCGCAATTTCGACGGCAAGCCGGGCACTCCGACCGAGATGGACGCGCTGATCGCCTACTTGCAGATGCTCGGTACGCTCGTCGACTTCAAACTCTACAATGAGAAAGCCAATCTTCGCTGAGAAGGCATCACCGATGAAAGCTATCCTGACAGTCCACAATCTCGCGTCCGACCTCGTGACGACCATCTGGACGCCGGCCTTCGTCGCGATCTTCCTCGCGATCATCGCCTACGCACTTTGGCCCCGCAACAAGGCCGCTTTCGACGAAGCGGCGCGCCTGCCGCTGCGGGAGGAGTAAGATATCATGACCGATCATAGCGAAGTCGATACCGTCACCGGCAGGTCCACGACCGGACACGAATGGGACGGCATCAAGGAACTCAACACGCCGCTGCCGCGCTGGTGGGTGATCACCTTCTATCTCACCATCATCTGGGCGATCGGCTACTGGATCGTCTATCCGGCCTGGCCGCTGATCTCCAGCAACACGACTGGCTGGTTCGGCTACTCGTCCCGGGCCGACGTCGCGGTCGAGCTTGCAAGCCTCGAGAAGATCCGCGGCGACAAGATGGTGGCGCTGGGCAAAGCCCCGCTGGCCGACATCGAGAAGGATCCGGCGCTGCTGGCGCTCGCCCGCGCCAAGGGCAAGACCGTGTTCGGCGACAATTGCGCGCCGTGCCACGGCAGCGGTGCGTCCGGATCGAAAGGCTACCCCAACCTGAACGACGACGACTGGCTGTGGGGCGGATCGCTCGACCAGATCATGCAGACCATCCAGTACGGCGTGCGCTCCGGCCACTCGAAGACCCATGAGGGCCAGATGCTGGCCTTCGGCAAGGACGGTGTGTTGAAGGCCGACGAGATCGTGACGGTCGCCAACTATGTCCGCTCGCTGGCGGGGCTGCCGACGGGGCAGGGCTTTGACAAGGCCAAGGGCGAAAAACTCTTCGCCGACAATTGCGTGTCCTGCCACGGCGAGGGCGGCAAGGGGAATCAGGAGATGGGCGCCCCCAACCTGACCGACAAGATCTGGCTCTACGGCTCCGACGAGGCGGCCCTGATCGAGACCATCACCAATGGCCGCTCCGGCGTCATGCCTGCCTGGGAGGGCCGGCTCGACCCCGCCACGATCAAGGCGATGGCGGTCTACGTCCACTCGCTGGGCGGTGGAAAGTAACAAGAGGTAACCGGACGGCGGTCGAACGAGGGCAGGGGAACTTGCCCTCGTTTGAGTTGGATCAAGCGACCGCCGGTATTTGGCTCTAGGGTCGGCGCACGCAACGGATTCAGCAATGAACAAGACCGTGAACCCCAAAGAGCTCAAACTGGACGACGACTACGGACCGCTCTATGCGGCCCAGAAGAAGGTGTACCCGCAGAGCGTCTCGGGCACCTTCCGTCGCATCAAATGGGCGCTGATGGCGTTCTGCCTCGGCGTCTATTATTTCCTGCCTTTCGTGCGCTGGAATCGCGGCCTCGGCGCGCCAAGCCAGGCGGTGCTGATCGACCTGCCCAACAGCCGCTTCTATTTCTTCTTCATCGAGCTGTGGCCGCAGGAGGTCTACTACTTCACCGGCCTCTTGATCGTCGCCGCGATCGCGCTGTTCCTGATGAACTCGATCGGCGGCCGCATCTGGTGCGGCTATCTCTGTCCGCAGACCGTCTGGACCGACCTGTTCTATGCCGTCGAGCGCCTGATCGAAGGCGATCGGCGCGAGCGCATGAAGAAGGACAAGTCGGCCGACCCGATGAAGCTCGAGCGCGTCTCCGAGATCGTGCTCAAGCACTCGATCTGGCTGTTGATCGCCTGGTGGACCGGTGGCGCCTGGGTGCTCTATTTCAACGATGCGCCGACGCTGGTGACGGAGCTCGTCACCTTCCAGGCGCCGATGATCGCCTATATCTGGATCGGCATTCTCACCTGCACCACCTATGTGCTCGCCGGCTTCATGCGCGAGCAGGTCTGCACCTATATGTGCCCGTGGCCCCGCATCCAGGCTGCGCTGACCGACGAATGGGCGCTCAACGTCACCTATCGCTACGATCGCGGCGAGAAGCGCACCTCGGTCAAGAAGGCGGCCGAGCTGCGCGCGCTCGGGCAGCCAGTCGGCGACTGCGTCGACTGCTACCAGTGCGTCGCGGTGTGCCCGACCGGCATCGACATCCGCAACGGGCCGCAGCTCGAATGCATCCAGTGCGGGCTGTGCATCGACGCCTGCGACACCGTGATGACCAAGATCGGCCGGCCGACCCGGCTGATCGGCTATGACAACGACATCAATATCGAGCGTCGGCAGGCCGGCAAGGCGCCGATCTACCGCATCGTCCGCGCCCGCACCATCGTCTACAGCGCGCTGATCGCGGTCGTGGGCGGCATCATGGTCTACACGCTGGCGACGC
Organism: Bradyrhizobium guangdongense; assembly: GCF_006483445.1. Lineage (GTDB taxonomy): Bacteria > Pseudomonadota > Alphaproteobacteria > Rhizobiales > Xanthobacteraceae > Bradyrhizobium > Bradyrhizobium guangdongense_A. The sequence continues at coordinate 31,747 of NZ_PPPT01000164.1, read as the reverse complement.
GCAGCCTGCTCGACGTCAACGTGCTGCACGACCGCAACCCGATCGCGGTCAAGCTCAGCGACGGCTCGATCCGCAATGCCTACACCGTCCGCCTGCTCAACAAGAGCGGCTATGACCGCGTCATCGCGATCGACATCGATGGTCCCGTGAACGCGACCGTTCACGTCGTTGGCGTCGATTCCGTAACGCCGGACCGGCCGATGATCGTCATCCCCCGCGACGCGACCAGCGAGTTGCGGCTGCTGGTGACGGCACCGGCCGACAACAATCCCGAAAAGTCGATCCCCGTCCGCTTCCACGTCACCGATATCGGGCTCGGCGTCGCTGCGTCCGCCACCGACAATTTTGTCTCGCCGTGAGGCCTTGAGGAGTTTGCGATGGCAAATGCTGCCCAGAAGCCGCTGACCGGAACCAAGGTATTCCTGATGCTGGTGGCCTTCTTCGGCCTCGTGATCGGCGTCAACGTCACCATGATGAAGCTCGCGATCGCGACGCTACCGGGCACCGAGGTCGACAGCGCCTACAGCGCGAGCCTCGCTTACGGCAAGGAAATCACGGCCGCGCATGAGCAGGCCGCACGCAAATGGCAGGTCGAGGCCCGCGTCCAGCGCCAGGGCGATGGCGGCGCCGTGGTCCAGCTCGAGGCCCGCGACGCCACCGGCCGGCCGATGACCGGCCTGAGCTTCAAGGGCACGCTGGAGCGGCCGACCGACAAGCGCGCGGACCTGGCCGTGGAGCTGTCGGAAGTCGGCATCGGCGTCTATCGCGGCAGCGCCGGCGCGGTCGCGGCAGGGCAGTGGGATCTCGTCATCGAGGCTGACGCGCGGGGACAGCGCATGTTCCAGTCGCGCAATCGCGTGATCCTGAACTGAGGTGGCGGTCATGCAGGTCACGCGGGACTTTTCACACTACGTCAAGGAGGCTGGCCCCGGCCTGCAGCACATCGATCTCGCCGTCGAAGGCGTTCACTGCGCCGGCTGCATGGCGAAGATCGAACGCGGCCTCTCGGCAATGCCTGACGTCACGTTGGCGCGGGTCAACCTGACCAACAAGCGCGTCGCGCTGGAATGGAAAGAGGGCACGCTCGACCCTGCACGCTTCATCGATCGCCTCGCCGAGCTCGGCTACAAGGCCTATCCGTTCGAGACGGCGAGCGCTGAAGCGACCGAGGTCGCGGAATCGCGCTTCCTGCTGCGCTGCCTCGGGGTCGCGGCCTTCGCCACCATGAACGTGATGATGCTGTCGATCCCGGTGTGGTCGGGCAACGTCTCGGACATGCTGCCGGAGCAGCGTGACTTCTTCCATTGGCTGTCGGCGCTGATCGCGCTGCCGGCGGCGGCCTATGCCGGCCAGCCCTTCTTCCGCTCCGCCTGGCGCGCGCTGTCGAACAAGACCACCAACATGGACGTGCCGATCTCGATCGGTGTGTGCCTTGCACTCGGCATGTCCGTGGTCGAGACCATCCACCACGCCGAGCACGCCTATTTCGACGCAGCGATCATGCTGCTGACGTTCCTGCTGGTCGGCCGCTTCCTTGACCAGAACATGCGGCGGCGGACCCGCGCGGTCGCCGGCAACCTCGCGGCGCTGAAGGCCGAGACGGCGGCAAAGTTCGTCGGTCCTGATGAAATATCTCAAGTGCCGGTCGCGGCGATCCATCCCGGCGACATCGTGCTGCTGCGGCCCGGCGAGCGCTCGGCGGTCGACGGCACCGTGATCGAGGGCCGTTCCGAAATCGACCAGAGCCTGATCACCGGCGAGACGCTCTATGTCACGGCCGATCGGGGCACGCCGGTCTATGCCGGCTCGATGAACGTGTCAGGCACGTTGCGGGTGCGGGTGTCGGCGGCGTCAGAAGCGACACTGCTCGCCGAGATCACGCGCCTGCTCGACAATGCGCTGCAGGCGCGCTCGCGCTACATGCGGCTCGCCGATCGTGCCTCGCGGCTCTATGCGCCGGTGGTGCATGCCGCTGCACTCCTCACGGTTCTCGGCTGGGTGTTTTGGGGCGCGAGCTGGCACGATGCCGTCGTCACTGGCGTTGCCGTGCTCATCATCACCTGTCCCTGCGCGCTCGGGCTCGCGATCCCGACGGTGCAGACCGTCGCCTCGGGTGCCATGTTCAAATCGGGTGTGCTGCTCAACTCGGGCGATGCCATCGAGCGGCTTGCGGAGGCCAATCACGTCATCTTCGACAAGACGGGGACGCTGACGCTGCCGGATCTCGAAGTGGTCAACGCATCGGGGATCCCCGCCGACGCCTTCGCGCTCGCCGGACGGCTGGCGCTGTCGAGCCATCACCCCGTCGCCGCAGCCGTTGCAACAGCCGTAGGGGCAAAATCGCCCATCGTGGGCGCGGTCGAGGAGGCCGGGCAGGGCGTGCGTGCGAGCGTTGATGGTGTCGAGCTTCGTCTCGGGCGCCCGTCCTTCTGCGGCGCCGAGCAGTTGGTGAGGGATGCCGAGCTCGACGCTGAAGCGTCCGTCGTCGCCTTCTCCAGGGGCGCCGAAAGGTTTGTCATCTCCGTGCGGCAGGGCCTGCGCCCGGACGCCAAGGCCGTCATTGCCGCCCTGCAGGCGCGCAGGATCGGCGTCGAGATCCTGTCCGGCGATCGCGAGGCGGCTGTGACCGCAGCAGCCCAGGCGCTCGGCGTTCCCGAATGGCGCGCCGGCGTCACGCCCGCCGACAAGATCGCGCGGATCGAGGAGCTGAAGGCGCGGGGCATCAAGGTGCTGATGGTCGGCGACGGCATGAACGATGCCCCATCGCTTGCGGCCGCGCATGTCTCGATGTCGCCGATCTCGGCGGCGCATTTGAGCCAGGCGACGGCCGATCTCGTCTTCCTCGGCAAGCCGCTGGCGCCGGTCGTGGCCGCGATCGACTATTCGCGCAAGGCGTTGCACCTGATGCGGCAGAATCTGTGGCTGGCGATCGGCTACAACTTCCTGGCGGTGCCGATCGCCATCAGCGGCATCGTCACGCCCCTGATTGCTGCGGCCGCGATGAGCGGCTCGTCCATCCTGGTCATGCTGAACGCGCTGCGGGCGCGCAGCGCCTCGCGGAGGGTCTGATGGAAATCCTGGTCATCCTGGTTCCGCTGGCGCTCGCCTTGGGGCTCGCCGGCCTCGTGGCCTTCCTCTGGTCGCTCAGGAGCGGCCAGTATGACGATCTCGACGGCGCCGCCTGGCGGGCGATTGCGGACGACGATCCGCCGCCGGAACCGCAGGCTGATCTCGCACAGGCGAAGCGCTAGGGTGGGTCGTCCGTCCGGAATTGAAAACAACCCCATGCACAGTAGAAACCGGCGACAATCGGGGTGTGTTGTTTTTCCGAAATCCGCTTGACCCGTCGGGCAAATCGGGTGTATATTGGCAAAATAGCGGGGCGCGCGCCGATCGTGCAAATCCGTGCTTATTCTGCATCCCGCAGGCTGAATGCCAGCAAAGCCGCGACAATCAGTGCAATTCCGACACCGGCCACGCACGCGGTCCATCCAAAAGCATCGAACAGACGACCGAGCACGGCCGTGCCGACCAGTCCGCCGCCGAAATAGCAGGCGAGATAGGTGCCGCTGGCAACGCCGCGGTTCTCGGCTGCGGCCCGCCCGACGAAGCCGGTCGCAGCCGCCTGCGCGAAGAAGGTGCCGACGCCGACCATGACCATGCCGGCGAGCACGTCGACCAGATGCGCGCTCAGCATCAGCGGCAGGCCCATGCTAGCGACGATCAGCGCGCCCCAGATCGTCGGCCGCGTTCCGATCAGCGAAGCGACCCGGCCGGCGAGCAGGGTGGTCACGACCGAGGGCAGGAACACGAAATAGACCAAGCCGAGGTCCATCATGCCCAGCGACAGAGGCGGGCGCACCAGCACGAAGTTCACGAACGTAAACGTGCCGATAAAGGCGAACAGGATGCAGAAACCGATCCCGAAGGCGGCGCGCAGCCGCGGATTGCGCCAATGCGCGAGCATCGCGGCAAGCGGTGACGCAGGCTCGGTCATCGCATGCATCGGCTGGACGCGGGCAATCGTGAAATAGACCAGCACTGCGCCCGTCAGATTGAGCGCAGCAAAGAAGTAGAAGTTCCACGACAGCCCAAGGCCGTCGGCGACCGCAGCCGAGATTAGTCGTCCGATCAGGTTGCTGGCGACGTTGCCGGTGATGTAGGCGGCAAAGGCGCCGCCGGCGTCCATCGCGCTGCATTGCTCACCGAGATAGGCGAGCGTCAGCGCAAAGGCCGACGCCATGCAGAGGCCTTGGGCGACGCGCAGCGCCGTGAAGACGGCAAGGTTCGGCGCGACCGCGAGCAGGCTGGTCGGGATCGCAAGCAGCGTGAGGCTGAGCAGGATGCCCAGCCGTCGGTCGATATGCGGGCTGAAGAAGCCGACCACGAGGCCGGCGACGGCCATGCCAAAGGTGCTGGCGTTGACGGCAAAGCCCATCGCGGCCGGCGTGACGCCATAATGGCGCGTCAGCGACGGCAAAATCGCCTGGGTCGCGAACAGGTCGACGACGGTCAGGAAGGCGGTGAGGCCGATGACGAGCGAACGGAGGATGATTCCGGGCGAATGTCCGTGCATCGCCATGTCGGAGGGCTTCATCTGTGCTGACAGGTCGGTCATGTCCACGCGTCTCCTGATCGGGGGGATGTGACGCCCGGCTGGGGAGATTCCGGGCGTCACATCCAGCAACGAGTGCTGGGGCCTGATGCGCTCGTCACATATTGTGGTCGTGCGGATCCTTGCGGACGTCGCCGACGTAGAGGATGACGGTTTCCTTGCCGAGGTTCTTCCACCAGTGCGAGGTGCCGAACACTTCGGGGCGGAGATCGCCGGCCTTGTGCACGATCGGATCGACACAGTTGGAGGCGTATTCGACGATCTCGCCCTGCTGCACGTAGATCAGCGCGGGGCGGTCGTCATGGCTGTGCCAGGGCACGATGCCACCGGGCTCGATCGTCAGCTTGCGGAAGCGCAGCTCGCGATCCTTGATGTTGGCCGGCTGCTTTTCGAGGTTGATGGCGCCGAGCGTGACGTCGGTGACGCCGACCGGCTTGAAGTCGACCATCTTCTGCGCGCCCGGCTTGATCTTGTCGGCCGGGCATTCGCCGGCGAAGGCGGGTTGCGCGACGAGCACGACGAGGCCTGCGAGGGTGAGGGCGGGGAGAATGGCGCGTGACAATGTGGACTGCTTGGGCATGGACGGATCTCCTGGGTTGACCGCGACCTCGGTGGTCGGCGGCTATGGCATCAGCTTCGTCGAAGTTGCGTGTGCGATGAAATGCCGTCTGTCTCTGGAGACGATAGCGAGCCGCTATGCGCGCCCGAGCATGTGCTTGATGTCGGCCGAGAACGTCGGATAGGCGTAGACATTGTCCCGGATCTGGCTGGCCGTGATGCCGAACTTGATCGCAAGGCCGAAGATGTTGATGAGCTCCTGCGCGGCGTGACCGACGAAGTGTGCACCGAGGATGAAGTCGCTGTGCCGATCGACGACGATCTTCGACCACGCGACGGTTTCGGCGTAGGAGCGCGTCGAGAACCAGTCCTGCATGTCGTTGACATGGACGTCGATCGTGGCGCCGCTCTCGCGTGCCACCGACTCGGTGAGCCCGACGGCAGCCAGCGCCGGCACGGTGTAGACCGACGTCGCCATGCCGGCATAGTCGGGCGAGACTTTTGGCCCCGAGACGATGTTGCGTCCGACGATGTCGCCCTCATAGGTCGCGATCGGCGACAATTGCGGAGAGTTCGGGACGGCGTCGCCGCAGACGTGAACCTGGGGGTTGGATGTCGAGCGCAGATAGCGATCGACCGCGACACGGCCGTTGGAATGTTCGACGCGACCTGCTGCGAGATCGAGGCTGTCGATATCAGCGACGCGCCCGGCGCCGTTGACGACCCGGTCGGCCTCGACGGTCCGTTCGACGCCGCCCTCGGTGAAGGTCACGCGCAATCGCCGGCCCGTCGGCTCGATGCGGTGGACGCTGACGCCGGTGTTGATCCTGATCCCGATGCGCTCGCTCTCCGCCCGCAATCTGGCGACGGCATCCGTGTCCATCGCGGGCAGGAGCTGCGGCAGCGCCTCGAGAACGGTCACGGCAGCGCCGGCGCGTGCGTAGACGTGGCCGAATTCCAGCGAGATCACGCCGCCGCCGACGAAGATCACCGAGGCCGGCAGCTCACGCTGGCGCAGCACCTCGTCCGAGGTGATCATGTGCTCGGCGCCTGGAATCGGCAACGGGCGCGGCTTCGATCCCGTGGCGATGACGATATGGCGGGCTTCCAGCAGGCGGTCGCCGACCCTGATCGTGTCGGGCGCGACGAAGGTGCCGTATCCCTTGATGACGTCGACCTCCCGCCGCGCCATGGCGCGGGCGAGATTGGCGGGGATGTCCTTGATCATGTCCCGCTCGCGGTCGATCAGCGCGGCCCAGTCGAGCCGGGGCATTTCAACGGCGATGTGGTGGACCGCGGCACGCTCGATGTCGTGGAGGGCCTGTCCGGCGGCGACCAGGACCTTCTTCGGCGTGCACCCGCGGTTGGGACAGGTGCCGCCGAGATCCCGCGCCTCGATCATTGCGACCGAAAGGCCGGCGCGCCTGACAGGGCCGGTCACGCCGATGCCGGCATTGCCTCCGCCGAGGATGACGACGTCATATCTCTCGCGCGCCATGATCGTGGTGCTACTTGGCGGTAATGGTGGACGTGATGGACCTGACCACCGTCGTCGCCATCTTGAACTGCGCCTCGCGGTTGGTGATGTTGTGGCGCTTTGCGATCCAGTCGAAGTCGGTCCAGACAGCCCAGACGTCGCCATTGTCGTCCTGCGTCAGCAGCAGGCGCACCGGCCAGTCCAGCCCGGCATTGGGGTTGGCGGTGATGAACTGGGTGCCGAGCGGCGGATTGCCGAAGACGAGCAGCGTCGAGGGCCGCAGCTTGACGCCGGCATCTGCGGCGAGCTTCGACTGGTCGATCTCGGAGAAGAACTTGATGCCCTTGGCGGCGATGTCGGCCTTGATGCGGCTGATCGCGTCGGCCATCGGCACCGCGCTCTTGACGCGCACGATGCCGTCGTCGCTGTCGGCGCGGGCGATCGACGTCGCGGCCGACAGCACGAGGCACATCAGCACGAGCGGGGCGGCGAGGTTGGCAAGGCGCCGGACGATGAGGCGGGTCATGATGATCTCCTGTCGATGTGGAATTCTCGATGGCGGCAGGATGGACGCAACGCGCCAAGAGGAGAAATGCGAAGCGGCTCTGAATTCGATAGCCCTGCGCTATGGTGACGCGATAGGCGGCAGCTATCGAACCGATTGTGGAAGGGCATTTCCGCTTGCAACGGATCCGGCGTTCGATGCCGATGAAACACGCCGTCGTGTGACGATCGCCCCTTGCAGGGCGGCCGGAACGCAAAATAGTCTCTCTAGATCATGGTGCCGGAGCGGAAGATGACGTCATTGACACCAGCCGACGCCGAACGGCTCAAATCAGCCTTCCAGCGCTGCCGCGACATGGAGGGCACGCTGAACGAGCAGCTCCGTGCCTATGCGAGCGCGGGCCGCGAGATTTTTCCGGCCTACGGCGATGCGGTCGATCGCCTGGTCGAGCGTCTCGCCCAGAACGGCGGCGGCGAGAACGCGCCGCGTCCGGGCGAAATGATGCCGCCCTTCATGCTGCCCGACGAGGAGGGGCGGCTGGTCGCGCTGCCGACGCTGCTCAAGCGTGGACCGGTCGCGGTGATGTTTTTTCGCGGGCACTGGTGTCCCTATTGCCGCCTCAACGTCCGCGCGGTGATCCAGGCCAAGGACCGGATCGATGCGATGGGCGCGCAGATCGTCGCGATCATGCCGGAGACGCAGGAGTTCACCGGGAAATTCAGGGACGATTCCGGCGCGCCGTTTCCGGTGCTGACCGATCTCGACAACGGCTATGCGCTGTCGCTCAATCTGGCGATCTGGCTCGGCTCCGAGATCCAGGGGCTGTTGTCCTATCAGGACATGGCCAAATTCCACGGCAATGACGGCTGGATGCTGCCGATCCCCGCGGTGTTCGTCGTCGGCCGCGACGGAGTGGTGAAGGCGAGGTTCGTCGATCCCGATTTCCGCAAGCGGATGGAGATCGATGATTTGCTCGAGGCGCTGGAGAAGGCGGGACGGGAGAGTTAGCATCTTGCGCCGCTTCACCCTCTCCCCTTGTGGGAGAGGGTGGCTTCGCGAAAGCGAAGCCGGGTGAGGGGTCTCTCTCCACGAGTCATCTTGCAGTCGGTTTTCGCGGACAGAGACCCCTCATCCGGCGCTTCGCGCCACCTTCTCCCACAAGGGGAGAAGGAAGAAAGAACTACCCCGCGATCTCGCGCCAGTCGGCGCCGCGCAGCATGCGCATGACGGCGTTGGCGACCGCGGTGCGCTGGCGGCCGGCGACGCCGTAGAGGTTGACGGTGCGGCGGGTGTCGAGGCCGGCCACAGTGGTCCGCTTCACGCCGTCCGGCAGGGGCGAGGTGTGCGGCACCATGGCGATGCCGATGTCGGCTTCCACCAGCTCGATCAGGTCGCGCTCGCTGGAAATCTCGTGGCTGTGATCGATGTCGACGCCATGCTCGCGCAGGCTCGCCGAGATGCGTTTCGAATGTTCGCAATAGGCGCGGCTGAGCAATTGCTCCGACCTGAGATCGTCGAACTCGACCGTGTCCTGGCCTGCGAGCCGATGGTCCTTGCCGACCACGAGCTCAAAGCCTTCGGTGAACAGCGGCCAGACGTCGAGCCGCTCCCAGGCTTCGTCGATCTCGGCCGCGATGCCGAGCTCGGCCTCGCCCTTCTTCAGATATTCGGCCACCTCGCGGCTGCTGCCGCGCAGAAAGCGGAATTCGAGCCGGTTGAACTGCCGCCGGATTTGGTTGAGATGCGGGATGAGCAGCGAAAGATCGATGGCGTGGGTGAGCGCAATCCGCAGCGCGCCGACTTCGCCGCTCCTAAAAGACGAGGCGAGCGAGCGCGCGCCGGCGGCGGCCTCGTAGCACTGCTTCAGCAGCGGGTGCATACGCTGGCCGAGCTCGGTCAGTTGGGCGGCCGGCCGTTCGCGGCGAAACAGATCGCCGCCAAGCTCGGCCTCAAGCTGCTTGATCGCGCGCGTCAGCGACGGCTGCGTCACGTTGCAGTCCTCTGCGGCGCGCGTGAAGTTGAGGAGTTGCGCGACCGCGAGGAAGTAACGGACCTGGTGCATTTCCATGGATCGGCTCCGGGCAGGATCGACCCGCAACCTAGCCGATCGGCGCGGGGAAAGACATCCCGGCAGCTATAGCGACCACGTATCGTTTCGGAAGCCAGCCGGCATTTCCGTATCGCAAGGCCATCGCTCACAGTCCGCCAAAGCCAGGGGTAGGTCATCAGGCCGCCCTCGCATTTGGAGGAGTTGCCATGAATATTCCCGTCAAACCGCAAACGTCGCCTGCCGTGCCTGCGCTCGCCGGCAAGGTCGCCCTCGTCACCGGCTCGACCAGCGGCATCGGGCTCGGCATTGCGCGGGCGCTGGCGGCGGCCGGCGCCGACGTGGTGCTGAACGGCCTCGGCGTTGCCAGCGAGATCGGCAGGGTCCGCGAGCAGATCGCCAGCGAATTCGGCGTCAAGGCGAGCTTTTCGCCGGCCGATATGACGCGGCCAAGTTCGATCGCCGAGATGATCGCGGCGACCGTGGCGCAGTCCGGCCGGCTCGACATCCTCGTCAACAATGCCGGCATCCAGCATGTCGCGCCGCTCGAGCAGTTTCCGGTCGAGAAGTGGGACCAGATCCTCGCGATCAATCTGAGCTCGGCCTTCCACACCACCCGGCTCGCCCTGCCGGCCATGCGCCAGAACGGTTTTGGGCGCGTCATCAACATTGCGTCCGCCCATGGCCTCGTCGCATCGCCGTTCAAGGCAGCCTATGTCGCCGCCAAGCACGGCATCGTCGGCCTCACCAAGGTGACGGCGCTGGAGACGGCCGAGGAGAACATCACCTGCAACGCGATCTGTCCTGGCTATGTCTACACGCCGCTGGTCGAGGCGCAGATCGACGGCCAGGCCAAGGCGCACGGCATTTCGCGCGACCAGGTGATCCGCGACGTGCTGCTGGCGCAGCAGCCCAACAAGCGCTTTGCCACGGTCGAAGAGCTCGGTGCACTCACGGTGTTCCTCTCGACCGAAACGGGAGCCTCGATCACCGGCATCGCGCTGCCGGTCGACGGCGGCTGGACCGCGCATTGACATGGGCCGGCGTAACAAATCGCGGCGGCTGACGAATATCCGACCAATCGAAGCTCATCAGGAGCGTGACATGAACGGCATGCAGGGCAATACAGAGAGCATCAGGTCCAAAAGCCTGCCAGGCCAGGTCGTGCTGGTGCTGCAGGGCGGCGGCGCGCTCGGCTCCTACCAGGCCGGCGTCTACCAGGCGCTGCACGAGGCCGGCATCGAGCCGGACTGGATCATCGGCACCTCGATCGGCGCCATCAATGCCAGCCTGATCGCGGGCAATGAGCCGCAGCATCGGCTCGCGCGCCTGCAGGAGTTTTGGAAGCGCATGGAGCAGAACCCGGCCTGGAGCTTCCGCACCGCATTCCCCGGCTTCAACGAAAAGCTCAGCTACTGGTCGACGATCACCAGCGGCATTCCCGGCTTCTTCCGGCCCAATCCGCTGGCTCATGCCGGGGATTCCTATCCGCTCGGCGCCGATCATGCGGGCTTCTACTCCACCGCGCCGCTGGAGAAGACGCTGAACGAGCTGGTCGACTTCAACCTGGTCAACCGCTGCACGCCGCGGCTCACGGTCGGTGCCGCGCATGTGCGCTCGAGCCAGATGCGCTATTTCGACAGCCGCGACGGTGAATTGACGGTGAAGCACGTGATGGCCTCGGGCGCGCTGCCGCCGGCCTTTCCCGCGGTGCGCATCGACGGCGAGCTCTATTGGGACGGCGGGATTCTCTCCAACACGCCGACGGAAGCCGTGTTCGACGACAATCCGCGCAAGAACTCGCTGATCTTTGCCGTGCATCTGTGGAATCCCCTGGGCGCCGAGCCGACCACGATGGCGGAGGTACTGAACCGTCACAAGGACGTGCAATATTCCAGCCGGATCGCCAGCCAGATCGCGCGGCAGGAGCAGGCGCATCGGCTGCGACACGTCATCAACCAGTTGGCGGCGCGCCTGCCCGAGAGCGAGCGCAGCAATCCCGCCGTGCGCGAATTGACGAGCTATGGCTGCCCGACGCGGATGCATGTGGTGCGGCTGCTCGCGCCGCAGCTCGACCACGAGACCCACACCAAGGACATCGACTTCAGCCCCTCCGGCATCATGCGCCGCTGGGACGCCGGCTACGCGCATACGCGGTCGGTGCTGGCGCGAAAACCGTGGGAGGGGGAGTTCGATCCGCTCGCGGGCGTGGTGCTGCACGAACACGGGGATGAAATTCCGATGGCGGCGGAGTGACGACGACCGCCTTCGGACGCCGAGGCGAAGAAGGAATCTGGCCATGGAAATGCACCAGGTGCGCTATTTCCTGGCGCTTGCCAAGCGATTGAACTTCACCCGGGCGGCGGACGAGTGCAACGTCACGCAACCGTCGCTGACGCGCGCGATGAAGCAGCTCGAATACGAACTTGGCGGCGAGCTGTTCCATCGTGAACGGCCGAATGTGCGCCTGTCCGAGCTCGGCCGGATCGTTCTTCCGCACCTGCAACAGGTCTATGACGAGGCGCGCAACGCGCGCCGGATCGCCGAGAGCTTCAAGGCCGACGGACACACCAAGCTGCGCCTTGGCGTGATGTGCACGATCGCGCCGACCATGCTGATCGAGCTCTTGAACTCGGTGCGCGAGCGCGACGGCCGGATCGAGGTCGAGATCAGGGATTCGAGCGCGCGCAAGATCGACAAGGAGCTGCTCGAAGGCGGCCTCGACGTCGCGATCTATTGCATCCCGGGCGAGACGCCGAACAGCCGGCTGCACACCATGCCCCTGTTTCGCGAGCGGATGATGATCGTGCTGCCGTCCGGCGATCCGCTGGCGCGGCGGAGGACCCTGCGGCTGGGCGAGCTGCACGGCCTGCGCTACCTCAACCGTAGCAGCTGCGAATTCAACGGCTATGCGGACCGCTTTTTTGAGGAGCAAGGGGTCGAGATCGAGACCGTCTATCGCAGCGACCGCGACGACTGGATCCAGGCGCTGGTGCGTTCGGGGCTGGGCTTTGGCTTCATGCCCGAATATGCGGTCACCGATCCACTGCTGGTGGCGATCCCGACGCGCGAGCCGGCATTTTGGCGCGACGTCAACCTGGTGACCGTTCGCGGCAGGCGGCACACGCCGGGGGTCGGCGCGCTGGTCCGCGAGGCCATGCGCATCGACTGGCATGGCGAGAAGGCCATTTCGGTCACGAGTGTGCGTATCTGATTTTTCGGCTTGCCCGCGTTGAAGCGGGCAGGGGAGCTTGTCGTATGGCCCGTCACGCGCCGGATCGAGGTCCCGATGTTCGCCATCCCGCGCCGTTACAGCCATTTCGTCTTTGGCGTCATCCAGTCGGGACTGACGTCCTTTGTCGCCGCCGGCATCGCGAGCGTCCCGTCGCTGGCGAGCGGCCACTTCCTGTGGCACTGGTTCGTGTCCTGGGTGATTTCGTGGATCGCGATGTCGCCGATCGTGCTGCTGGCCGCACCGGCCATCCGGTCGTTGTCGCTCGCGCTGACGCGCGAGGAATCGCCGGGCTAGAAGCTTCGTAGCCCGGGTGAGCCAACGGGTCGGCGCAAAGCGCCGCCCGATGACAGGCTCCGCGATATCCGGGACGGCAACCGCAGAGTCCCGGATGTCGCTTCGCTCATCCGGGCTACGACGGCACGACCGTCATCCCCGCGCAACGGCGAAGCCGTTGTCGCTGGAGGTGCGAGCCGTGCGGCGCGAAGCGGCGCATGGAGAGCCTCGAAGGATGCACGGCCCCGCTGCTGCAGCCGGGCCGTCGCCCTTCGAGGGCCGCTGAAGAAGCGGCCGCCTCAGGGTGACGGTCGATAGAACGGCAACCGCAGAGTCCCGGATGTCGCTTCGCTCATCCGGGCTACGACGGCACGACCGTCATCCCCGCGCAACGGCGAAGCCGTTGTCGCTGGAGGTGCGAGCCGTGCGGCGCGAAGCGGCGCATAGAGAGCCTCGAAGGATGCACGGCCCCGCTGCTGCAGCAGGGCCGTCGCCCTTCGAGGGCCGCTGAAGAAGCGGCCGCCTCAGGGTGACGGGCGATAGAGTGCCGACGGTGGCTCCAAACCATCTCGGGTCGCTTAAGCCGATGCGATCTTGCGGTACAGCGCGTTGTAGCAGGACGCCGAAATATCCCATGAGAACGACCGCGACATGGCGCTGCGGCGCATGGTGTCGAGGCGGTCTTGGGCGATGAAGGTCGAGAAGGCGCGGCGGATGCCGCCGAGCAGCGCGTCCCGTGACGGCTGCTTGAACAGGAATCCGGTCTCGCCGTCGGTGATGGTTTCGGCCAGCCCTCCGGTCTGATGGCCGATCGGCAGCGAGCCGAAGCGCTGCGCATACATCTGGCTCAAGCCGCACGGCTCGAAGCGCGACGGCATCAGGGTAAAGTCGCTGCCGGCAAAGATGCGCCGCGCCTGGGCCTCGTTGAAGCCGATCGCAACGCCGATGGCGTCAGGCCGCCTGCGATGCGCGTCGATCAGCGCCTGCTCCAGCGCCGGCTCGCCGGAGCCGGTGACCACGATCTGTCCGCCGGCGTCGATGATCTCGTCGGCCGCGGACAGGACAAGATCGATGCCCTTTTGATGCACGAGACGGGCGACGATGCCGAACATCGGCCCGCGCGACACCGCGAGCCCGAATTGCTTGCGCACATAGTCGGCGTTGGCGCGCTTGCCGGCCCAATCGCCGGCGCCGAATTGTTGCGCGAGCTGGGCGCAGGAGCGCGGATCCCAGCTCTCGTCGATACCGTTCAGGATGCCGGTCAGCTCGGATGCGTCCGAGCGCACGCGGAGCAGGCCTTCGAGACCGCAGCCGAATTCTTCCGTCGTGATCTCGCGCGCATAGGTGCCGCTGACGGTGGTCAGATGCGAGGCGTAGATCAGGCCGGCCTTGAGGAAGGAGAGCTGGTCGTAGAACTCGATGCCGTCGATGTGGAATGAGCTTTCCGGTGCGCCGATCCGCCGCAGCGATTCCTTCGGGAAGAGGCCCTGATAGGCGAGATTGTGGATGGTCAGGATCGACGGCAGCTTCGAGCCGCGCCAGGCGAGATAGGCCGGCACGAGCGAGGCCTGCCAGTCATTGGCATGGATCAGGTCTGCTGCCCAATTCTTGTCCAGATTGCCCGCAGCAAGCTCAGCGGCTGCCGAGGCAAAGCGCGCGAAGCGGATGTCGTTGTCGGGCCAGTCGCGTCCGGATTCATCGCCATAGGGATTGCCGGGACGATCATAGAGCTGCGAGCACAGCAGCACATAGACCGGCATGCCGTCGCGGGTTGCGGCACGGCCGAGCGTGCAGGCCGGCATCTCCGCAAACGCCGGGCAGCGGCCAACGATCTGAAGATGCGTCAGTTGTTCGATGATGTCGCGATAGCCGGGCAGCATGATCCGGATATCGGCGAAGGGACGAAGGGCTCGAGGGAGCGCAGCGGAAACAGCGCCAAGTCCGCCCACGCGGACGAAGTCGTCCATCTCGGTCGTGACGAACAAGACCCTCAAGAACAGCTGCCCTCTGCCCCGCCCGATTTGCTGCTATGCAAGATCGGGTCCAGTTATCAGTAAAGTACAAGGCATCCCCGGGAAGCTCCCGTCCCGGTAAAGACTTTCCTGTCGGGCCGCCGCCCTCTAGGGTCGGCGCATCAACAAGCCAGAGCAGGCGTGGTTCCAAAAAGAGACGCGAAGGACAGGGGCGGGGATGCAAGCTTCAGATAAGCACGACGGCGCGATGGCAAAGGCCTTTGCCGGGCTCCGGGTGCTGGATTTTTCGACCACCATCGCCGGCCCCCATTGCTCGCGGATGCTCGCCGACATGGGCGCGGAGGTGATCAAGGTCGAGACCGAGGAGGGCGAGACGATGCGAACCCGGCCGCCGCTGCGCAACGGCTGCAGCACGGCCTTCGGCCAGCTCAATGTCGGCAAGAAGAGCGTGGTGCTCGACTTGAAATCGAAGGCGGGCAACGAGGCCATCCGCCGGCTGGCCGCGACATCGGACATTCTGGTCGAGAACTTCCGTCCCGGCGTGATGCAGCGGCTGCGGCTCGATTACGACAGCCTCCGCCCGCTCAATCCGCGGCTGATCTATTGCTCGATCTCCGGCTACGGCCAGACCGGCCCGTCATCCGAGCTGCCGGCCTATGCGCCGGTGATCCACGCCGCCTCCGGCTACGACATGGCGCATCTGGCCTATCAGCCCGGCCGCCACCGGCCCGACTATTGCGGCATCTATCACGCCGACGTCGTCACCGGCACCTATGGTTTTGGCGCGATCGCATCGGCGCTCTATCAGCGCTCCGTCACGGGCCTTGGCCAGCACATCGACGTTTCCATGCTGGAGTCGATGCTGTCGCTGACGCTGAGCGAGTTGCAGAACGCACAGTTCGAGGTGCCGCCGCCGCCGCGGCCGATGTTCGGGCCGACCGAGACGGCCGACGGCTATGTCATGATCACCATCTCCAGCGAGAAGAGCTTTCAGAGCCTGATGAAGGCGATCGAGCGGCCCGAATGGATCGCCGATCCGCGCTTCGTCACCTATGCCGTGCGCCGCGTGAACTGGGGCGACATGATGGACGGGGTCGAAGCCTGGTCGAAACCGCTGACGACCAAGGCGTGTCTCGCCGCGCTCGATGCCGAGGGCGTGCCGGCATCGGCCTACCGGACCGTCGCGGAGGCGCTGAGCGATCCGCAATTGTCGCATCGGAAGGCGCTGACCGACGTCAGGGATGGCGGAGGTACTTTCCAGGTGCTGAACGTGCCGTTCCGGATGTCGGGTGCCGATGTCAGTGCGGGCCGGCATATGTCGGTGCTCGGCGAGCATACGCAGGATCTGTTGCAGGAGGCGGGCCTCGCGGACGACGTGTCGGCCAAGGCTGCCTCGGGCTAGGTTTATTCCGCACAGCGAACGAGGCTGCGGCGTTTCATCTCGTGCGCGTGTTCCTCTTGCCGTCGCCGGTGAATCTCGCCAATCTCGCCGGAAGTCACGAGCGATCCGAAACATCGGACGACGACTTCGGGAGGACACCATGACGAATGCGGCTGCCGCAGCGCGCGGGCTCGCGCCGATTTTCCTTGTCACGGCATTTGCGCTTGGCGTGCTGGTTCAGCCCGCGCAGGCCCAGAAATCGGGCGGCAGCATCACCGTCGGCCAGGAGCTGGATATTCCCGGCTTCGATCCGCTCAAGGTCGGCGTCTACGACACCTCGGCCAACACCGCGGCCGCATCGATCTTCGACACGCTGGTCGCGCTCGACGAGAAGGGCGAGCTGAAGCCGAAGCTCGCGCTGTCCTGGACGCATTCCGACGACTTCAAGACCTGGACCTTCAAGCTGCGGCCCGGCGTCAAATTCCACGACGGCACGCCGTTCAATGCGCAGGCGGCCAAGGAGAACTTTGATCGCCAGAAGGATCCTGCCAACAAGTGCCGTTGCGCCTTCTACATTTCCACCATCATCAGCGCGCAGGCCGTCGACGATCTCACACTGGTCTACAATTTCAGCGCCCCCTCGGTGAACTTCCCGGGGACGCAGACCATCCAGAGCTCCAACAACGTCATGCACTCGCCGACGGCGTGGAAGACCAAGGGCGACGACTATAACCGCAACCCGGTCGGCACCGGACCCTATGTCCTGAAATCCTGGACCGCGGGCGACCGCATGATCCTGGAAAAAAATCCGGACTATTGGGATAAGGGCAAACCCTATCTCGACCGCATCACCCTGAAGCCGCTGCCGGATGCGCAGTCGCGCTTCGCCTCGCTGCAATCGGGCGAGGCCGACATCATCTGGGACGACGAATACGACGCCGACAACATCCAGAAGGCGCAGAAGGACTCCAAGCTGTTCGTCAACGCCTATACCGGCTCCGGCGCGCAGGTCTATGCCATGAACACCAAATCGCCGCCGCTCGACGATGTCCGCGTGCGCCAGGCGCTGGTGATGGCACTCGACCGCAAGAAGATGTCGCAGGCGATCACCAATGGTCTCGCAAAGCCCGCGAGCAACCCTTACGGCGACGGTTCCTGGGTCAAGTGCAAGGACGATGGCGCGTTGCCCGAAGACCCCGAGAAGGCCAAGGCGCTGCTCAAGGATTACGGCAAGCCGGTCGAGTTCAAGATGATCGTCACGGCAACACCGCGCGGCCGTACCGTCGGCCAGGTGCTGCAGCAGTTCTGGAAGCGGGTCGGCGTCAACATGGAGATCGAGCAGATCGACCAGGCCACCGTCGTGCCGCGCGCCTTCATGCGTCAATTCCAGGTGACGCCGTGGCGCATCGTCGATCTCGCCGATCCCGATCCGCAGATGTATGCCAATTTCAAGTCCGGCAGCCCGGTCGCGCTTGCCAACTACGCCAACCCGGAGCTCGATGCCCTGCTCGAGCACTCGCGCTCGACCGCCGATGTCGCCAAGCGCACCGAGGACTACTGCGCCATCAGCCGCCTGATCAACAAGGAGGCGATCTGGTTCTGGACGTTCCAGAACACCTATTATTCGATCTCGTCGACCAAGCTGAAGGGCGTTTCGAAAATGTACAATGGCGTGCTCGATGTCTCCTACGCCTGGCTGGACTAAGGCACGATGCTCAACTTCGTGGTGCGGCGGCTGCTCTATCTCATACCCGTGCTGGCCGCCGTCTCGTTGCTGACATTCCTGATCGCCTCGCTGCTGCCGGGCGATCTCGCCTATGTCATCCTGGGTGACCAGGCGACGCCGGAAAAGGTCGCCGCGCTTCGCCATGACATGGGGCTCGATCAGCCGATGTGGTGGCGCTATCTGAGCTGGCTCGGCCAGGTCGTGCAGGGCGATCTCGGCCGCTCCTTCCGCACCGGGCAGACCGTGCTGCAGGCGGTTGCCGAACGCATCCCGGTTTCGATCGAGCTGATGCTGCTCGCCGAGATCATCGGGCTTGCGATCGGCGTGCCGCTGGCGATCGCCTGCGCGGCGCGCGCCGGCGGCGCGTTCGACCGCTTCATGACGGGCGGCGCGTTTGCGATGCTGTCGGTGCCGTCCTTCCTCTCCGCGATCCTCTTGATCTATCTGTTCGCGGTCGAGCTGCACTGGCTGCCGGCCACGGGCTACGTGCCCCTGACCGAGGACCCCGCCGCGAACCTGCGCTTCTTCGTGCTGCCCGCGCTGACGTTGGCGCTGGCGGAATGGCCGGGGATCATGCGCGTGCTGCGCTCCGACATGATCGCGACGCTGCAGGAGGATTACATCTCGCTGGCGAAGGCCAAGGGGCTGAAACCCTCACGCATCCTGTTCGTGCACGCGCTCAAGCCGTCGTCGCTGACGCTGGTAACGATCACAGGCATCAATATCGGCCGCCTGATCGGCGGTGCGCTGATCGTGGAATCGATCTTTGCGCTGCCGGGCATCGGCCGTCTGCTGGTCGGTGCGATCTACACCCGCGACCTCATCATCCTGCAGGGCGTGGTGCTGCTGGTCGCCTCCGGCTTCGTGATCATGAACTTCATCGTCGACATGCTCTATGCGGTCCTCGATCCCAGGATTCGCCATGGCCACGCTTGAACTCTCGCTGCCCGAAGAGGTCGAACAGCCGCTGCAGAAGAAGCGCAGGCTCGGATTCCTGTTCTGGTTTGCGATCTGCTGGATCGTGATCATCTTTGCGCTCGCGATCCTCGCGCCGATCCTGCCGCTGCAGAACCCGGTCGACATGGACATGCTGGAACGCCGCGCCTGGTTCTCGACCGAGCATTGGCTCGGCACCGACGGGCTCGGCCGCGACGAGCTGGCGCGGCTGATTTTTGGCGCGCGGGTGTCGCTGACGGTCGGCCTGTGCGCGCCGCTGATTGGCCTCACCGTCGGCGGCGCGCTCGGCTTGCTCGCCGGCTATTTCCGCGGCCGCTTCGAGACGCTGGTCGTTGGCAGCATGGACGTGCTGCTGGCCTTTCCGCCGCTGATCTTTGCGCTCGCCGTGGTCGCCTATCTCGGCCAGTCGATTCCCAACCTCACCTTCATCCTCGGCTTTCTCGGCATCCCCGCCTTTATGCGGGTGTCGCGTGCGGCGACGCTGACCTTGGCGCGACGGGAATTCGTCATCGCGGCCGAAGCACTCGGCGCCACGCATGCCCGCATTCTGCTGCGCGAGCTGTTGCCAAACGTATTCCTGCCGCTGTTCGCGTTCTTCCTGCTTGGCGTTGCCGTCACCATCGTGGTGGAAGGCTCGCTGTCCTTCCTCGGGCTAGGAGTGCCGCCGCCGATGGCGAGCTGGGGCAGCATGATCGGGGAGGGGCGCGAGAGCCTGGAGGTCGCACCGCGGCTCGCCTTCCTGCCGGCCTTTGCGATGTTCGTCACCGTGCTGGCCTTCAACCTGGTCGGCGACACCTTGCGGGCGCTCACCGATCCGCGTCAGGGGGCATTGTGAGCGGGGCCTTGCTGTCGATCCAGGACGTCGCGGTCGAATTGCCGACGCCGCGCGGAAATTTGCGCGCCGTCGACCGCGTCAACCTCACGCTGGAGGCCGGGCGCACGCTCGGGGTAGTCGGCGAATCCGGCTGCGGCAAGACCATGCTGTCGCGCGCGATCCTGCAACTGCTGCCGAAGAAGGCAAGACTTAGCGGACGCGTGATGTTCGCCGGCCAGGACCTGGCGCGGCTCGAACCTGAAAGCCTGCGCAAATTGCGCGGGCGCGATCTCGCGGTCGTGTTCCAGGATCCCATGACGTCGCTCAACCCGGTGCTGACCATCGGCACGCAGTTGATGGAGACGATCCAGGAGCATCTCGAGCTCGACGCAGCGGCCGCGAAGAAGCGCAGCATCGAGCTGTTGACGGCGGTCGGCATTCCCGCGCCGGAGCAGCGGCTGACGCAATATCCGCATCAATGTTCCGGCGGCATGCGCCAGCGCATCGCGATCGCGATTGCGCTGTCCTGCGAGCCGAAGCTTCTCATTGCGGACGAGCCGACCACGGCGCTCGACGTGACGATCCAGGCGCAGATCCTCGATCTCTTGGCGCGCGAGCAGCGCCGCCGCCACATGGCGATGATCCTGATTACGCACGATCTCGGCGTCGTCGCCGGGCGCGCCGACGAGGTCGCGGTGATGTATGCGGGCCGCGTCGTCGAGCGCGCGCCGACGCCGGCCTTGTTCAAGCGGATGCACATGCCCTACACCGAGGCGCTGCTGGCGGCGATCCCGAAACTCGAGACTGCGCCGCATACGCCATTGCCGGCGATCTCCGGCCGGCCGCCGGATCCGACGCGGCCCGTGCCCGGCTGCTCCTTTGCGCCGCGCTGCCGCTATGCCGCCGGCCGCTGCCATCAGGCCAAGCCCGACCTTTCGGCCGCCGAGACCGCAGGACATTTCTACGCCTGCTTCCATCCGATCCGGATGGCAGAGGGGATCGGCGCATGATGCAGGTTCCTGCACACACGCAATCCGATGGGCCGCTGTTGAAGGTGGACGATCTCGTCGTCGAATACGGCCTCGGTAACCGGACCGTTCACGCCGTGTCGGGCGTCAGCCTCGAGGTCGCGCGCGGCGAGACGCTTGGTCTCGTCGGCGAATCCGGCTGCGGCAAGTCGACCCTCGGCCGCGCCGTGCTGCAATTGCGGCGGCCCAAATCCGGCAGCGTGCTGTTCGACGGTCACGATCTCACGGCGATGCAGGGCGAGACGCTGCGAAAAATGCGCCAGCGCGTGCAGCTCATCTTCCAGGATCCGATCGCCTCGCTCAATCCGCGCCGCCGCATCGGCGACATCGTCGCCGAGCCGCTGATCATCGCCGGCGTCAAGGATCCCGAGAAGCGCAAGCAGGTCGTCTGGGAGGTGCTGAGCGCGGTCGGCCTCGATCCGGAACTCGTGGTCGGGCGCCTGCCGCATGAATTTTCCGGCGGCCAGTGCCAGCGTATCTGCATCGCGCGCGCACTCGTGCTCAATCCCGAATTCATCGTCTGCGACGAGCCGGTCTCGGCGCTCGACGTTTCCATCCGCGCGCAGATCCTCAATTTGCTGGAGGAGATGAAAGCGCGCTTCGGCCTGACGCTGCTGTTCATCGCCCACGACCTCGCGGTGGTCAAAGCCGTCAGCGACCGCGTCGCGGTGATGTATCTCGGGCGGCTCTGCGAGGTCGCGCCATCAGAGCAATTGTTCGCGAAGCCCGCGCATCCCTATACGGCGCTGCTGCTGGAGGCGATCCCGGTCCCCGATCCCGACGTGCGGCCCGCGGAAAGTGTGGCGACCGGCGAGCCGCCATCGCCGATTGCGCCGCCCTCGGGCTGTCGCTTCCGCACCCGCTGTCCGCGTGCCGACCAGCGTTGCAGCGCCGAGATGCCGGAATTGCGTGAGGTCGTGCCCGGCCAGCTCGTGGCTTGCCATCATCCGCTGGTCTAAACTAAGACAGGCCCGCATTTGTCTCGCCCCCGGCGGCATGGCATGCTCGTGGGCGACAACAAAAAACATGCGGGAGAACGCTCATGAAGAGTTTCAAGGTCGCCGATTTCAAGGCGCCGCTGCAGGAGTTCGACGAGGCCACGCCGCAGCCGTCGGGCACCCAGGTGCTGATCAAGGTCAAGGCGGCCGGCGTCTGCCACAGCGACCTCCACATCTGGGAAGGCGGCTACGATCTCGGTCACGGCCGCAAGCCGCTGTCGCTGAAAGACCGCGGCATCGCCCTGCCGCTGACCATGGGCCATGAGACGGTCGGCGAAGTTTTGGCGTTCGGGCCCGACGTCAAGCCGTCCGACCAGGGCGAACTGAAACTCGGTGACGTCGGCCTGGTCTATCCCTGGATCGGCTGCGGCAAATGCGAGACCTGCCGCGGCGGCGACGAGAACATGTGCCTGACACCGCGCTCGCTCGGCGTCTATTGCGACGGCGGCTATGCCGATCACATGCTGGTGCCGCATCCACGCTATCTGCTCAACCTCAAAGGCCTCGATCCCGCGTCGGCCGCGCCCTATGCCTGCTCCGGCGTCACCACCTACAGCGCGCTGAAGAAGGTCGAGCAGCACTTCAACACGCCGATCGTGATCTTTGGCGCCGGCGGCCTCGGCCTGATGGCGCTGTCGCTCCTGAAGGCGATGGGCGGCAAGGGCGCCATCGTCGTCGACATCGATTCCCGCAAGCGCGAAGCGGCCGAGAAGGCGGGCGCACTCGCGACCGTCGACGGCAAGGCGCCGGACGCGCTGGAGCAGCTCGCGAATAAGGCCGGCGGGCCGATTCGCGCCGTCATCGACCTCGTCGGCAATCCCGCCACCACGCAACTCGGCTTTGACTGCCTGACCAAGGGCGGCAAGCTCGTGATCGTCGGCCTGTTCGGCGGCGGCGCGACCTGGGCGTTGCCGCTGATCCCGATCAAGGCGGTGACGATCCAGGGCAGCTATGTCGGCAATCTGCGCGAGACGCAGGAGCTGCTCGATCTCGTCCGCGCCAAGAAAATCCCGCCGATCCCCGTCACGCCGCTGCCGCTCAACAAGGCCAACGACGCGCTGCTGGAATTGCAGAAGGGCGCCGTGGTCGGGCGCTCGGTGCTGACGCCTTAACTCGTCATTGCGAGGAGCGAAGCGACGAAGCAATCCAGACTGTTTCCGCGGATGCATTTCTGGATTGCTTCGCTTCGCTCGCAATGACAGTTTGGCTCCGTTCTTCGCCAGGAATTCCCATGTCCGCAAACAACGCCTTCCACATTGCCGTGCTCGCCGGTGACGGCATCGGTCCCGAGGTCATGGCGCCGGCGCTGGAGGTACTGCGCAGGATCGAGACGAAATCGGGCCTCAGCTTCCGCTTCACCGAGGCGCCGGCCGGGGCCAACAATTATCTCGCGACGGGCAAGTCGATGCCTGATACGACGATCAGGCTGTGCGAGGAGGCGGATGCGATCCTGCTCGGGGCCTGCGGCCTGCCGTCGGTGCGTTACCCCGACAATACCGAGATCGCGCCGCAGATCGAGCTGCGCTTCATCTTCGATCTCTATGCCGGCGTGCGGCCGGCGCGTCTCATTCCCGGCGTGCCGAGCCCGATCGTCGGCGCCGACAAGCGCGGCATCGACATGGTCGTGATCCGGGAATCCACCGAAGGCCTGTTCGCCTCGATGGGCAAGGGCGTCGTTACGCATGAGGACGCGCGCGAGACGATGGTGATCACGCGCAAGACCTCCGAGCGGCTGTTCGAATTCTCGTTCCGTCTCGCCGAGCGGCGCAAGGCGCGCGGCAAGCCTGGCGCACTGGCCTGCGTCGACAAGGCAAACGTGTTCAAGGCCTTCGCGTTCTTCCGCGGCATCTTTGACGAGATCGCCAGGAAGCATCCCGACGTGAAGACCGACCGGCTCTATGTCGATGCCTGCTCGGCGATGCTGGTGAAGCGTCCCTGGGACTTTGACGTGATGGTGATGGAGAACATGTTCGGCGACATCGTCTCCGACATCACCGCGAGCCTGATCGGCGGCCTCGGCATGGCGCCCTCGGCCGACATCGGCGACAAATACGCCGTGTTCCAGCCCTGCCACGGCACAGCGCCAGACATCATGGGGCAGGGCAAGGCCAATCCCACCGGCATGATCCTGTCGGCGGCGATGATGCTGGACTGGCTCGCGGACAAGCACGGGCTCGAAGGTGCCGCTGAAGCCGGCGAACGTATCGATCGCGCGGTGGACAAGGCCTATGCCAGCGGCATGAAACCGATGGAGTTTGGCGGCAGCGACGGCACTGCTGGGATTACCAAGGCCGTGCTCGCGGCCTTGTAGCCTCAGCTATTTCCGTTTCGTCAATGCGAGCGCAGCGAAGCAATCCGGAATCGTTCCGCGGAGGCAGTCTGGATTGCTTCGCTACGCTCGCAATGACGGGGATCACTGCCCCTTAAACTGCGGCTTGCGCTTCTCCATAAAGGCCTGCCGTCCCTCGCGGAAATCGGCGGAGTCCATGCAGGCGGCGCCGATCGCCTTGATCGCAGCCATGTCGCGCTGGCTCTCGTCCTTCAGCACCTGCGCAATGGTGATCTTCGCGGCCTTGATCGCGAGCGGTGCGTTCTCGGAGATGGTGTGCGCGATCTCCATCACTGCGCCCCAGAGCTCGTCGTCGGGGATCACGCGCTCGACGAGCCCGATGCGCAGCGCTTCGGCGGCATCAATGCGCATGCCCGTGTACATCAGGAGCCGCGCCCAGGACGGGCCGACCAGCGATACCAGATGGCGCAGGCCGTCATAGCCATAGGCGATGCCGAGTTTTGCCGCGGGGATGCCGAACTGGCTGCTGGCGGATGCGATGCGGATATCCGTGAGCATCGCCACCTGCATGCCGCCGCCGAGGCAAAAGCCCTGGATGCAGGCGATCGTCGGCTTTGGATAATTGGCGAGCAGCGCGCGCTGGGCTTCGCTCCGCCTTGAATACTCTTCGGAGGCCTCCGCGTTGTGGCGGGTCTTTTCGAACTGGCTGATGTCGGCGCCCGAGACAAAAGCCTTGCCGCCGGCGCCGCGCAGCACGACCACGCGCACCGCATCGTCGTCGCGCAAGCTCGTCAGCGCCTGGCCAAATCCCTCCCACATCTCCAGCGACATTGCGTTGCGCTTGTCGGGATTGTTGAATGTGACCGTGCCGACGCCGTCGGAAACGGCCTTCAGAATCTTGCCGTCGGCGAATGAAGTCTCATTGGAAACGTCTGACATCGCGCACCTCGCCTCGCTGGCGCGCACTGTGTGGCCGTCCCGATGCGAACGTCAACCGTGGCGAAGCGCTGAGCTCAGTGCCGCGATTGCATGGCGTCGATCTGGCGCAAATGCCTTACTGAACCATATGCGCTGAGAGCGGATGGTTCGCGGCATTGCTGAAGAAGGCGGCTTCCTCGGCGGTCGCCTCCAGCAACTGTTCGTCCTGGTTATAGACGTCGTTGCGGAACTGCACCGTCTGGTCCTTGGTCATCCAGGCCGTGAGGTAGATCCAGGCCACCGGAATCTTCTTGCTGACGCGAACCTCCTGGTGCTGCCCGCCGGCGATCGCAGCGTCGATCGCAGCGCGGCTCCATTGCGGCTGGTCCTTCAAGAGCCAGGCGGCGAGATCCCTGACATTGTCGACGCGCGAGCAGCCATGGGAGTCGAAGCGATAGTCGTTGCTGAACAGGTTCCGCATGTTGGTGTCGTGCATGTAGACCGAATAGGAGTTCGGCATGTCGATCTTGACCGCGCCGAGCGCGTTCCAGGTGCCGTTCTGCTGACGCACCGTGAAGTTGGGCGTATGCGTGCCGGACCAGTCGACCGAATGCGGATCGATCGGCTTGTCGTGGGAATCGAGCACTTCCATGTGCATGCGCTGGAGATAGCCGGGGTCCTTGCGCATATGCGCGGAAATCTCGGCCTTGGCGATCGAGGCGGGCACCGTCCAGGTCGGGTTGAGCACGACGCTGGTGATGTCGGCGGTCAGCGTCGGTGACGGTTTTTCGGTCTTGCCGACGATTACGCGATAGCGCCGCACCACGACGTCGTTCTCGATCGCCTCGGCAAAGGTGGCGGGGATGTTGACCACGACGTAGCGCGGGCCGAAGGCGAAGTTCATGTGCTGCAGCCGCTCCAGCGAGGCCTCAAGCTGGCGGATGCGCTTCTGCACGGAGACGTTCATCGCTGCGATCGTGCGCGGCGTCATCGTGCCGGTTGCGGCCAGGCCATGACGGACCTGGAAACGCTTGACCGCTTCGGCGAGGTCCTGATCGAAGGCGCCGCTCGGCTTGTCGTGGGCGAGGTCGCCGGACATGATGAGACGCTTGCGCAGCAATTCGTCACTGGGACCCAGCGTGCCCTGCGTGAATTTTGCGTCGCTCGGGATCGTCGGCCAGCCGCCGCGCACCGCGAGGTCGGCGTAGCTGAGGGCGGCGTCCCTGATGCGCTGGGCCGAGCCTTCGTCGAAGGTCGGTTCGTGCGACAAGGCGAGTGCTGCGGCCGATCGGGATTCCGGGGTCGACCCCGGCGTTGTCGCGGCCGTCGGCACGGGCGGATGCGGTGGGCTTGCGCCGGCCGGCGCCGCAGTCGCGGGCTTGGGGTTGGCCTGTCCCGTGGTCTGGCTTTCGGTATCGGCAAGGGCCGGGCCGCTTGCAAACAGGCCGACGGCAACGAGGACAGCGTGGCGCATCAACATGGTTCTGGTCTTCCCCTCTGCGAATCGCAAATCGGCCGGAAGCTAGTTCACGACGGTTGCGGTCCGATTAAACACGGCATGTCGGCGAGCGCCCTCAGCGCACGGCCAGGGGCGTCTCGATTAGGTCGCGCAAGAGGTTGGATGGGTTCGCGAAAATCGCGACGAGGAGCCAAGAAACGGGACGTTGGGGGCCCCTGAAAAAGCAAAACCGCGCGGCTGGGCGCGCGGCAAGCTGCTGTCCAATCCGGCCGCGCCCCCGCGACGCGGCCGATTGAACATTGGCCGTCAAGCGGCCCCGATCGTCGATCGGCTCAGGCCTCGTTGGCCGCGATCGATTCCATCAACGACACGAGCTGGCGCTGGACCGTCTGGTCCTTGATCTTGCTGTAGGCGCGCAGCAGGCGAAGGCTGAAGGCACTGTCGAGGAACAGGAGGCTCTCGACCTCGCGGGCCTTGTTGTCGCCGTCGTAGAAGAAGGTGACGGGAACATCGAGCGCGGACGCGATCTGCTGCAGACGAGCCGCGCCGACGCGATTGACGCCCTTTTCGTACTTCTGGACCTGCTGGAAGCTGACGCCGAGTTTCTCGCCAAGCTCAGCCTGCGAGATCTTCATCTCGACGCGCCGCAACCTGATCCGTTTGCCAAGCTCAATGTCCGGCTTGCCGGCACTGCGCTGCTTCATTCTCTTTGCCGCTGTTTTCATACTTGTTCTCGCCGTTCTTCGGTTGAAAATCCCCCGAAGAGCTGGGTCAGGGGTTCGCCCATATACACTTCCTTGAAATCGCGCGGGTGCACGAATTCATCCTTGAACCACGGGAAGCGCGCTGGATTGAAGGCTTCGATCAGCCAGTCAATCATGTGCCGCACGCGCGGAATCCGGCCGCTACCGGGATGGTAGGACAGCCAGATATCCAGCGGTCTGTTCAGCTCGACTTCCAGTGGCACCAACTTCCCGCCAAGCGCGATCGCGTAACTCGGGAACACGCCGATTCCGGCGCCGTTCGCGACAGCCCAATAGTTTGCGCTTGAGACGTTGGTCTTCATGACCAGAAGGTCACGCTCCGCAACGCCCGGGAAGAAGCTCTCAAATGTCTCTTTGGCAGCGATCTGGTCGGCGAACTGCAGCACCAGGCGGTGCTTGATCAGCTCGAGCGCCGTGCGCGGCGCGCCGTGTTTCTCGATGTACTTCTCGGCGGCCCAGAACATCAGGTGCATGCGGCCGAGCCGCACCAGCTTGATGTCGAGCGCGGAGGGGCGCGACAGATGGATCGCGACGTCGGCCTCGTGGCGCGAGACGTCGGCCGAGCGCATCGCGCAATGCAGGTCGACCAGGATGTGCGGATAGGCCTGCTGGAATTCGACCATGCGCGGGGCGAGCCAGAACGTACCCAGCCCTTCCGTGATGGCGACGCGGACTTCGCCGGAGAGCGCGTTCGCAACCGAATCGCTGGCGCGCATCACGTCGAAGGTGGCGGCCTCCATGCGCTCCACCGCGGAGACGACGAGCGCGCCCTCATCGGTGAGATGGGTGCCGTGGACGTCGCGGGTGAAAAGCGTGGCGCCGATCTGACGCTCGAAATCGTCGATCTTCCGGCGGACGGCGTTAATAGAGAGGGAAAGGCGCTCCGCGGCCGAACGGAAGCTGCCGCAACGCACGACCTCAAGGAATATCCTGGCCGCATCCCAATCCGAGAGGCCGCTGAGGATCGCCTTCTGGCGTTCCTCCAGAGGAACGCCCCTTTCCGCCAAGAGGTGCATACAAGTCCTTTCGGCTAGATAAACTGGCAGAATCTTGGGCAAACCACAACCACTGCGGGTTGGGGAACGGCGACTTTTGAACGCCATCCTTACTGCGCTTTGGGAGGTATCGGAGTGCGCCAAGGGCTGGAAATCGGGCAATGTATTGCCTGCAATGAGGGGTATCGCGTGCGTTCCGTTGCGAGCCTTGAGACGGTTGCCGAGATATCGGGTCCGCCCGGAGCAGTCGCCATTGCCCGGTCGATAGGACATTCGATCACGCCAAGCACATTGAACGCCGCGCACGCGGGCCGTTTCGTTTTACCATCTTGTTTGCAATGGAACCCGATTTTTGGGCTGGAACGCGCTGAAATCGTGTTCGAACGCCCCGACTCGCCGTGCTATTCTCACCCCCGATCATCGGCCGAGCGGATGATCGTCAACGTTTCCTACAGGTTGAATTAACGGAAAGAACGCCGGTGTCTCATTCAGACGAACAATTGCAGGCGGTGCTGGAGACGCTCGAAGAGTGCCGGAAGGTTCTCAACGAGAGCGATAGCCGCGAGACGGCTGAGCTGCTGTCGATCGTCATCCTCGACTTGCGAATGAAACTCAAAGGTATTGCCAATGCCGAGCTACGGGCATTGTGCGACGAAATGTTGCGGGGCGTCGCCAGCGATCCCGCATCGCGTGCCAAGCCGACGCAGGACCAGCCCCGGCGTCCGCTGCTCCGCGTGGTGAAATAACCACGCCGCCCAATCTCGCCTTCGCGAGCATTGCGCGCGGCCCGATGTCGCATCTGTGATCACAGGCGGCATCGGGCGGGGCCTGGCATGGCGCGCCCTCGGTTGCGCATTCCCCAGCATCGGTTACACCAGAGCCGTTCGGCCCGTGCCTTGCGCGCATCTCCTTGCGTGTGGGCTCAAGGGCCTCGAGATGGCTCCGACTGCATCATGCAAAATGTTTCGATTCCGGCGGCCCTGATTGCCGGCCTCGTCAGCTTCCTCTCGCCTTGCGTCCTGCCCCTGGTTCCGCCCTATCTGATCTACCTGACCGGCGCCACGATCGAGCATGTCGAGAGCGATGAGCCGGCGGCGGCCTCGCGGCGCGCGGTCATGATGTCGGCGTTGCTGTTCGTGCTGGGCTTCTCGACCATCTTCATCGCGCTCGGCGCCAGCGCCTCGCTGATCGGCGGGCTGATCCGTGCCTGGTCGGCCGAGCTGTCGATCCTGGCCGGCATCGTCATCATCGTCATGGGCCTGCACTTCCTCGGGCTGACGCGCATCGGCCTGTTGATGCGGGAAGGGCGGCTGCCGATTCCGAAGCCCATGGGGCTATGGGGCGCCTACATCATGGGTCTCGCCTTCGCCTTCGGCTGGACGCCCTGTATCGGGCCGATCCTGGCGGCGATCCTCTCGATCGCCGCGTCGGAAGCGACGGTAACCAAGGGCGCAGGGCTGCTCGCGGTCTACTCCGCCGGCCTCGGCATTCCCTTCCTGATCGCGGCTTTCATGGTGGAGCAGTTCTCGGCGCTGTTTGCGCGCATGAAGGGCCATCTCGTCAATGTCGAGCGCGCCATGGGCGTGCTGATGGTGGTCACCGGCATCGGCTTCCTCACCGGGGCCGTGACCACTGTCAGCATCTGGCTGCTCGAGACCTTTCCGGCGCTCCAGAGCATCGGTTGATCCGCCGGGAAACTGAGGGTTCAGCTCACGCTTTCCGCGGCATCAATGGCCAACCGCGCGAGCACGCGGGCATAGGTTTCCGCCGGCCGCGTAACATCGAACCATTCGGCCTGCATGCCTGCGGCCAGCGCGCCATTGATATTGCGCGGCTGGTCGTCGACCATGAGGCAGCGTTCGATCGGCGTCCCCAGAGAGTCCGCTGCCGCCTGATAGGCGCGCGGGTCGGGCTTCATGATGCCGGTATAGGTGGCATCCACGATCGCGTGCATCAGCTTGAGCACGGAAAGTCTTGCACCGAAGCCGGGCCCGTTGAACAGGTCGAGCTCGTTGGAGAGCACGCCGACCTTCCGTCCGGCCTGACGGACCGCGCGCACCGTGGCGAGCGCTTCGGGGCGCGTGGTGGAGTCGACGGAATCGTTTGGCGCTGGCGCCATCAGCTTGCGCGGACTGGTCCACTCCTCGCCGATCAGGCGGCCAACTTCGGCGGCGCGCAGGCCCCAATATTCCCGCTCGGTGATGCGGTCGGCGAGCATGTCGCGCCACAGCTCGTCGTTCTCAGGATCAAATGGACCTCGCCAGCGCAACGTGCCGGGCGCGAGACCGAGTCTTCGCTCGATGGATGGCTGACGTTCGAAGGTGGTCCGGCAGATGACGCCACCATAATCCAGCACAAGCGCGACAGGCACTTCAGGAGACGACATTACAGAGATCCTTTGGCCTCAGCTCACTCGGCAACCTGCAATGTGGCGGGCTGCTGGCTTGCCGCGAGCGCCTCCTCATCGAGCTGCCGCTGGATCAGCCGGCGCGCCAGCACCAGCGCCTGGTCATGCGCGATGATCATGGGCTGGAACGGCTGGCCGTTCTGCAACGCCTTCTGCTGCACCTCGATGATGTCCTTGTCCTCCTTGAAGGCGCGGGCGACGCCGTCGAACACGACGTCGATCACTTCCGAAGTCTCGGTCTTGAAGTTCGCCGCATGCGTGAACCAGTAATGGGTGCTGGTCGCCGTCTCCGGCGTCTGCACCGAGCAATGCCGGTACTGCATCGCCTCAGGGACCAGCCGTCCCTCATGTGCGCCGGTGCCGGCCGGTGCCGAGCCGGTGTAGAGGCGCACGAAGGATGGCGCGAACCATTCGTAGATCTGCCAGCGGTCGGCCGGGCCGTGGAAGGTGGCGATGCTGGCGCGGTTGGCCTGGATCTGGTCGTTGTAATAGCGCCGCGTGATCTTCAACCCGCCTTCGATCGGCTCGACCTGGGCGCGGGTCGCTGCCGTGCTCGGTGTCCCGATCGTCGTCGAGTGAACATAGGTCAGGTGCGAGAAGTCGAGCAGATTGTCGACGATGAGCGTGTAGGGCGCCTGGTAGTGCAAATAGGAGCGCTTCTTGCGCCACGCCTTGTCGGTGTGCCAGGCGAAGCGGATGATTTTGTCGGGGTCGGCCTTCGCCGGATCGCCCATCCAGATCCAGATCATCTCGTCCTGCGCGACCACCGGAAAGCTGCGCACCCGGGCGCGCTGCGGAACGATGTCCTGCCCGGGGATCTCGGTGCACTGGCCTTCGGCATTGAAGAGCATGCCGTGATAGGGGCAACGCAAACTGTCGCCCTCGCGACGACCGGTATGCAAGGGCGCACCGCGATGGCAGCAGCGGTTCTCGAGCGCAACCAAGTGTCCGTCGGCGGCGCGATAGAACACGACGGACTCGCCGAGCAGCGTGCGCTCGAGCACGCTATCGGCCGAAATCTCGTCCTCCCAGCCGGCGACATACCAACAATTCCGTACGAAACGGTCGACCCGGGTTTCGATCTCCATCATCGAAAAATCCTCCTCATCAGATGAATTGCTTGCCGCCGTCGACGACGAGCGTCTGTCCGGTCACGAAGGCAGCCAGGGGTGAAGCGAGATACAGCGCGGCGCCGACCACATCGTCGGGCACGGCCGCGCGCTTGATCGCGCCGCGCTGCGTGCCGTAGTTCGCAGCGTCAGGGATCAGGCCCAGGCTGGCGTCGGTCAGCGTGAAGCCGGGCGCGATCGCGTTGACGGTGATGCCG
>NZ_PPPT01000163.1 GCF_006483445.1 Bradyrhizobium guangdongense | reverse complement strand
GCCGCCCCCACCGGCGGGCAGGATGAAGTCGTTGGCACGGAGGCTATTGATGGACGTGTTCTTCAGAAGGATCGTATCGACGTCGGGTCCGTTCACGTCGAGATCGATCAGCAGGTCGCCGTTCGCCTGCTGCGTCGCGTGATCCTGCAGCCACGCGGTGAAGCTCGCGGGGTTGCTGGCGTCGAACGCGGCGTAGTCGAGCTGGATGTGATCGGTGTCGGTGATGAAATCCTGGAGGATGTCGTGGCCGATGCCGCCGGAGAACTCCCGGAACACGAAGGTGTCGTTGCCGCCGTTGCCGGTCAGCATGTTGTCGTTGGCATCGCCGGCGAGGATGTCGTTGAACTGCGAGCCCATCAGGTTCGCGATGTGGGACAGCTTGTCGGTTCCTGCGCCGCCGGTGTCTTGCGGGCCGGTGATGGCGAGATCGACGGTCACGCCTGATGGGGCGTGCTCGTAGCTGGCGGTGTCGCTGCCGCCGGGTTTGCCGTTCAGATTGTCGTCGCCGGGGCCGCCTTCCAGAATGCTGTTGCCGTTTCCGGCCAGCGTGTCGTCGTAGCTCGAGCCGCGCAGGCCCTCGATGTTGATGAGCTGGTCGAACATCCCCGTGGCGACCTGCTGCATATCCGACGAGTTGAGATTGACGTTCACCTGTGTCGGCGCGTGCTCATAGCTCGCGGTATCGGTGCCGCCGCTGCCGCCGTCCAGGACGTTGTGGCCCGCGCCGCCTTCCAGCGTGTTGTTGTTGCCGTCGCCGGTGAGGGCGTCGTCGTAGGAGGTGCCGCGCAGATTCTCGATCGAGATGTAGATGTCGCCGGCCGCAGAGCCGGTATTGCCGGCGGGATTCGACAGGCTCGCAGTGACGCCGGCGGTCGCAGCGGCATAGCTGACCGTGTCGCTGCCGGGATCGCCGGGGCCGAAGGCGCCGCCCATGCCGTTGAAGATATCGGCATGCTTGCCGCTGACGAACACGTCTACGCCGTCATGCGGCGCACCGTCGTGGTCGTCGGAGCCGCGGCTGCCGACATAGCTGAAGATCGGCGAGGTCAGGAGCGAGTTGAGCATCGCCTTGCCGAAATTGCTGGTCTCCGTAATCGGGCTCTTGGCCTGGTTGATCGCGTTGAACAGCGTGGCGGCGTCGGCGCCCCAGCCATTGGAATTCGCCAGCACATGGTCCTGGCCGGTCTGGCTCGGATCGGTGCTGTCGAGGATGTCGATCTCGTTGATCGTGCCGCCCGTGGGCTGATGCGTGTCCGGATTATAGGTGAAGCCGGTGCCGATCATCTCGAAGGTGATGCCCTTGGCGGCATCGACCAGGAAGATGTGGTCGGCGGTCGAGGCCGAACTTGCAATCGCGCTGGCGATCAGGTCGGTCGAGACGGTGCTGAAGTCGTAGCCGTCGGAGGCCTGCACCGTGACGGCCACGGAGGGCGGTGTCGCGGCTGCCGCGGTGCTGACCCCGCCGGTGAAGGAGAGCTGGTCGATCTGGAAGTTCCAGGTCCCCGGGCCGTCCGTGTTCACGTTGTAGACGCTGACGAGATTGTTGCCGTTGACCAGGAACGAGCTGTCGACGCTGAGCACGGTGACCGAGTTCTGCGCGTCGGGCGCCTGGGTCAGGAAACCGACCGCATGGCCGTTGACGAAGACCTGGTCGACCTCGCCATTCGGCGTGCCGGTAGCGGGTAGCTCGACGTCGTTGGCGTGCAGCGTGAGTGCGACGTTCTTGAGCGTACCGGAATTCGGCAATGTGAGCGTGAACGTATCCTGGTGGCTGGCGGTCCAGGCCGAGCGGACGCTGATATTTCCGGCGGGTGTGCTGGAGCCCTGGCGCGCCACGTCGTCGGGCACGATCAGCGAGGAGAAGCCTGATGTGGCCGACTGGAACTGGGCCGAGACCACCGTGTAGTTCCAGCCCGTGGTGGAATTCGCATTGGCGACCTGGATCAGATTGTCGCCCTCGATCAGGAGGGCCGGATCGATGGTGAAGATGCTGGTTGAATCCGCGCCATCGGCGACCTGGCTGAGTTGTCCCAGCGCGTGCCCGTTGAGGAAGACGTTATCGATCTCGGGAGTGGCGCCGTTCTCGACGTCGTTGGCGACGATGGTCAGGACGCCGGATGCGGCGGCGCTCAGGTGCATGTGGAACGAGACCGGCGAACTCGCCGTATGCTCGCTGCGGACGCCGAGGCCGCCTTCGCTCGACATCTCGCTGACGAAGCCCGGGGGACCAGCGAAGATGAACTCGCTCGCCACGAGATTGCCGGGCGCCGTGTTGGCGAGCGTGATCGAATTGCCCGGGCTGAACGTGATGACGGTGTCGGGGCCGTTGGTGGTGGCGAGCGCAAGCACATCCGCGAGGCTGTAGACGCCGGGCACGCCGCGCAGATCGATCCTGTCCCCATCGCCGGGGTTGAGATCCGTAACGCGGTCGGCGCCGCCGCCGGCCGCATAGACGAAGATGTCGGAACCGGTGCCACCGGTCAGCGTATCGTTGCCGGCACGGCCATCGAGGATGTCGTTGCCACCGCGGCCATCGAGGACGTTGTTGCCGCTGTTGCCGGTGAGGATGTCGTTGAATTCGCCGCCGGTGATCGACCTGACGCCGCTGATGAAGGTGTCGTGCCCGATCGAGGCGTCGCCATCGGCCGTGCCGCTGCCATTGACGTCCAGCGTCACCACCACGCCTGATGTGGCGTGATAATAGGCGACGCGGGTGTTGCCGTTGCCGGTGACGGTGTCGTTGCCGGCTTCGCCCTCGAACTCGTTGAAGGCACGGTCGGTGCCGCTGATCGTGATGAAGCTGGCGTTTCCTGCGTTCGGGTTGTCTATGGTCGCGACCGTCGTGAAGCCGCTCGCGTCATAGACATCGTCAAAACCGGTGCCGCGGATTGCTTCGACGGAGAGCAGGGTGTCGGTCCCCGTCGTCGGCCCGCCCGTGACGATGCCCTTGGCGAGCTGGATGTTGATCCCGGTGTCGTCGAAAGCGCCGATGTAGACGGCGCGATCGAAGCCGCCGCCGCCGTCGATCAGATCGTTGCCGCCGAGGCCCTCGAAATTCTCCGTCGAGCCGCTCGGATTGCTCGCGCCATGGAAGACATCGTTGAAGAACGAGCCGCGGGCCCAGTTCACGCCGGAGAGGGTGTCGTGCCCGACCGAGGCATCGCCATCCGCGAATCCGGTCGAGCCGGAGGCCGCATTGGTCCAGCCGGTGAAGGTGACGGTGACCGCCGATGTCGCGTGATAGTAGGACACGCGGGTCTGGCCGTTGCCGTAGATCTGATCGTCGCCGCCACGGCCCTCGAACTCGTTGAACAGGCCGAGCGTGTTGCTGGTGACGGTGCTGCCGGAATTGGTGCTGGCTGCGCTGAAGCCGCCGGGATTGGTCGGCGTCGCCCCGGCATTGTAGAGATCGGCAAAGTCGCTGCCGGTGACGAGTTCGATCGACTTCAGCGTGTCGGTTCCGGTCGCCGCGCCAGTGACGACGCCGTCCGCGAGCTGGACGTTGACGGCTGCGCTGGCGTTTCCGTAGTAGGCGCGATCGTAGCCAAAGCCGCCTTCAAAGGTGTCGTCGCCGCCATTGCCGGTGAAGATGTCGTTCAGGTTCGAGGCGCCGAACCCGTCCGGCCCGGCATTGCCGTTGAAATTGAACGTCCAGGTTCGCGTCAAGGTCTCGATCACGCTCTGGTCGCCATGGGCGGCTGCACTGACCGCGTTCATCCACTCGGGCGCGGGCACATAGAGATCGAAGCGCGAGAATCCCGGCTGCGGTGGCGTGCCGTGGCCGGTCTCGACGATGGCCGTGATGATGCCGCCGGTCAGGTGCATGTCGCTGCCGGAGCCGGCATAGGTGAAGTCGGTGCCGGTGAAGGTGAAGTCGCGGTTGGCGTCCTGGTTCTCGATCTTGAAGGTCTTATCGGTCGCGCCGTCGGCGATGGTCCCGAGGCCCATCGCCGTGATCGGATTGTCCTGGTCGAAATCGAAGCCGCCGGCCGTTTGCACCGAGAGCTGGGCATCGACGATGGTGGCGCCGATCATTGTCGGAGCGGTCGTGATGGTGCCGTCGGACAGCATCGCCGTGAACCCGGCGCCGCCGACATAGGTCGTATCGTCGCTGACGAAGAAGACGGCGCGGGCGTTGACCTCGGCCTGCGTGAAGCTCGTGATCGCAGACCCGGTCAATGAATAGGCGAGGTGGCCGTGCTGGGTCCCGGTGACGGTGTAGACGAGCTGCTCGGGCGTGTTGTCGGCATCGACGGCAACGAGGTCGGCCGTCGAGGTGCCCGCCGCGAGGCCCCTGAGCGCCACGCCGCCCCCCTTCACGGTCAGCACAGCGAAATCGCCCGTGATCGAAGGCGGTGAGTCCGGCGGGGCCGGCGCGACCGGCGGCGAAGCGGCACTTGCAACGCTCTCGGCATTGCCTTGGCCGTCGGTGTAGTGCACGACCACGTCGATGCTGTGGCCGACGTCATCGTTGGTCAGCGTGTAGCTGCTGCCGGTCTGAAGGGCGATATCGACGCCGTCGCGCTGCCATTGATAGGCGAGCGTGCCAAGGCCGTCGGCATCGGCCAGCGTGGATGTGTTTGCCGTCAGCACGTCCGGCGCCTGGAACGTGCCGTCGATGGTCACCGCGCCGGTTGGCGGATCATTGACCGGCGCAAGCGTCAGATCGGCCGTGGAGCTCGACGTCAGCGTGCCGTCTGAGGCCGTGTAGTCGAAGCTGACCGGGCCGTTGTAGTCGGCGGCTGGCGTATAGGTCCAGGTGCCGTCGTCATGGGGAACGAGCGTGCCGCCGCCGCTCGCCACCGAAAGCGCCGTGATCGACAGCGGGAAGGGCCCGTCGACATCGCTCACGCCGGCAAGGAGATCCGAGGCGTGGATGATGTACGGCGTGTCCTCGGCACCGGCAGCGAGTGTGACCGGGCTCGCGGATGGCGCGTCGTCGACGGCTGCCAGCGTCAGGCTGGCCGTGGAGCTCGACGTCAGCGTGCCGTCGGAGGCCGTATAGCTGAAGCTGACGGGACCGTTGTAGTTGGCGGCCGGTGCGTAAGTCCAGGTGCCGTCGTGATTGTCGGTGAGCGTGCCGCCGCCGCTCACGACGCCGAGCGCGCTGACGGACAGTGGGAATGGGCCGTCGCTGTCGGTGACGCCGGCAAGCAGGTCTGCGGCGTGCACCGTATAGACCGTGTCCTCCGTACCGCCGGCCAGCGACACGGCGGAGGCGACCGGCGCATGGTCGCCGGTTTCGTTGAGCGTGACCGTGATGGTCTGATGGACGGTCTTGTCGCCGTCGGAGATGACGACGTCGAAGGTCTCGGTCTTGGTATGGCCCGCAAGGGCCTCGAGCGCATCGCGGGCGGCTGTGGTATCGGCTGTGTAGGTCCAGGTGAATTGTCCTGTCCCGGTTGCAGCGGTATCCGCGACCTTCGTGAAGTGCAACGTGCCAAGCGCAGCGCCGGCGCCGGTGTATGTCACGCTCTGGATGGAATGAACGTCGTTCGGTTCGACGTCCGAAAAGTTGATGGTGCCGTTCGTCGTTACCGTCGGCGGGCCGACCTCGCCGTTGCGTACGTCGAACTCGTCCACGCCGTTGACATGGGTATTGCCCTCGGTCGCCGGCAGCGCCAGCAGCGCCGAGACGTTGCCGGAGGCCGAAAGCTCGAAATAGTGAGTGCCGTCGCCTGCCGAATAGCCGGCGCGCGCGGCCTGACCGCCACTGACGTCACCGGTGGTCCAGTGGATGTCCGCGTAGCGATAGACAATGTCGAAATTGCCGCCACCTTCGTTCACCAGCACGACCTGGAACGAATTGAGCGCATTGGTGTGCTGGCTATAGTAGCCGACATGGTCCCAGGTGATGGTCATGACGCCATCGACCGTGTCGAGGTCGTAGTAGACGTGCCCGGCGCCCCGCGTATCCACGTCGGCCCAGAATGGCGCGATGATGGGGTTGCCGATGCCGGCGTTGATCACGCTCGGCGTGAAGGTCGAGTTCGGCCCGTTGAAGGTGATATTGCCGTTGTTGTTGACGTAGAGCGACGTGTAGCTGTGGCCGAAGAAATTGATGCCCGCGCTGCCGAACACGGAGGTGATGTTGATCGCGCCGGACGAGTTGTCGTCGCCTGCGGGGAGTGCCAGCGTGCC
Source organism: Bradyrhizobium guangdongense (assembly GCF_006483445.1). GTDB lineage: Bacteria > Pseudomonadota > Alphaproteobacteria > Rhizobiales > Xanthobacteraceae > Bradyrhizobium > Bradyrhizobium guangdongense_A. The sequence goes on along the minus strand of NZ_PPPT01000163.1, from coordinate 19,056 downwards.
GTAGCCGACATGTCCGTTCAGACCGCTGATCAGGCCCGGAGCGGCGTTCAGGATCGCTTCGGCGCCCGGCGTGTGACTGCCGCCGCTGCCGTTGAGGATGGGGACCCCGACAGTTCCGAGGATCACGGAGCCGGATGCAATCGTCGGCGCATCATTGACGGGCGCGAGTGTCAAGCTCGCGGTCGAACTCGAGGTCAGTGAGCCGTCGGAGGCGGTGTAGTCGAAGCTGACCGGGCCGTTGTAGTTCGCGGCCGGTGTGTAGGTCCAGGTGCCGTCGTCATTGTGGGCGACGCTGCCGCCGCCGCTCGCCACCGAGAGTGCGGTGATGGACAGCGGGGACGGCCCGTCGATATCGGTGACGCCGCCAAGCAGGTCGGAGGCGTTGATGACGTAGGGCGTATCCTCGGTGCCGGCGGTGAGTGTCACCGGGGTCGCAGCAGGCGCATCGTTGACGGGGGCGAGTGTCAGGCTCGCGGTCGAGCTCGAGGTCAGTGAGCCGTCGGAGGCAGTGTAGTCGAAGCTGACCGGGCCGTTGTAGTTCGCGGCCGGTGTGTAGGTCCAGGTGCCGTCGTCATTGTGGGCAACGCTGCCGCCGCCGCTCGCCACCGAGAGTGCGGTGATGGACAGGGGGGGTGGCCCGTCGACATCGGTGACGCCGCCACGCAGGTCGGAGGCGTTGATGACGTAGGGCGTATCCTCGGTGCCGGCAGCGAGCGTCACCGGGTTCGCGGCAGGCGCATCGTTGACGGGGGCGAGTGTGAGGCTCGCGGTCGAGCTCGAGGTCAGTGAGCCGTCGGAGGCGGTGTAGTCGAAGCTGACCGGGCCGTTGTAGTTCGCGGCCGGTGTGTAGGTCCAGGTGCCGTCGTCATTGTGGGCGACGCTGCCGCCGCCGCTCGCCACCGAGAGTGCAGTGATGGACAGCGGGAACGGCCCGTCGATGTCTGTGACACCGGCAAGCAGGTCGGAGGCGTTGATGACGTAGGGTGTATCCTCGGTGCCGGCGGTGAGTGTCACCGGGGTCGCGGCAGGCGCATCGTTGACGGGGGCGAGTGTGAGGCTCGCGGTCGAGCTCGAGGTCAGCGAGCCGTCGGAGGCGGTGTAGTCGAAGCTGACGGGGCCGTTGTAGTTGGCGGCCGGCGTATAGGTCCAGGTTCCGTCGTCATGTGGGACGAGACTGCCGCCACCACTGGCGACGGTCAGTGCCGTGATCGATAGCGGGAGCGGTCCGTCGATATCGGCCACGCCGGCCAGCAGGTCCGACGCATGGATCGTGTAAGCCGTGTCCTCGGTTCCAGCGGACAGCGAAACCGGACTTGCCTCCGGCGCGTCGTCGACCGCCGCGAGAGTCAGGCTCGCGGTCGAGCTCGAGGTCAGCGATCCGTCGGAGGCGGTATAGTCGAAGCTGACCGGGCCGTTGTAGTTGGCGGCCGGCGTATAGGTCCAGGTTCCATCGTCATGTGGGACGAGACTGCCGCCGCCGCTGGCAATGCTCAGCGCCGTGATCGATAGGGGGAATGGCCCATCCACATCCGTCACGCCGCCAAGCAAATCCGACGCATGGATCGTGTAAGCGGTGTCCTCGCTGCCATCCGCGAGCGTCACCGAGCTGGCCTCCGGCGCGTCGTTCACCGCCGCGAGAGTGAGGCTTGCGGTCGAGCTCGACGTCAGCGTGCCATCTGAGGCCGTGTAGTCGAAGCTGACCGGGCCGTTGTAGTTGGCGGCCGGCGTATAGGTCCAGGTGCCGTCGTCATGGGGAACGAGCGTGCCGCCGCCGCTCGCCACCGACAGTGCCGTGATCGACAGCGGGAAGGGCCCGTCGACGTCGGTCACGCCTGCAAGCAGCGCGGAGGCGTGAATGGTGTAGGCGGTGTCTTCGGTGCCCGCGATCAGCGTCACCGGAATGGCGACGGGCGCGTCGTCAACCGCAGCGAGGCTCAGGCTTGCGGTGGAGCTCGCGGTGAGCGTTCCGTCCGTGGCCGTGTAGTTGAAGCTGACGGGGCCGTTGTAGTCGGTGGCCGGCGTGTAGGTCCAGGTGCCGTCATGATGGTCGGTCAGCGTGCCGCCGCCGCCGGCGACGCTGAGCGCGGAGATCGAGAGCGGCGACGGGCCGTCGCTGTCGGTGACGCCGGCGAGCAGATCGGAGGCATGGATCGTGTAGGCCGTATCCTCGGTGCCGGCGGCCAGCGCCACGGCGGAGGCGACCGGTGCGTGGTCGCCGATTTCGTTGAGCGTGACTGTGATGGTCTGATGCACGGTCTTGTCGCCGTCGGTGATGACGACGTCAAAGGTCTCGATCTTGCTGTGGTCGGGCAGGGCGTCGAGCGCCGCGCGCGCGGCTGTGGTGTCAGCGGTGTAGGTCCAGGTGAACTGCCCGGTCGCGCCGCCCGTCGAGTCCGTCACCTTCGTGAAGTGCAGCGTCCCGAGCGCATCGCCCGGGCCGGTATAGGTCACGCTCTGGATCGAATGGGTGTCGTTGGGATCGACGTCGGCAAAGTTGATCGTGCCATTGGTGGTCACCGCCGGCGGACCGACCTCGCCATTGCGAACGTCGAACTCGTCGACGCCGTTGACATGGGTATTGCCCTCGGTCGCGGGCAGCGCCAGCAGCGCCGAGACGTTGCCGGAGGCGGGAAGCTCGAAATAATGCGTGCCGTCGCCGGCCGAATAGCCGGCACGGGCGGCCTGGCCGCCGCTGACGTCGCCGGTGGTCCACTGGATGTCGGCATAGCGGTAGACGATGTCGAAATTGCCGCCGCCCTCGTTGACCAGCACGACCTGGAACGAATTCAGCCGGTCGGTATGCCCGGCGTAGTAGCCGACATGGTCCCAGGTGATGGTCATCACGCCGTCGACCGTGTCGAGATCGTAATAGACGTGCCCGGCGCCGCGCGTGTCCACGTCGGCCCAGAACGGCGCAATGATCGGATTGCCGGTGCCGGCATTGATCACGTTCGCCGTGAACGTCGAGTTCGGCCCGTTGAAGGTGATGTTGCCGTTGTTGTTGACGTAGAGCGAGGTGTAGCTGTGGCCGAAGAAGTTGATGCCGGCTGAGCCGAACACCGAAGTGATGTCGATCGCATTGGACGAGTTGTCGTCGCCCGCGGGGAGCGCCAGCGTGCCGTAGCCGGAATGGCCGTTCAGTCCGCTGATCAGCCCGGAGCCGGCATTGAGGATCGCGTCCGCGCCGGGCGTATGACTGCCGGCGCCGCCTGTGGTCACGGGAACGTCGACCGCCCCGGTGACGACGGAGCCGCCGGCAATCGTCGGCGCGTCGTTGACCGGCGCGAGATTCAGGCTCGCCGTCGCGCTGGAGACCAGCGTGCCGTCCGAGGCCGTATAGTTGAAGCTGACCGCGCCGTTGTAATTGGCCGCCGGCGTGTAGGTCCAGGTGCCGTCGTCATTGTGGACGAGGCTGCCGCCGCCGCTGGCGATGCTGAGCGCCGTAATCGACAGCGGGAACGGTCCGTCCGGATCGCTCACACCGGCGAGAAGATCGGATGGATTGATCGTGTAGGCCGTATCCTCGGCGCCTGGCGCGAGCGTGACCGGGCCCGCAACCGGCGGCTGGTCGACGGCGGAGATATTGAGGCTCGCGATCGAGCTCGCGCTCAGCGTTCCGTCTGATGCCGTGTAGTTGAAGCTGACGGGGCCGCTATAGTTCTCCGCCGGCGTGTAGGTCCAGGTGCCGTCGTCATTGTGGACGAGGCTGCCGCCGCCGCTCGCGATGCCGAGAGCGGTGATGGTGAGCGGGAACGGCCCGTCGATATCGGTGACGCCGGCCAGCAGGGTTGCGGCCGTGATCGTAACCGGCGTGTTCTCGTCGCTTTGCGTCAAGGTCACCGGATTGGCGATCGGCGCGGCATCGATCGGCGCGATCGTCGGCTGCACGCCGTCATGCACGGTGACGAAGACCGGAATGGTCAGGGTGCCGTTGTCGGCCGACAGGTTGACGTTGAATCGCTGGGTGGCGTCCTCGCCGTAGGAGAGGAAGGCGAAATCGCTCCTGGCCTCGCTGAAGGTCCAGTTGATGTGACCTGAGGAATCGAAGGTCGCCGTGAAGTTCGGCGTCGCGTGGCCAAATACGTCGGTGATGCTTATGCCGACACCGGTGAAATCACCGGTCAGTGTGATGGTGCCGTGCGCAGTCAGAATGTCGGGCGAACTCGCCGTCTCCAGGATGATCGCGCTCTTGCCCGAGGTCGGGTCGGCGACGAAGATCTGGCTGGCGCTGCCGAACGCCACATACTGGCCGCCGGCGCTGATCGCCACGCCGCCATTGCTGGCGGCGGCATTGCCCTCCGACACCAGCTTGTATTGCGGCGCGGACGGGTCGGTGACGTCGACGATATAGATGTCGGCAAACGCGTTGGTGTCGGCGGAGGTGACATGCGCGTCGCTGGTGAAGGCGAGGAAATGCCCGTCGGGACTGAGCACGGGATAGTAGCTGCTGCCTGCCGCATTCGCGGTGTGGAAGACGACGTGGCCGGTGTTGAGGTCGTAGAGATAGACCTCGGAATGGCCGCTCGCATCCGTCGTCGTATAGGCAATCAGATGGCCGTCGGCGCTGACGGAGGCAGCGCTGTTTCCGGCGCCGCTCGCGGTGCTCGCGATCTCTGCGATCGTGCCGGTGGAGGCGTTGAAGGCATAGAGATGGCCGGCGCCGCCGGGCGTCGCAGACTCCGAGCTCCAGAATGTAATGACGTGACCGTCGGCGCTGATCGCGGGCCGCCACAGCGTGACGCCGCCGCCGACGGCCTGCGGCGTGATGGTTCCCTTCAGCGTGCCCTGCAGATCGTAGATCGCGATATTGCCGGCACCCTGCTCGACGACGATGGTACTGCCGTCGCCGCTGACGGCGGCAGCGCCGCCCTGTGCGATCAGGGTCGGCGTGTGATAGTAAGCGGCATCGCTGGGATCGGTGCCGTAGACGAAGATGTAGCTGCTGCCGCCGTTCTGCGAGCCCTGATAGACGATGTAGCGGCCGTCCATGCTGATGGTCGGGGAGCCGTAGATCCAGCCGTCGGCGGGCGAGGCGACCGTCAGCGTGGTCCCCGTCTCGCGGTCGTAGAAATAGATCGCGCCATCGGGATCATAGACCACGTCGCCGCTGGCGCTCATCACGGGGCCGAAATGATCGCCGCCTCCCGAGGTGATCGAGGCGAGGGTCGGCGGGGTCACCACGAAGGGGATCGCGGACGGCGGCTTAACCTGGATCGTGGGCGGAGGATCAGACGAGATCGGCGTGAACGTGGGCGATCCGCCGGAGGGCGCGTTGTTGATCACGACGATCTGCGGCGGCGCCACGTTCCCGTTGCCTTGCGCGATCTGCATCGTCGGTGGATGATATTCGGTACCGGGTGGATTGAGCGGCGGGCTGCCGGCGAATTTGGTCGGCGTGTTCGGGCTGGCATTCTTGTCGCCACCCCCCTTATTCTCGGTGTGTTCCGGCAGGCTTGGATCGATGGCCTTCCATCCCTGGTAGGTGTTCAGGACCTGCTGAAGGACATTCAATTCCAGTGCAATCTGCTGCGGTGTCTTGTTGCTTTCCTGCGCAATAACCTCGAAGGTCGCTGTCGGCGTCAGGGTCAGCGAATTGCCGTTGCTCGTCACCGTGGCGATCAGGATGCCTTGGGTGTTGAACACTTGCACCGCGTGGACTTGGCCATCCTGCTGGTCGACGACGGAGATCGATACCTTGCCATCGACCGAGTTGATGTCGAGGATGACGGCGGTACCGCGAATGCCCATGGTCGCGACCGGAGTCGCAACCTTCATGTCGCCGGTCTTCGCGACCTGACCAGCCACGAAGCTCGCCGCGCCCTGCACCAGCGTCAGCAGCGCACTGTTCGAGGTGCTGGTCGGATCGTAGGTCAGCTCGTTCAGCATGAACCGCGAATTGGCGGACAGGTTGAACGCGCCGCCATCGTTGAGAACGAGACCGAGGGTCGAGCTGCTGCCGGTCTGCACGAGGTCGTTTTGATAGACCGCGTCGCCGTCATTGACGATGATGGACACGCCATTGCGGACGATGCTCGCGCTGCCCGTCATCTTGACGACATGGCCGACCACCTTGCCGGCGGACGATGCCGCGGGATCGCCAGCCTGCGCGTAAGCGGTGTGTCCGGTATAGGCTTCGATCACTCTGGGATCGAGTGGCGCGCCCTCGGGTGAGATCAGCGTCGGATGCTTGTTGCCGGCAAAGTAGTTCGGCACCGTGAATTTGTGATGGTCGTCGGAGATGATGAGATCGCGCCCGGCGCGCGCGTAGTCTCCCGAGAACAGGAGATGCGCGTCTGGAACAATGACGGAATGACCAGCGTCGTGCCCCGAGGATGAAATCTCTGGGTGGGAGGACGACAGGTTGAATGAATCGCCAAAGGCTTTATTCAACGCCGCACCATCAAAAAATTAAAAATACGTAAATATCTACAAGGCCTTTAGATATCATCGGAATGCGCGGGCCGGAAGCACAATGAAATGACGGGAAACATGCTGTAGCGGTGGCGCGGTGCTTTTCCGTCAGGCTCGATCGCGGCCCGCGAAGTAGTTCGACAAGTACAGCCAAGTCTATTGCGAGTAGACCCTGCCCAGCTTTTCGGCGTCCCTGTAATTTGCAGGTTTTCCCGATCCGTGCAGGCGCGATCATCTGTCATTCGACACTCCGGAGCGTAAGTTCTTACCGCTCCGCGGGTTGGGCCGGCGTCAGGCCAAGCAACGCCGCGACGCTGCAGCGTTGAATCCGCGCGCGTTCACCAAGGCAAAATAAGTGGGTTCCGCACGACAAATACTCGTCGTCAGCGACAATGACGCAATGCGCGCAGCACGCACTGGTTGGTCGTGACGCGCGGCTGTAACCAGAAGCGGCGCATCGTCGTCAAACGACGCGCCACCTTGAGTTGATTACGCGGCGCGCGCGTTGATGCCGCCGAGCCAACCGCGCGACAGCGTCACGTCGGCCTGCGAGAGCTGGTGGCCGATCGGCAGGATTTTTTGGTCGACATCGGCACCTGCATCGGACAGCAGCGCGGCGAGCTTTGCCGAATTGTGCGCTGGCACGATCGGGTCGGCCTGTCCCGACAGCAGCAGCACCTGTTTGCCATCGAGCTTTGCCCGCGGCGGATTCGACAGCGGCACCATGGCGCGCAGCAGGATCGCACCCGCGAGCGCATCCGGCTGCATCAGCAGAAGTGCTGCTGCGATGTTGGCGCCGTTGGAGAAGCCGACGGCGATCGGCGCTGCGATGCCGTAGCGCTCCCGCGCGCTTGCGATGAAGTCACCGAGCTCCAGCGCGCGCCTGCGCACGTCGTCTTCGTCGAAGACGCCTTCCGCAAGCCGGCGAAAGAAGCGCGGCATGCCGTGCTCGAGCACGCGGCCGCGCGGCGAGAGCAGCGCTGAGCCGGGCGAGATCATGCCGCCGAGCGGCAACAGATCGTTCTCGTCGCCGCCGGTGCCGTGCAGCAGCAGCAAGGGCGGTGCTCCGGGCCTGCTCGCAGGCTCGAAGCGATAGATGAAAGACGTCTCGGTCATGACGCGGTCTCTTCCAGATTGGGCAGGACGCCTTCGATCTGCTTGCGGTGCGGCTCCAGGAAGCCCGGCAGCTTCAAATCGCGGCCGAGCGTGGCCACGGGCTCGTCCACGGCAAAGCCTGGAATATCCGTTGCGATCTCGAACAGCACGCCGCCGGGCTCGCGAAAATAGATCGAGCGAAAATAGTTGCGGTCGCGCTGCTCGGTCGGATGCAGACCGTGCCTGTCGACGAGCTTCTGTGCCATGGCGCCCTGTTCGGCGTCGTCGGCCGCACGGAAGGCGATGTGATGGACGGAGCCGCCGCCCTGATGTCCGCGCAAAAAGCCCTTGGCCTCGTAAATGTCGACGACACTGCCTTCGACATCGCCCGGCGCCCTGAAGCGGATCACGTTGCCTTCGCGCGCGATCTCCTTGAAGCCGAGCACGTCGGTAAGGATCGCGCCCGTCTTCGCGGCATTGTCGAGCAGCAGCGTCACACCGTGAAAGCCGCGGATCGCGTGCTCGGCCGGCACGTCGCCATTGCTCCAGGCCGGCTCGTTCTCGGCACCGGCCACGCCGACGAGTGCCAGCGCCATGCCATCGGGATCGGTGAACGGCAGCACGGATTCGCCAAAGCGCTTTTCGAGCGCCTCGTAAGCGACGCCCTTTTCGATGAAGCGCTGGGTCCAGTAGCCGAGCGAGCGCTGCGGCACGCGAAACGCCGTCTGGTGCGTCTCGCCAACGCCGCGCCGTCCTTGCGGCACGCCAGCCCAGGGGAAGAAGGTCAAAATCGTGCCGGGGCGGCCGGTCTCGTCGCCATAATAGAAATGGTAGGTCGCGGGGTCGTCGAAATTGACGGTCTTCTTGACGAAGCGCAGCCCGAGATCGCGCGTGTAGAAGCCAAAATTACGGATCGGATCGCCGGCGATCGCGGTGACATGGTGAAGTCCTGACATCTCATCCTCCAAAGCCTGGGGAGCAGTTTCGCTCTCGCAGGAAATATCGTGCAGCTTTGTTTTGGCGACAATCCATGCTTTTATGACGGATATGTCTACGATTTGGAAACAATCAGGACGCCGGGGTGGATAAGGTCGCGAGCCTGCGGGCCTTCGTCAAAGTGGTCGACAGCGGCAGCTTTGCCGAGGCGGGCCGGCAATTGCGGCTCTCGCGCTCGGCGATCTCGAAATACATCGCCGATCTCGAGGAGAGCCTCGGCGTCCAACTGCTCAACCGCACCACGCGGCACGCGAGCCCGACCGAGAGCGGCCAGCAATATTACGAGCGCGCGCTGGTCATTCTCGGCGAGATCGAGGCGGCCGATCACGCTGTGACGCAATCGCAATCGGCGCCGCGGGGGCTGTTGCGCGTGAACGCGCCGATGTCGTTCGGCACGATGCGGCTCGGACCCGTGCTCGCCGATTTCATGACGAAATATCCGGAGCTACAGGTTCAGCTCGTGCTCAGCGACGATCTGCTCGATCCCGTGCAGGACCGCTTTGACGTGACGCTGCGGATTGCCGAGCTGGAGTCATCGAGCCTCATCGCACGAAAAATCATGCCGATCGAGCGGCTGATCTGCGCCTCGCCGGATTATCTCAAGCGGCACGGCACGCCCGCCCACCCTCAGGACCTGCGCACGCATGTCGCGCTGACCTACGGTTTTCTACTCACAGGCAATCAGTGGAAGCTGACCGGCAGCGACGGTGTGCACTGGATCCAGCCCACCTGGTCGCTCTGCGTCAACAACGCGGAGGTGCTGCGCGACGTCGCGATCAAGGGCAGGGGATTGGCGCTGCTGCCGACCTTCATCGCGGAGGACGCGCTGAAGCGCGGCGAGCTGCGGCCGGTGTTGAAGAACTTCGCGGCGCCGCCGCTGGCGCTCTACGCCGTCTATCCGCCAACGCGGCATCTCTCTGTCAAGGTACGCCTGTTCATCGATTTCCTGGTCGAGCGGTTCGGACGCGACGCCAGTCCGTAGCCCGGATGGAGCGCAGCGTAATCCGGGACATCGGGCGGAAAGGACCCGGATTACGCTGCGCTCCATCCGGGCTACGCCGAGCGAGCGGAATCTATCCCGCCAGAATCCGCCGGCAGGCATCGACGAAAACCCGTGCGCCGGTGACGATGTCGGCATCATCGGTGTTCTCGGTCCAGTGATGACTGATGCCGCCGATCGAGGGCACGAACAGCATCCCTGAGGGCATCACGGTCGCGAGCATTTGCGCATCATGGCCGGCGCCGCTCGGCATGCGCAGAGATCGGCCGCCGGCCAGCGCCTTGCTTGCGGCTTCGATCGCGTCCTGAATGCCCGGGTTCATCATGGCGGGCGCGCCGGTGCGGATCTTCTCCACGGTGACGGTGCAGGGGCCCTTCGCACTGGCCTCGGCCGCCATCGTTCGCAGCAACTCCTCCAGCCGCGCGATGACGGCCGGATTGTCGTCGCGGATCTGGAACAGCATCTCCGCGCCGCCGGGTATGATGCTCGGCGCGCCGGGATCGAGCGTAATGCGGCCGGTGGTCCAGACCGTGCGGGTACCGCATGCGCTGGGGAAGCGCTGGTCGATCGCTACGCAGAATTTGGCTAGTGCCAGGCCGGCATCCTTGCGCACGGCCATGCGCGTGGTGCCGGCATGGTTCTGCTCACCGATGAAATTGATTCTGTATTGCCAGATGCCGACGATGGAGGTCACGACGCCGATCGCGAGCTTGCCGCTTTCGAGCGTGTCGCCCTGCTCGATATGTGCCTCCAGATATCCGACGTGCCGTCCCGGCTCGACCGCGATGCGCGCGCGTCCCGAAAGACCCATCTCAGCGAGGGCATCGCGCATGGTGCGACCATTGGTTCGGTCGCGCGCGGCGTCGATCTCGGCCTCCGTCACCTGACCGACATAGGAGCGTGAGCCCAGGAAGCTGCCGAAATGGCCTTCCTCGTCGCACCAGGAGGCGACTTCGACCGCGCCTTTGAGTGTGGGGTCGGCATTGAGCACGCGTGCGGCCTCGAGCGCGTAGACGACGCCAAGCGGGCCATCGAGCCAGCCGGCATAGTTCTGGCTTTCGAGATGGGAGCCGGCGAGCAGTTTCGGCCCTGCCTTGGCGCTGGTTCCGAAGACGTTGCCGATGCCGTCGATCGTGGCGGACAGGCCGGCCTCTGGCAGTTTCCGTACCAGCCAATCCAGGGACTGCTTGTGCGGTTCGGAAAATGTCGGCTTGTGCACGCCGGTCTTGTAGGTGCCGATCGCGCGCAACGCGTTGAGATCGGCAAGTACGCGTGCGCCATCGAAACGATCGTCAGGCATGGGCAGCGACCTTCAAAGCCTCGGTGCGGATTTCCTCGACCAGCCGCTCCTTCAGTGCGGTGAATTCCGGCGTGGTCTTGATCTTGTAGGAGCGCGGGTGCGGCAGGTCGATCGGAATGTCGGCCTTGATGCGGCCGGGACGCGCGCTCATCACGACGACGCGGCTGCCGAGGAAGATCGCTTCCTCGATGTCGTGGGTGACGAACAGAACGGTCTTCTGGTCGCGCTCCCAGATGCCGAGCAGCATCTCTTGCATCAGCGCGCGGGTCTGGTTGTCGAGCGCGCCGAAGGGCTCGTCGAGCAAAAGTATCTTGGGATCATTGGCGAGCGCGCGTGCAATCGCCGTGCGTTGCTGCATGCCGCCGGAGAGCTGCTTTGGCCAGTGGTTCTCGAAGCCGGTGAGGCCGACCTGCCTGATCAGGGCATCCGCAACCTTGTAGCGCTCGGCTTGCGCGACGCCGCGCTCGCGCAGGCCAAAGGCGATGTTCTCGCGCACGGTGAGCCAGGGAAACAGCGTGTAGGACTGGAACACCATGCCGCGATCGGCGCCGGGGCCGGTGACCTCTCGCCCGTCGAGCGTGACGCGCCCGCTGGTCGGACGGTCGAGGCCGGCAACGATGCGCAGCAGCGTGGATTTTCCGCAGCCGGAGGGGCCGAGGATCGTGACAAAATCGTTGTCGCCGACATCGAGATTGGTCGGCTCCAGCGCGCGGGTCGGTGCATGACCGCCGCGGGCAGGGAAGGTGCGGGAGACCTGGTCGATCCTGAGCTTCGTCATGCGAGCTTCCACGGGAACAGCCAGGCGTTGAACGCCTTGAACAGGAAGTCCGAGATCAGGCCGATCAACCCGATCACGATGATGCCAAAGATGATCTGCCCGGTGTTGAGCAGCGCCTGGCTATCGGTGATCATGTGGCCGATGCCGGACGATGAGCCGATCAGCTCGGCGACGATGACATACGTCCACGCCCAGCCGAGCACGAGGCGAAGGATCTCGGCAATCTCAGGCGCGGAGGAGGGCAGCAGCACGCGGCGGATGATGCCGCCATCGCTCGCCCCTAACGTATAGGCGGCTTCGACCAGGTCGCGTCGCGTGCTGCCGACGGTGACGGCGATCATCAAGATGATCTGGAACACCGAGCCGATAAAGATGACGAGCAGCTTTTGCAGCTCGCCGATGCCGGCCCACAGGATCAGCAGCGGAATGAAGGCGGAGGCGGGCAGGTAGCGCGCAAACGACACGAACGGTTCGAGGAAGGCCTCGATCGGCTTGTAGGCGCCCATCAGCACGCCGATAGGCACCGCGATGATCGCGGCGAGTACAAAGCCGCCGACCACGCGCCAGATCGTCATGCCGATGTCGTAGAGGAAGCCGTGCTTGGTCAGAAGCTCAAAGCCCTCCTGCACCATGGTGAGGGGATTGGCGAGAAACGTCTTTGAGACGTAGCCGCCGAACGTCGCCCATGACCAGAGGAGGACGAATAGAATGAAGAATGCGAGGCCATAGGCCGCGCGTTGCTTCGATGTCACGGGATCCAGGGGGCGTATCACAGGAGAGGTTTCCGGACGTGGATCGATCGCGCAGGCCCCGCTTCACGCATGTGAAGCGGGGCCAAAGCGCAGTTGGCGTTACTTGATGAAGCTGGCGTCGTAGAGGTCTTCGACCTTCGGCGCTGCCTTGATGATGCCGATCTCGAGCAGGAGGTCGGCAGCTTCCTTGTTGAAGGTCAGGAAGTCGCTGGCAAAGAACTTCTGGTTGGCGGCCTTGTCCTGCCAGCGCAGGTATTTTGCCGAGTTGCCGAACTGCTCGCCGGTCTGCTTCACGTCGGCGCCCATGATCTCGTAGGCCTTGGCCTGGTCCTTCGCGATCATGTCGAGCGCTTCAAAGTAGCTGTTGGCAAGCGCCTGCGCGGCCTTCGGGTTCTCGCTCAGGAATTTCGGCGTGCAGCCAAAGGTGTCCATCACCATGGGATAGTCGAGCGTGGTGGCGATGATCTTGCCCTTGTCGGGCGCAGCGCGCACCGTCGACAGATACGGCTCATAGGTCATCGCGGCGTCGTTCTGGCCGGAGACGAAAGCCTGTGCGGCAGCGGCCGGTTCGAGGTTCACGACGGTGACGTCCTTCACCGTGAGCCCGTTCTTCTTGAGCATCCAGGCGAGCGCGAAATAGGGCGAGGTGCCCGGTGCGGACGCTGCGACCGTCTTGCCCTTCAGGTCCTTGATCGCGGCAACGTCGTTGCGCACGGCCATGCCGTCGGCGCCAAAACTCTTGTCGAGCTGAAAGATCTGCTTCGTGGCAACGCCATTGGCGTTCCAGGAAATCCAGGTTTCAACCGTCGTCGCCGCACACTGAATGTCGCCGGACGCGATGGCGAGGTGGCGGTCCTTCTGCGGGATCTTCTTGATGGTGACGTCGAGCCCGTTCTTCTTGAAGATGCCGGCCTGGTTCGCCAGCGTCAGCGGCGCAAAGCCGGTCCATCCGGAGATGCCGATGCCGACCTTGACGTCGTCGGCGAGCGCCGGGGCGGATACGCCGAGTGCAATGATTGTCGCAACGATTTTTGAACTACGCATGATGATGGTCCTCTTGCCGAACTGTGGTTTGCCGTCCTGTTGGTCTGTTCACTTCGATGCCAGCGAACGTCTGTGCCGCTGTTGCATATTTTGTGCCGTGCGCATCTCAGCCTCCCTTGAAGCGCGCGGTGAGCCGATGGGACTCGCCGGGATAGAGCAGGCGCACCGCGGTGATCGTGCGCGCGCTACGCCAGGTATGGCGGTCGACCACGAGGCACGGCGCACCGACGGGAATGTCGAGCGATGCCGCGATGTCGTCGTCTGCGACGATAGCGCTGATCGTGTGCTCGGCCTCGGTCCATGGGACATGATGAAGCAGCCAGGTGCCGGGCGGCTCGGCCGCAAAATCGGCCTTGGCCGCGTCCGGCACGGATTCGAGATCGATCAGCCGGTCCTCGACGGCGAAGGGCACATTGTCCGCGCTGTGGCGGCAGGCGATTGCAATCACCTTGCCGGCCTTGCGCACGCCGAGACGTTCGCGGTCGGCGGCGGTGGCCGCGCGGCGGGTGCAGCGGATCAGCTCGTAACCGTAGGCGCGCCCGAGCGCAGTGATCTCGGCGCGGATGTCGGCGATCTTGAGCACGGCGGAGAGATGCTGCGGACGGCGCACGAAGGAGCCCGCGCGCCGCCGCCGCTCGATGAGATCGGCCTGTGCGAGCTCCGACAACGCCTTGTTCACGGTCATGCGCGAGCAGCCGTAGCGCGCCATCAACTGATGCTCGAAGGGAATGCGATGACCCGGCGGCCATTCGCCGGTGAGGATGCGGCTTTCGATGTCCTGCTTGATACGCTTGTGCAGCGTCGGCTTGTCGGCGGCCTTGTCGCGATCGAGGGTGAGGCTCATGCCAGGAGCCTCCGCACCGTCGTTGCGAAGTTCTCGCGTGCCTTATCGCGCAGCCGGTGCCGTCCGCCTTCGACGAGCTTTTCCCCGCTCGCCCAGACGCAGTCGATCGCGCCGGCCTGAGTGCCAAAGATCCAGCCGTCGAGCACGGCATCGCCCCGGCGTCCGGCAAGCGAGGGATGGTTGGTGTCGAGCGTGACGATGTCGGCGCGCGCGCCAACCGCGAGCCCCGAGATCGGCTGTGCAAGCGCCTGGGCGCCGCCCGCGAGCGCACCATCGAGCAGCGCGCGGCCGGTCGAAATGCCAGCGCCGCCAGACAGCACGTTGCGTTCGCGATGCTTTAGCCGTTGACCATATTCGAGTTGGCGCAGCTCGTCGGCGACGCCGACAATCACATTGGAATCGGTACCGACCCCAAACTTGCCTCCGGCGGTCACGAACTCGCGCGCAGGAAAGATGCCGTCGCCGAGACTGCCTTCGGTGATGGGGCAGAGGCCTGCAACGGCGCCCGTTTCGGCGAAAGCCGTGACTTCGGCTGATGTCGTGTGGGTCGCGTGAATGAGGCACCAGCGCTGATCGACCGGCGCGTGGCCAAGCAGCCATTCCACGGGACGCTGGCCCGACCAGGCGAGGCAATCCTCTACTTCCCGGGTCTGTTCGGCCGCATGGATGTGGACCGGGCCACCCTCGGCGAGGGGAATGATGGAGGTGAGCTCGCCAGGTGCCACGGCGCGCAGGCTGTGCGGCGCGATGCCGATATTGGCGCCGGGCAACTTGCGGATCGCCTTGCGTGAAGCTGCCATCAGCTTGGCGAACTGATCGACCGAGCAGATGAAGCGGCGTTGGCCGGCATGTGGCGGCGCGCCACCGAAGGAGCCGTGCGCATAGAAACTCGGCAGCAGGGTGAGTCCGATGCCGCTGGCCGTGGCGGCTTGCGCGATGCGCGTCGCCATCTCGGCAATGTCGGAATAGGGCCGGCCGTCGTGGTCGTGATGCAGGTAATGGAATTCGCCGACGCGGGTAAAACCCTGCTCGAGCATCTCGGTATAGAGCAGCGTCGCGACGCTTGCGACATCGTCGGGCGTCATGTCGAGCGCAAAACGGTACATGGTGTCGCGCCAGGTCCAGAACGTATCGGCGCTGTCGCCACGTGTTTCCGCTAATCCCGCCATGCCGCGCTGGAAAGCGTGACTATGCAGGCTCGCGATGCCGGGAACGGCCAGCGCATGCCGTTCGTCGCCGCTCTCCGGCGGCGTGCCGGGTATGACACTGACGATCGTTCCGTCCGCGACCTCCAGCCGCACGTCGTCGGCCCATCCCTGGGGCAGCAGCGCGGATGTGAAATGCAGGCGCGTCATGTGTCAGCCGGCTGGACAGAACCTCGCCACGATTATATGTCTAGACATATAAGTCAAGCTTCCGGCACGTCAGGGAAGGCCGCATGGCACAGCGCTTCGATCGGATCTGGCACAATGCCCGGCTCGCGTTGATGCGGCAGGACGCGGCCGATCTCGGCACGGTCGAGGACGGCGTGATCGCGGCCCGCGACGGCCGCATCGTCTTTGCCGGTCCCCGCGCCGACTTTGCGTCGGATGCTGACGCGGCGGAGCGCATCGATTGCGCGGGGCGGTGGATCACGCCTGGGCTGGTCGATTGCCACACCCACCTCGTCTATGGCGGCAACCGCGCGCATGAGTTCGAGCTGCGTCTGAAGGGCGCGAGCTACGAGGAGATCGCGCGCGCCGGCGGCGGCATCGTCTCGACGGTGGCCGCAACGCGCAAGGCGAGCGAGGCCGAGCTTGTCGCAGGCGCACTGCCGCGGCTCAATGCCCTGATCGCCGAAGGTGTCACGACGATCGAGATCAAGTCCGGCTATGGCCTCGATACCGAGACCGAGATGCGCCAGCTCGCAGCCGCGCGCGCGCTCGGGCGAGATCGGAAGGTGACGGTCAAGACCTCGTTCCTCGGCGCGCATGCGCTGCCGACGGAGGCTGGAGGCGACAAGGACCGCTATATCGATCTGGTGTGCAAGGAGATGCTGCCCGCGGTCGCAAAGGCCGGCCTTGCCGACGCCGTCGACGCCTTCATGGAAGGCATTGCCTTTTCGGGCGAGCAGACCGCGCTCGTGTTTGAGGCGGGAAGGGCGCTCGGCCTGCCGGTCAAGCTGCACGCCGATCAGCTTTCGAATCTCGGCGGCGCCGCACTCGCCGCGAAATTCTCCGCGCTGTCGGCCGATCATCTCGAGCATACCGATGCCGCCGGCGCCGCGGCGATGGCGAAGGCTGGCACCGTCGCGGTGCTGCTGCCCGGTGCCTTCTATTTCATCCGCGAGACGCAGAAGCCGCCGGTCGAGTTGTTTCGTGAGCATGGCGTCCACACGGCGCTCGCGACCGATTGCAATCCCGGCTCGTCGCCCATCACCTCGCTGCTGCTCGCCATGAACATGGGCGCGACGCTGTTCCGCATGACCGTTGCCGAATGCCTTGCCGGCGTGACACGGGAAGGCGCGCGTGCGCTCGGCGTGCTGGCCGAAACCGGCACGCTGGAGCCAGGCAAATGGTGCGATCTCGCAATCTGGGACATCGAGCGTCCCGCCGAGCTCGTCTACCGCATCGGCTTCAACCCGCTGCATGCACGGGTGTGGAGGGGACAATGAACGCTGCGGACGCGCCGATCGTCGTTGTGCCCGGAAAGGTCGGGCTCGACGATCTCGCGCGCGTGCTGGCAGGCAGCTCCGTCGAGCTCGATCCGGCCTTCTGGCCGCGCGTCGAGGCCGCCGCGCAAATCGTCGCGAAGGCGGCGCGCGCCGATGTTCCCGTCTATGGCATCAACACCGGCTTTGGAAAGCTGGCCTCGAAGCGCATCGCACCCGACCAGACCGCGGCTCTCCAGCGCAATCTCATCGTCTCGCATTGCTGCGGCGTGGGGGCGCCCACGCCCGAGCCGATTGTCCGCCTGATGATGGCGCTGAAGATCATCTCGCTCGGGCGAGGCGCATCCGGCGTGCGTCGTGAGGTGATCGAACAGTTGCAGGCGATGCTTGCGCGAAATGTTTGTCCGCTAGTGCCGCAGCAGGGTTCGGTCGGCGCTTCCGGCGATCTTGCGCCGCTGGCGCATATGACGGCCGTGATGATCGGGGAGGGGCAGGCGCTCGTTGATGGCAAGGCGGTACCTGGCGGAGAGGCGTTGAGTGGCGCGGGCCTCACGCCGTTGACGCTGGGCCCGAAGGAAGGTCTTGCACTTATTAACGGCACGCAATTCTCGACCGCCTACGCCATCGCGGGCGTGCTGCGCGCGCATCATCTGGCCTGCGCGGCGCTGGTGACCGGGGCGTTGTCAGTCGATGCGGCCATGGCGTCGACAGCGCCGTTTCGCCCCGAAATTCACGCGCTGCGCGGGCATGCCGGGCAGGCTGCGGCAGGCAGCGCGCTGATGGCTCTGCTTGACGGCAGCGATATCAGGCAGTCGCATCTCGAAGGCGACGAGCGCGTGCAGGATCCCTATTGCCTGCGCTGCCAGCCGCAGGTTGCTGGCGCCGCACTCGACCTGATCACGCAGGCCGCGCGCACGCTGAGGACGGAGGCCAATGCCGTCACCGACAATCCGCTGGTGCTGGTCGAGACCGGCGAGATCGTCTCCGGCGGAAACTTCCATGCCGAACCGGTCGCGTTCGCCGCCGACCAGATCGCGCTGGCACTCTCGGAGATCGGGGCGATCAGCGAACGCCGCATCGCGACGCTGGTCGACCCCGCGCTCAATTTCGGGCTGCCGCCGTTCCTCACGCCCGAGCCCGGCCTCAACTCAGGTTTCATGATTGCCGAGGTCACCGCCGCTGCGCTGTTCGCCGAGAACAAGCAGCGCGCGTCGGCCTGCTCGATCGACTCGACACCCACAAGCGCCAACCAGGAAGACCACGTCTCCATGGCTGCGCACGCTGCGCGGCGCCTCTCCGACATGTCCGACAATCTCGCCACCATCCTCGGCATCGAACTGCTGGTCGCCGCGCAAGGCATCACGCTGCGTGCGCCGCATGCGACCAGCGCGCCGCTCACCGCCGTCATTGCCAAACTGCGCGAGCAGGTGCCCGCGTTGGGCGCCGATCGCTACATGGCTGGCGACATCACAAAAGCCGCCGCGCTGGTCGATGCCGGCGCGCTGCCAGCCGCGGCGCTGTCCGCATCACAAAACAATCCGTTTCCGAGACTTGCCGAAGAGGGTGCTTCATCATGAGCCGCCGACTGGACAATGACCGTACGATCCGTGCCCCCCGCGGCAGCGAGATCAGCGCCAAGAGCTGGCTGACCGAAGCGCCGCTGCGGATGCTCATGAACAATCTCGACGCCGAGGTCGCGGAACGCCCGAGCGAGCTCGTCGTTTATGGCGGCATCGGCCGCGCCGCGCGCGACTGGGAGAGTTTTGACCGCATCGTCGCCTCCTTGCGCAAGCTCGAGGGCGACCAGACGCTGCTGGTGCAGTCCGGCAAGCCCGTTGGCATTTTCCGCACGCATGCGGATGCGCCGCGCGTGCTGATCGCGAATTCCAACATCGTGCCGCATTGGGCGACGCTCGATCATTTCAACGAGCTCGACCGGCAAGGCCTGATGATGTTCGGCCAGATGACCGCGGGTTCCTGGATCTATATCGGCAGCCAGGGCATCGTGCAGGGCACCTACGAAACCTTCGTCGAAGTCGGCCGGCGCCATTATGGCGGCAGCCTCGCCGGCAAATGGATTTTGACCGCCGGCCTCGGCGGCATGGGCGGCGCGCAGCCGCTGGCCGCGACCATGGCGGGTGCCTCGATGCTTGCCGTCGAATGCCAGCCTCGCCGGACATTCGAAA